>NZ_OY762614.1:2260000-2560000 GCF_963666145.1 uncultured Desulfobacter sp. | reverse complement strand
GGCCCCATTGGCCACCGGTGTTAACAGTTCACATTCGTCGGCAAAAAACGGGTCTTTTTCATGGTCGGAAATGAACCGTTCCACCATGTCCGCTCCCGGATTTTTTTTGAACCAGGATAGGGTCTGACGGGGCACCTGGAATCCCGGCGTATCCACAAACCGGATAATCTCTTTGTCATCCAACGTCACTGAATATGATTTGGAAACCCTTGTCTCACCAGGCACCGGACTGACCTGGATACGGTCGTCTTCGGTCAGGGTGGACACCACCGAGGACTTTCCCTCGTTGGGGTGTCCCAGAACGGCAAATTCAGGTAATTTCATCATGCGGCCACCCACCTTTCGATGACGATCATGGGATCGTTGAGCTGATTTACGGCACTCTTCCATACCTGAAAATTCACATCAGAAGACGCCACATCTTTTTCTGCCTGCTCCATTGTCTGGATCATGACAATCCATATGGGGAAGTCAGAAAAAGCTTCACGGAGTTGAACAAAATAGTAGAGCAGGCCCCGGATGGGCGGTTGCCAGACCTCCTGGAGTATGATCAAAGGCACCTTGCCCAAATCCTTGACACCGGCTGCGATCTGGTCCCGGTCTTCATCAAAATCAAAATGGATGCCCAGGGTTGTGGCGACATGGAGACCAAACTGCTGTTCCAGGCCGGTCCGGATCTGTTCCACGTCATTTTCCTCAAGGCCCCTGGCCGATCCAAGCACAAGTGCCCCCGGTGTTTTTTCTTTTACCTCGGGGATATCAGATACAACCGGGGGGCGGGGTTCCGGCTCCGGCACAGGTTCCGGTTTTGGCCTTGGTTCTACTTTTGGTTGTGGCTCAGGCGCGGGCTTTGGCTTCGGTTCAGGCACTGATGGCTTTACAATCGTATCGGGCTTCGGCATAACAACCGGTTTTTCCACTTTTTCCTTCACAGGTTCGGGCTCGGGTTCCGGTCTGGGTAAAGGCGCTCTGAATTGTGCCCGGGAGCCCCCGGTCTCTTTAATATCCATACCCATGCGGGGGGAGCGCATCCGCATGAGCAGCCGCTGGTACCCGGGGCGGGAGAGGTCAAATCGGGCAAGGGCAATCGTTCTGGCCGTGCGGCCCAATCCCACTAACACCATGCGCGGAATAAGCCCATACACCAGCATTCCCATGCATAAAAACGGCCACCACGCCGCCAGATGTTCGCTGGCCAGTCCAACAATACCCTCCTTGAGAATAATCCGGCTGCCTTCAACCTGTTCAAGGGTCGGCACAAAAATATCCGGCATGGCCCAGGACCAGGGCAATGCAATCCAGGTAACCAGGCGATGCACGCTCTCTCCGGATGTCAAAAGCGTGGACTGCCAGCCAAAGGCCAGGTCCGTAACCATAATTCTGAAAAACGTGCCGCCAAGCGCTCCGGTGGAAAATCCCAGTGCCCCTAAAGAGAGCGAAATAAACACCGGCCAGAACAAAATACTTCGAAAAGAGCGGGTATCCAGGTGCAGCAGGTCATTGGCATCTTTGGAAAATTGAGGAAAATGCGTTTGAACGGGCGCGGCCCATTTCTGCATCCGTCCCATGAATCTATCAATGAAAAGCCGCATGGACATCCGGTGCAGCGCGCCGGTCCATCCCGACCCGGAAGCCCCGGCCCGGAACTGGTGGAATCCCACCAATGCCGCCGCCAGGCAAAGCAGGGCCGGCATAAGAATAAACACAGCCACGAACAGGGTCACATTCACAGGCCGGCTGCCATGGTAGGCCAGAAATGAATAGGCGCATAACCCTCCGGCGGCCAGCCCGCAGGCAAATATCCACTTGGTGATCCAGAGGTAGAAAGAATCAAACAGCGCTCCGGGTAGTTTGGCCCCGGGACCTCCCTTGCCGGTCTCCTGGGAAAACAGCAGACGCCGGTGTTCCAGCCATCCTGCAATCAGCCCGGCATCATCCAGGCGGTCGCCATCTTTAATCCGGCGGAAAATATCCCTGTCCCGGGCAGCTATGGCGTTGGTATCGACAGTTTCCCGGCCCTCATCCAGCCCCAGGAGAAAGTCGAGATCAATAATATCTTTAAGCGGTAAAATCATAGTCGTTTTTTAACAAATTGCCGTAACTTTCACAATATTTGAAAAGAATGATACATCCGTTTAAAAAAAATCGGCAGAACAATTTATGGCGGTGGCGGTTAATGATCAATACAAATTTTTTTTCGGATTCCGGACATTCAATCGAAAATCCCATGGGGCTTGACGGTCATGTGCCCGTGAACGGTATTCGTGATTTTGCCAAGCGGTCATTTAATATTGAAAAATGTATTTTCCCTTCGCTTTTGTGTATAGTGATTTATTCGCAAATGAAAGAAAAATCGGGCTAAAGAAGAATATGACATATATCATATTTAAATTTATGATGAACCACATCGGGTTGGGGGCGCTGGCAATCGCCTTGACATGAAAACCTACACCAAAATTCTGCTTCCCACCCTCCCGCTTATCTGTTTTTTTCTGGCGGCAACCATTGCGATCACGTACCATTTTTCCCGGACAGCCCTTCTTGATCTTGGGGATGCCTGGCTTGCCACACGCCTGAATATGGCCATGGATGTCGCCCGGGAGCAGGAAAAAGTGCTTCATGACTACGGCCTGGAAAGTATTCCTGCAAGCATTGACAAGGCAAAACAGGATGCAACAGCCCGTATCCAAAATATCACCATCGGAAATAAAGGGTATGTTTTCATCGTGGACCGCAGCGGGGCGATTATCTTTCATCCCAATAAATATCTGAATGATACGGACCTGGGCCGGGAAAAATGGTTCTCCTCTCTAACAGTTCAAGGGGGGCGACGAATCATAGAACTTTCAGGGGAACGCCTTCTTGTACGATTTGGTTATTTTTCTCCTTGGGAATGGTACGTTCTGGCGGCAGATCCTACGGAGGAGGTGTACGGTGCTATCAACCGGATGCAGCCCTATCTGTATGGCTTGTTTCTTGCCATCGCCGTTGTTATCTCTTTGGTTCTGATGTTTTTTACTGCGCGCCTGACCCGCCCGCTCAAGGAACTGCTTGTAGGGACCCAGGCCTTTGGCAAAGGCAATCTGGATACCCGGATCAATATTCAGTCCGACGATGAATTCGGCCTCCTGGCAAAAGAATTCAACCGAATGGCGTTCAGGCTTCAGGACAGCCTTTATGCATTAAAACAAAATAAAGAGCACTTCAGGGCGTTAATTGAAAATGCCAACGATATGATCTGGATTCTTGATCGGGAAGGGGTCTTTCGTTACGTCAGTCCCTCCACATTCCGGATTCTTGGATACCAGCCCGAAGCTCTTCTGGGCAGAAGCGTTAGGGATTTTATACACCCTCAGGAAGAAGAGGAACTCTCCGAAAGATTTAGCCTCAGGGTGGCGGATTTGATCCAGACATATCCAACCGCCATACGATTCAGGCACGAGGCCGATTACTGGTGTATCCTTGAATGTATGTCCAAAAATCTCATGGAGCATCCCACCATCAAGGGAATGGTGATTAACGCCAGGGACATTACCAAGCGCAAGCAGGCGGAACAGGCGCTCAATCTGTATCACCAGGAGTTGGAGAACCGGGTACAAGAACGAACCAGAGACCTTCAGGCAGCCAACGAAGCCCTGAATAACGAAATCCAGATCCGCAGACAAAAAGAAGCGGAACTCGAGCAGGCAAGCCGGGTAAAAAGCGAATTCCTGGCCAATGTGAGCCATGAAATCCGGACACCGTTGAATGCAATTATAGGGTTCAGCGAATTGTTGAAAACAATGATTACTGAACCCCAGCAGGCCGGTTACCTTTCAGCCATCAATACAGCAGGGACAAACCTTTCCGACCTGATAAACGACATACTTAGCCTGTCCCGGCTGGAGGCTGGAAAGCTGGAAATCAACTTGAAACCCGTTCTTTTAGAGACGTTGTTTAATGAAATATACCGGCTGTTCAAAATAAAATTGAACACAAAAAATCTGGATTTTTTCATTGAACTGCCCGAACATGACACAAGCGCCCTGGCACTGGATGAAATGCGTTTGCGCCAGGTCATTATCAATCTGGTGGGCAATGCCCTGAAGTTCACGGAATTCGGCACGATTTCCCTGAAGGCACAAATCCGCACCAGCCGTAAAACCGGGGGAACTTCCGCAGATCTTATTATCCAGGTGGCAGACACGGGCATCGGTATTTGCGAGAACCATCAAGCTAAAATCTTTGATGCCTTTGAACAGGCCTCGGCTGGAATAAGCCGGAAATTTGGCGGCACCGGGCTGGGGCTTGCCATATGCAAACAGCTGACCGAACTTATGGGCGGCACGCTTTCCGTATCCAGCAAACCGGAGCAGGGCAGCACATTTACCATATTCCTGCCGGGTGTTAAACGATATCACACGCACAGTTGCTCTCCGGTGGAAGCTGACAAATGCGCATGGACCCGCATGCAGTTCGGCAAAGATCGGATCCTTGTTGTTGATGATCAGCGGGAGATCCGGTTTATGCTCCGGGAAATTTTGGAAAAGATTAATCTGGACGTCATTGAGGCGGCGGACGGTTTCCAGGCCATTGAGCATGCCAAGGCACAGAAACCTGACTTGATCTTCATTGATTTGAAAATGCCTGAAATTACTGGTGTGGAGACCGCAGCCCGTTTGAAAGCCGACCCCGAGGTTGTCCATATTCCCATATGCCTGATGACCGCGGGCATGACCTTGTGGTCCGACCATGAACTTGAGGCCCGGGGATTTGCCTGTGCCATTGTCAAGCCCATCGCCATCGATAGTCTGATGGCCGTTTTAACGCGGTTTCTCCGTCCGGTGGATGATACCGCGGAACGTTCTGTTGTGTTAAGTTGCCTGGATACACTGGATAAAGGGCGTCTGCCCGGCGAATTTTTGGACAGATTGCGCAAGGATATTGTCCCCCATATGCCGCCAATCGGCCAGGCGTTGAAAATATCCGATCTCCAGCGATTTGCCGTGAGAATCACTGAAACCGGAAAAGCGTTTAAAATTGATGCGTTTAAAATATTTGGACAAGAGCTTTCCCAGCTGTCCAAAACCTTTGACATTGAAAAGATTCAGGCGTACCTTGAGTATCTTACCCAGACCATCGACCGGCTGGTTTAATAATCCTTGCCGGGGGCGATAAGGCTGCGAATCCAGCTTAAAAGCGTATTTCCTTCCAGGCAGTCCTTTTCAGCCGTCTCCAGAACAGCTGTCATTTTGTCGGTATCGCCGTACCGGTCTTTGCGGGTGATGATTTTCCGGCCAGGATCAAGTTTGCGGACCACCCTGGCCGGGTTACCCGCGGCCACAACATTGGCCGGAATATCGCTGGTGACGACGGCGCCTGCCCCGATAATGGAATTTTTTCCGATGCAGACGCCCTTGCATACAATAGCGGAATCTCCGATCCATACATTCTCTTCAAGCGCCACCTTTGAGACGGTTGGCGGCGGCAATGATCGATCGTAGATGCCGTGCCAGTCTGAATCGGTAATATAGGCATGGCTGGCAATCATGCACGAGTCTGCAATATGAATGGAGTTGGCTGCCGAGATCCGCACCCCCGGAGAGATGAGCACATGATCCCCGATACAGATCCCGTCAATCTCTTTTTTTTCGGACCACACCGTCAACCGGGTCCTTTTGTCCGGGCAACCCAGCAGGGTCACATGGCTGCCGATGGAGATAGGGCCCCCGAACAATTCGATATACCAGGGTTTAATAATGAACGGATGGGGCCCCAGGGCGCTGAGATGGGGCACAAGATACCGGCGGACATAAAAATTCTGGAACCGGTACCAGGCCTGTTTAATGTAGTATGGACGCCTATCTCTGATCATCGTTTAATATTTAAATGAAGCGCCTTCCCAGGCTTCATGATCAAACACCTTGGCCCCCGGCGTCAGACCGTACAGGGCATCGGCAGCCATCAGCACCACGGCATTGGTCCAGGAGATCTTGTCTTCGGGCCAGACCACCATATCCGGATAGGTATATCCGCACCAGAAGGTTTGATCCTCAAACACCCGGTTGAGAATCCAGGAAAAAACGATCCCGGCCTTTTGCCGTCGTCCCATGGCGTGAAGCGCAAGGACCAGTTCACATGTTTCGGCAATGGTCACCCAGGGCTGGTCCGACACACACCGGCATCCCTGGCCCTCAATGATATATTTGTGCCAGTATCTGTCCATGCGCGCCGTTGCACGGGGGCCCTGCAATGCACCGGACAGGATCGGGTAAAACCAGTACATGGAAAATCTGGATTTTGACACGTTGTATGTCACAATATTTTCTCTGATGGAGTTGCCGAGCTTTTTAAATGCATCCGCCCATTCCGGGCGGGCGCGGCCCAAAAGAGCAGCGATGGAAAGGGCGCATTTCAGACTCAAGAATATGGAAGAGGACCCGGACAAAAGAGACATGGGGTCAACCTTGCCTTCGGGACTTCTTGCCCAGTAGATTTCTCCCGTGTCTGCCTGGAGCTCCAGTGCAAATGAAATACCTTTTGACATGATCTGCCAGAATTTTTCAAGGTCCGTTTTATCCCTTTTAATTAGAAACTGGTGAAACAGACCCACGGCCAGGTAACAGGCCATGTGGCTTTCGGTGGTACGGTCCTCAGGGATGGAATCCATATAGGATGAATACCAGGAGCCGTCTTCATTCTGGAGACCGGCCAGCCAGTCCAGGGCGGCCATTGCCTGGTTGTGAAGCCCTGCAATATTCAGTCCCATGACGGATTCCACAAGATCCCAGGGGTCGGTTTTCCCGCCGGTGTGCCAGGGGATATCTCCATTCTCCCTTTGAAGATCGGCGATCATACGGGCAACTGAGTCGAAGTTCAGAGGCGAATTGGCGTGCAGTTTTGCATTTATCGGGTGCATGGATTCTCTTAAAAAATAGTAATATCCTTTGTGAAAACAAAGGCTAAAATACCAAACCCTTGTCTATATTACAAGTTGATTCATTATTAATTCATGAATGATAATTCACAAACCAGCCTGTTTTAATCTTTGGCGATGCCGTTACAAAATGCGTCATGGATATACACGTTAACATTTTGAAATAAAACAATATTTTATGTTTGTGTGCCGCCTGTTTTAAAAATGTTTTTTCTTGACAATATATTTCCAATCGTGTTCCATTTATACAGCACTCATGGATTGAACTTGTTTTTCAAAAAGGCTCAGGGCACAACAAAAGTTTAAAAATCTGTGGTGGTTACACAGACGTTCTTATATATTAAAAATGAATAGTCCTTCAGAACAACCGATTTTGATTATTTATACCCCAACGTGAGGAGAATATCATGGTAAGAAAAATCAGGAAAGCAGCAGTGATCGGGTCCGGAATAATGGGTGGCGGAATTGCCGCCCTTCTTTCCGGTGCCGGTGTTGATGTGCTGCTGCTGGACATTGTACCGTTTGATTTGACCGAAGAAGAAAAAAAAGATCCTGCGGCAAGAAACCGCATTGTGCAGGCCGGTATGAACGCTGCCCTGGCCAGCAACCCCTCTCTATTTTTCAACAAAAAAGACGCCTCGCGCATCAGTACGGGAAACCTGGATGATGACATTGAAAAATTGTCGGAATGCGACTGGATTGTCGAAGTGGTTGTGGAAAATCTGAAGATCAAAAGGGCGCTGTTCGAAAAGGTTGCCAAGGTCAGAAAAAAAGGCACCATTATTACCAGCAATACCTCCGGCATTCCGCTTAAGGATATGAGTGAAGGGTTTTCCCAGGAGTTCAAAGAACACTTCATGGGCACCCATTTTTTTAACCCGGTACGCTACATGCATCTGCTTGAATTGATTCCCGGCGAGCAGACCAAACCCGACGTGATGGATTTTCTTGCCCGGTTTGGTGAAAAAAATCTGGGTAAGGGCATTGTCTGGGCCAAGGATACCCCGAATTTTGTGGGCAATAGAATCGGTGTTCAGGGCATTGGTGCCTGCATTCAATTCATGCGTGAAGACAACATGACCATTCCCGAAGTGGATGCCCTGCTCGGACCGGCCCTGGGTCGACCCAAAACCGCAATTTTCAAAACCACGGACCTGGTCGGCATTGACACCATGCTCCATGTGGCAAAAAATTCATATGAGCTGTGCAAGGACGACGAACAGCGCGACACGCTGATCCTGCCTGAATTTATCACTACAATGGTCGATAAAAAAATGCTGGGCAACAAAACCCAGGGCGGTTTTTACAAGACTGAACTGACCCCGGAGTGGAAAAAAGTTCGCAAAGTCCTCAATGTTGACACCCTGGAATACGAAGACCTTGAGCGGCCCACCTTTCCCTGCCTGGATCAGGCCAGGAAAAAGGCCACGTTGGAAGAGAAGATCTCCTGCGTGCTCAAAGGCGATGACAAAGGCGCCCAATTTGCCTGGAAATGCCAGGCCAATGCCTTCCAGTATGCGGCCGGCCGGGTGCCTGAGATTGCCGATACCATCGTCGAAATAGATAATGCCATGAAATGGGGCTACAATTTTCAGATGGGGCCTTTTGAGACCTGGGATGCCTATGGTGTTAAAGAGGCTGTTGAGCGAATGACCGACGAAGGTCTTGATGTCCCGGCCAATGTGACGCAGATGCTGGCCAAGGGCGTAAAGTCTTTTTACAAGCTTGAAAACGGTATCCGCTACTACTTTGATTTTGTCTCCGGCGAATACAAAACGGTTCCGGTGTCTAAAAATATGGTTTCCATTGCTGCCGCCAAAGGCAACAATAAAACCGTATTCGAAAATGCGTCTGCATCATTGGTGGACATTGGAGACGATGTCTTCTGCCTTGAATTTCACACCAAAATGAATGCCATCAATGCTGAACTTGTTGATTCCATCGGCAAAGCCCTTGATTATGTAGAAGAAAACGGAGCCGGTCTTGTTATCGGAAACGAAGCCGGCGGCATGCCCGGTGCGTTTTCTGCCGGCGCAGACCTTTCCTTTGTATCTAAACTGTGCCATGAAAAAAAATATGCTGAAATTGATGCATTCCTGGCAAAAGGACAGGCCGGCATCCAGAGAGCCAAATACGCTCCCTTCCCCGTAGTTGCCGCACCTTACGGCATGGTGTTAGGTGGCGGCTGCGAAACCTGCCTGGGCGCGGACCGTATTGTCGCCCATACCGAATTGTTCATGGGGCTGGTGGAGATCGGCGTGGGCCTGCTGCCCGCCGGCGGCGGCTGCATGAACCTGTGGAAAAAATATGTGGATGCCCTGCCGGGCAAAACCGTCAAAGAGGTGGAACTGGCCAAATTATTCGTTCCGGCATTCATGAAAATCGCCATGGCCGCCGTATCCATGTCAGCGGCCCAGGCCCGGGATCACGGGTTCCTCGGCCTTGCCGACCGGATTGTCATGAACCGTGACAGTCTTGTGGGTGAAGCCAAGAAAGAAGTGCTTAAAATGGTGGATGACGGATATGTTCCCCCGATGAAAAAGAAGATCAGGGTGATGGGGAATGCCGGTCAGGGCATGGTCAATGCGGAACTGTTCAATTACCTTAACGGCAAATTCATGAGCGAATATGATGCCTTTTTGGCCAGACGTATTGCCTATGTCGTCAGCGGCGGTGATGTCAACGAGGGCAGTGAGATTACCGAAGAAGCCATCCTTAAACTTGAACGAGAGGCCTTTGTGGACTTCTGTAAAGAGGAAAAAACCATCGCCAGAATCGACCATATGCTAAAGACCGGGAAACCCCTTAGAAATTAGGAGAATAGATAAATGAAAGAAGCATATATAGTACAATCCGTAAGGACCCCGGGCTGCAAGCAAAAGAAAGGCATGTTCAGCCAGACCCGGCCCGAAGAGTTGATTTCCTTTATTATGAAAGAAGCGGTTGAACGGACCGCCAACCTGACACCCGAAGATATTGACGATGTCATGCTGGGTTGCGCCTTTCCCGAAGCGGAACAGGGCCTGAACCTGGGGCGGATTGCGGCTAAAATGGCAGGCTTTCCCGACAAGGTCTCCGGGGCGACAGTGAACCGGTTCTGTGCATCTGGCCTTGAAGCCATCGCCCTGGCCTCCGTGCGGGTCTCTGCGGGTTGGTCGGATGTCTGCATCGGTGCTGGCTGCGAGTCCATGACCTTTGTTCCCATGGGAGGTAACGTTCCCCGGCCGCATCCGGAATATTCACGAACCAACCCCGAAATGTACGTCTCCATGGGGATCACCGCGGAAAACGTGGCCGAGCGCTACAACGTGTCCCGGGAAGATCAGGACAGCTTTGCCGCCCAGTCCCAGTCCAAGGCCATGGCAGCCAGAGACGGGGGGAAGTTTACGGAAATTATCCCCACCCCGGCCTACAGATATGTTGAGCAGGCGGGCGGGACGTATAAAAAAGAGTCATTTATTGTTGAACATGACGACGGAATCCGGGCCTCCACACCCGAAGGGCTCGCCAAGCTTGGCGCGGTGTTCAAAGCGGGAGGTTCCGTAACCGCCGGAAATTCGTCCCAGACCACGGACGGGGCAGCAGCCACTATTGTTGTCTCCAAGGAAAAGTGTGATGCCCTGGGTCTGACCCCCATTGCCAGGCTGGTTGGATATACCACAGTGGGCTGCAAGTCCGATGAAATGGGCGTAGGCCCCAAATATGCCATACCGGCCGTTCTTAAACAGGTTGGGCTGACCATTGATGATATCGATATTTATGAAATCAATGAAGCCTTTGCCGCCCAGGCTGTTCACTGTATCCGGGAACTCGGTCTTGAAAAATACATGGACAGAATCAACATTCACGGCGGTGCCATTGCCCTTGGCCATCCTTTGGGGTGCACCGGTGCCAAACTGACCGCCACATGCATTGCCAACCTCAAAGAGGTCGGCGGCAAGTATGGGATTGTTTCCATGTGCGTGGGCGGCGGAATGGGTGCCGCCGCTGTGTTTGAAAAACTTTAATAGCTCAATAAGGCCTTTGTTTGTAAAAAAGACTGAATTATTCCCTCCAAGGAAAATTGTGTTTGGATGCAAAGTTGCCCAGATGCAAGGCGCAGGAAAATTTGCAACCGGAGCATACTAATGTCAGCAATTCTCAATATGGATTTTAATCGACTCAAGGATACCGTAACCTGTTGAAATCACGTTAGCCGAAATCATGATTTTATGATATTTCAGACTCATTTGGGCCAAATTTAGAATTGCTGACTAATGTATGTGAGGATTGCAAATTTTTCTGCAACGCCGCAGGTGGGTGACTTTGGGTTCAAACACGAATTATCCCCCGGCGACCAGGGGAAAAAGCCCAACCTTATCATTCTCCGCAAGTTCCTGATCCGGCAGCGCCCGTTTACCGTTGATGAAAATCAGGCTGACGGTACCCTCAGGGATGCCCAGCTTGCGGATCAGGCCTTCCGCCGTTGTCCCCTTTTCTACTTTGATGGAACCCGAGCCCTCCGGATAGTATCTGAAAAGGGTGGTGGACAGATCCACGTTAATTTCAATCATCGGATTCGTTTCCCTGTTCCGGATTTTGCGGTGCCGGTGTTTTGGCAGGGAAAAACCGATCAGTCCCCTCAATGGACCGGATATGAATATCCCGCTGGGGAAAGCTGATCTCTATGTTGTTTTCCCTGAAAAGTTTATCGATCCTGAATCTGACGTCCGTATCCACCTCCAGCATATGGTCGATATCTGTCCAAAGCCGCAGTACGAAAACCAGAGCACTGTCACCAAAATCTGTAAAAATTACATCCGGTCTCGGGTAGCGAAGAACATTGGGCGCGTCCTGGGCAATCTGCAGTAAAATCGTTCTGACTAGTTCGATATCAGATCCATATGCCACTCCCACACTGATTTTGCGGCGGATCCGTTTGTCCTTGAAGCTCCAGTTGGTTACCTGGTTGCTGATTAGATCGGCATTGGGAATAATCAGGGAGGCATTGTCATAGGTCTGCACCACTGTGGACCGGACATTTATTTTTCTTACCCTGGCCCAGGTGCCGTTGACTTCCACATCATCCCCCACCTGAATGGGGCGTTCAAACAGCAGGATAATGCCGGATATAAAATTATTGACGATATTCTGCATGCCAAATCCGATACCAATACCTAGTGCACCAAAGGCAACAGCCAGGGACGCCGTGTTCAGCCCAAAGACGTGCAGGGCGATGAGAAAGCCGATGGCCCAGATAATATAAGCGGATATGGTTGTAATGGACTCCTGCAGACCCTGGGCCATGCCCGAACGGCTCAAAAATTTTTTCTGGAACAGCCATTTCCATATCCGCACCAGGGCATAGGTGAAAATAATTACGAGTCCGGCAAAAATTGCTCCTAAAAAGCTGAACTGCATGCTGCCGATGCCCAATGGGACGGCCAGAACCTTGTACAGATGGCCCAATACGGTCTGGGGATCACCCCAAATCAACAGTAGAACAATTAAAAGCGTCACCATCCAGAAAAATTGACCTGCCCGGATGATCAGCCACTGGACAGGATAGTCGTCATACATAAAGTCTTCGGTTCGGGTATGGCTTTGCTCTCTGTAGTAAAGATCCCATTCCAGAAGCTGGTGAAAGAAAATTGTCCACCAGAAAAAAATCACAAGACTCTTAATCCAGGACAGCACCCAGTGGGAGGCCAGCAGTTCATAACCGGTCATGTCCAGCATGAGTGAAATGCCGGAAATAAGAAGCAGACCGTATTTTGTGGTCAAAAGCCGGATCAGCTGATTTCTGTCCAGGGGATTTTCTCTCGGGGATTGAAGCATGTAAAAATTGACATCACGCCAGGTTTTCAGGATCCAGACAACCATGATAAATGCACTGGTCATGCGCAGCAAAATCAGTAGCCCTGAACTTTGCCCCACAGTGTCATGGAACACCCCGTAGGCAAGAATAAAAACAGTAATTGCACGGGTGAGGCAGGTCAGATGCCGGGCATTGGACGCACCGCCCACGGCATCAACAAGAACTGTTTTCAACGCCCGGCGGATCCACTTGGATGCCAGGAGAATGATTATTACCAGGGCGGCCTCCCCAAAAGCCCTGGAGACCAGCGCCATTCGGTCCAGACGGCTGTACAGAAAAATCGTCAAGGCGGTCCCCGCCGGAACAATGGACATGGCCAGCAGATCTGCTGCCGTCAGATGCCAGGTGCCAAGCTTTTGAGCAACCGGCAGATTGGTTAATCCCAACGCCTCTTTTTTGATTCGTCTTAGGATGACAAGCACAATGGCCATGACAAAGAAAAATGATACCGCCAAAAGCTCCGCATCCTGCCACAATTGCTCTGCTTTTGATATCCAGAATTGGGGATTCGAAACAGTATAGAGCAGTTCAACCAGGGTGTTGAATTCCTCTTTAAGGGAATTGACGGCACGAAACCGCGCATCTTTTTTTGTTCGTTCAAACAACCCCTTTGCATTTTTTTCCTCAATGACTTTTTCAAATTGTGCATCCAAGGCTGTATATGTTTTTTTTATTTCCGCCTGTTTGTCCAGACGGTCCTTGTATATTTGATCCAGCCGGGACACCAGATCCTCTTTTTCCTTGAGCGCTTTTGCCAGGCGGGTTGCCGTTTTTTCAATGGCCCGGTTTTTGTTTCTTTCAGCAGACGCTGTGCTTTCTTTAACTTTTGCAATTTCTGCCAGTTGTTTGTCCACAAGCAGTTTTTGATTTTGCAGATGCGCAAGCTCTTGTTTCAACGCCTCTTCCTCGGGTATCAGGCCCTGAAACATCTTCTGGGCGTCTGCCATGGCGGTTTTCAGTTCGGCCCTGCTTTTCTGCAGCCGGGCAAGACTGCCATCTTCTGACAGCAGCAAATTCCAGAAAGATGAAAACTGGACCCGATACCCATTATAGGCGGCGTTCAGGTACATCTGGTCCTTTTCTTCGCTTGCTATACGGGTTTTATATTTTTCAAGGTCAGTGAGTTCAGAATCCAGTGACTTCTCAAGAATTAAACCCAGTTCATCAATCAGCTGGGATGTCGAATTTTGCTGGGAATCTGTTTCCTCGGGTTCCGCAAACGCAACACCAAAGCCACTGAAGAAAATTGATCCGGCAAACAGGATTACACATAATTTGAACATAAACTGACGGTGTAATTGCTTTATATAAATAGGTTTTTTTCCTGCCATAACCTTTAAAACCACCCTTTCTTTTTAAAAAAAACAACCATTGCACCGCTGATCATCGCCATGACCCCCAATAACACAAAATATCCCCACTGCCATTCAAGCTCCGGCATAAATTTAAAATTCATGCCGTATACGCCGGCAAGAAAACTCAACGGAATAAAAATGGTGGATATAATGGTCAGGGTTGCCATGACCTCATTCATACGGTTGCCCTGGGCTGACATATAAAAATCCAGCATGCTGGACAAAAGTTCTTGAAGCGAAGCGACCGAATCCAGAATGTGGTTGACGTGATCCAAAATATCGGCATAAAAACGGATCACTGCATCTGGAACAAACGGGGATTCAGACTTCATCAAACCAAGAATTGCCCCGCGCACCGGCCGCATCTGCTTATTGAAAAATATGACCTCACGTTTTAGGCGGTGTACCTGGCCAAGGTGGTCGGGATTTAAATCTTCGAGCATGTCTCGTTCGACAGATTCCACGGCCGAAGCAATCTGACCGATCACATCAAGGGAGTGGTCCACCACGGCATCACTCAAGGCATAGGCCAGGTACCCCGGTCCGGCCGTTCGTATGTTTCCCCTGCCTGCCAGCAACCTCTTCTCCACGGCCTTAAGACAGGGGGAGGGTTTGTCCTGGATAAAAATAACCACGTTCTCCATAACGGCCATACTGACCTGGGTTTCTGATATCTCATGGGTCGTGGGATCAAAGGCCAGTTGTTTGAGCGTGATATAATAGTAATTGTCAAAATCTTCAAATTTGGGAGGGTGTGCCGGATTGACCATATCCTCCAGGGTCAGGGTATGGATGTTGAACAGTTCCCCCAGCTTTGAAAATACAAAATGGTCATTTGTGCCGGTGATTTGAATCCATGCCGCCTTTCCCTGCTGAATTAATGGCTTAACGTCCTCAATATTCGAGATCTGGTGGGTTTCCAGGGTTTCTTGGGAATAGATTAAAACGCGGATATCAGGCGCTGAGCTCGATGGGTCCCGGCCATCAATATGCAGACCCGGGGGAGATCCGGCTTTTTTGTCTGATTTTTTGAAAAACCTGGGCATGGCAAACCTTTCATTTAATTTATAACCGCACAGATTCGTTTACGTATATTTAAAATATTTTAAGACAGGGAAGATGGCTTTTGTCAAGCGCTCGGGAAAATGAACACTTCAAACTCTGTGCTCTTTGTTAGATAAAACCGCGGGCGCCGCCCGATAGTTTAAAAAAAACAGGCGGTTTGAATTAAAAGATTCAATCCCTTCGGGATTTCTTGTTATTAAACCACAGAGGGCACAGAGGTTTGGCGTTCGCCAAACTACACAGAGAAGGTCTTATCAGTAAAATCAGCATTGTCGCCATTTTCCACGATGCCGTTCCCCTGTAAAGTTTTTCAACTGCTATGTTTTTATACGCATTTTTATCTTATTTTTGCCGCGTTGTTTTCTTTTTCATATTCCCATAAACATATTTTCCATAAACCTGATGCAAAATATCGCATTCCTATCGTGGTTAAGGATTTTAAATGGATAAGATTACCCAAAAAATGAACGTCGGATCTGAATTTTCAAAGCCTTTAGGTGTTCAGGTCAGCAGGATACTCTTTATTTGCCGGCCTTACCTTTGGCCGGGGCTGAAAGCCGATATTCATCCCTCCCCCTGGGAGATCACCCATGCGGAGTGTATGAACGAGGCCGCCGCACTGCTTGGCAACGCGAAATTTGATCTTGTTTTTATTGATGTTGGGGTGCTGGATGTCGACACAGGGGTGGCGATACCACAGCTTAAAGTTCTTTGCCCCGGGGTACCGGTTATACTTCTGGTGCCGCCGGGCCATGGCACAGCTCGGTTGGTGAAACAGGGTGCTGACCACATGTTTATCTGGCCCGGAACACCGGAACACTTCCATGCCATGGTTCGTTTTACTGAGGATCAGCACTGTCAGGAGACCACCCGCCGTGCAGTGCTCCTGGTGGAAGACAGTTTTGAATACACCTCGTTTTTTCTTCTTGGGGTATATAACGGTATTGATGCGGCGTTCCCCGGTGACAGGCTGCCCAGGCTTGTTCTGGCCGATTCCCATGAAACAGCCATGGCGCGGTTCCGGGAATTGGGCGAACGCCTTGACTGTGTTATTTCCGATACCCGGCTTCCCCGGCAGGGAAAAGCGTCGCCCGAAGCCGGCATTGACGTCCTGTCGGCCATTCACAGGGAAATGCCAGGTCTTCCCATCATGCTCATGAGTGCGGAAAGCACAAACAAAACAATGGCCCAGAGCATTCCGGCCCCTTTTCTGGATAAAAATGGCCGCCGCCCGGACCGGATACTTCATGATTTTTTTTGCAGCCTGGCCATGGACCGCCCTGTCCCGGGGCCAAGCACCTGCACCAAAGATTCGTATCCGGTTCAAACCGTTTCTGACGGGATTACCCGAATCGGACGCGGATCCCTCGGTGGTAAAGCCCGGGGCCTGGCCTTTCTGGCCCAGACCCTTAACCGTCGGCCCGACCTTGGAGCGGCCTGCCCGGAAATGGTCGTCAACATCCCTGATACCCTGGTCCTCTGCACGGATATTTTTGATGACTTTATCCGGGACAACAGGCTGGAAAGACTTGCCGACCGACCCCTTGCTGAGTTGGTCCAGGCATTCATTGACGCTCCGCTGCCCCGGGAGGTGCTCCGGCATTTGGAGGCCTTTCCGGTCGCAGCCTGTGTTCCCCTTGCCGTACGCTCCTCCAGCCTTCTGGAAGATGCTGTCACCCATCCGTGCACCGGGGTGTACAAAACCTATATGATCCCCAATACCCATGCCGATCCTGACATCCGCCTGGCCCAACTTGCCACGGCCGTTAAGCTGGTCTATGCCTCAGCCTGCTATAAAAAAGCCCGGGCCTTTGTTCGCAGCACAACAGCCCGGCCCTTCAGGGACAGCATGGCTGTTATGATCCAGGCTGCGGCCGGCAGCCGGCACAACGATTTCTTTTACCCGGCCCTTTCGGGCGCGGCCCAGTCCCTGAACTTTTATCCGACTGCCAATGCCAAAGCCCATGAGGGTATCGTGAATCTGGCGCTGGGGTTCGGCCAGACCCTGGCCCAGGGGGAGCAAAGTTTCAGGGTATCACCCAAACATCCCCAGGCCACGCCTCAATTTGCCGGCCCCAGGGATTTTCTGGAAAAAACCCAGAATCGTTTTTATGCCCTTAGAGTGGCAGGCTGCCCGGAGACCCTGCGTTTCGGCTTCTGCTCCAACCTGGAACGCCGGGATTTGACCGGGGCCATTGAAGAGGCCCCGGTCAAAGCGTTGGCATCAACCTATGTGCCTGCCGAAGACCGTATCCGGGATAGCTGGTACTGCAAGGGCCCCAAAGTAATCACCTTTGCCCAGGTCCTCAAGTACGGGTCACCGCCTATTATCCCTTTGATCAACGATCTGATGGCTGCGCTGGCAGATGAAGCCGGCGCGCCAATGGAATTGGAGTTTGCCGCCGATCTCCCCGGCAAATCAGGCGGTTCCTGGACAATTTCTTTGCTCCAGGCCCGGCCCATGTCCAGTCCCCGGGAGGCCCGTCTGATCACCAGAAAAGATTTTGATGACGCCGTCTGTGTCTCCACCTCGGCGTTGGGAAACTGCACCCTGGACACCATCCGGGACATTGTCTATGTCAATCCTGAAACCTTTGAACGGGGTAAGACGCTGGATATGGCGCAGCAGATCAGCCGAATTAATGCGGAACTGGCCAAAACCAACCGCCGGTTTCTGCTGGCCGGTCCAGGTCGCTGGGGATCATCGGATCCCTGGCTGGGCATCCCCGTGCAGTGGCAGCAGATCTCCGGTGCCGGTGCCATCGTGGAAATCCGGGACGGCACCATCCATGCAGATGCCTCCGGGGGCTCTCATTTTTTCAACGCCATCACGGCCCGGGGCGTTCCCTACATCACCGTGAATCCGGAAGCGTTGGACCGCATCGACCTGGAACACTTGAGCGGCTGCCGCACCGTCCGGGACGAAGGCTTCATTCGCCATCTGCGTCTGAATCGTCCCCTGTTGATAAAGGTCGATGGGAAACATTCCCGCAGTGTTATCATGAACGCTTAGAAAATCAGTCCATTACAGACAGGATGGCTGGGTGTCCCTGCATCGGATCTCATCATCCCCATTTACAATACGCATATCCAAAAGAAAGGTAAATCATGTCAGAAGAGCTGAATAAAATCATCGCCAAAGACCCCGATCAAAAAGAGTTTCACCAGGCTGTTCAGGAAGTGATCGAAACGGTTCAGCCGGTGCTGGACCGCAACCCCGAATACCGCCATGCCAAAATTCTGGAGCGCCTGGCCGAGCCCGAACGGGTGGTCATGTTCCGGGTGCCCTGGATGGACGACACCGGCACCGTTCAGATTAACCGCGGTTACCGCATCGGAATGAATTCGGCCATCGGACCCTACAAGGGCGGGCTGCGTTTCCACCCGTCGGTCAATCTGTCCATCCTCAAGTTCCTGGCCTTTGAGCAGGTGTTTAAAAACGCCCTGACCACTTTGCCTATGGGCGGCGGTAAAGGCGGGTCCGATTTTGACCCCAAGGGAAAATCCGACAATGAAGTCATGCGCTTCTGCCAGTCGTTCATGTCCGAACTCTACCGGCACATCGGACCGAATACCGACGTGCCCGCCGGGGACATCGGCGTGGGCGGCCGGGAGATCGGTTACCTTTTCGGACAGTACAAACGACTGACCAATGCATTTGACCCGGTGCTCACGGGCAAGGGTCTGGACTGGGGCGGCAGCCTCATCCGCCCGGAAGCCACGGGTTACGGTGCGGTCTATTTTGCCGCTGAAATGCTGGCCACCCGCAACGGCAGTATAGCGGACAAAACCTGCCTGGTTTCCGGTTCCGGCAACGTGGCCCAGTACACCGTGGAGAAAATTCTGGATATGGGCGGCAAAGCCGTCACCCTGTCGGACTCCACCGGATTCATTTACGACCCAACCGGCATTGACCGGGGGAAACTGGCCTGGGTCATGGAGTTGAAAAACGTCCGGCGGGGCCGCATCGAAGAGTATGCCGAAAAATATCCCGAAGCCGTTTACACCAAAACCGATGCCACCCTGGATTATAACCCCCTGTGGGGCATTCAGGCCGACTGCGCCTTTCCTTCGGCCACCCAGAACGAAATCAACGGCAAAGATGCGGCCAACCTTATTGAAAACGGGGTGTTTGTGGTATCCGAAGGGGCCAACATGCCCTCCACCCCGGATGCCGTCGACCTCTTTGTGGACCACAAAATCCTCTACGCCCCGGGCAAGGCGGCCAATGCCGGCGGGGTGGCTGTCTCCGGTCTGGAAATGTCCCAGAACGCCGTTCGCCGTGCCTGGAGCCGGGAAAAGGTGGACATGCGGCTGCAGGGCATCATGAAATCCATCCATACCGCCTGCGTGGACGCCTGTACCGAATACGGCGAGAAAGGCAACTACGTGGCCGGGGCCAACATTGCCGGCTTTACCAAGGTCGTCAACGCTATGCTGGATCAAGGTCTTGTATAGCCCGTCAATTCCTGTTAGATGTTAGTCTTCAGCTCACAGTTCATTGCTGTGAGCTGAAAAAATTTCCTGTACGATAACTTTTGGTAAGGAATGGGTCACATCGTGGAGCAGCCGGACATTGACGCCCTGGTTCGCCGCAACCGGGAGCTGGAAAAATTGGAGCAGGACCATCGGCGTATGGAGCTGATCTTCAAGCAGCAGGCCCACAATCTCCGGGAGCGTATGAAGGAGATCAACTGCCTGTACGGGATCTCCAAAATTCTGGAACAGACCGGACTCTCCCTGGAAGAGACCTTCCAGCAGGTGGTGGATCTTATTCCGCCTTCCTGGCAGTATCCGGAGATCACATGCGCCCAGCTGCTCATCAACGACCAGAGTTTTCGTACGGAAAATTATAAAAACACCTTCTGGAAACAGCAGGCAAACATCAATGCCTATGGAGAGCCCATCGGCATCCTTACGGTCTGCTACCTGGAAAAACGGCCCGACATAGACGAAGGTGCCTTTCTGGCCGAAGAACGGTCACTGATAAATGCCGTGGCCGAGTTGCTGGGCCGGACCATCCAACGCAAACAGGCGGAATCCGAACTTCGGGAATCACGGCGCAAGCTCAAGGAACAGAACCAGCAGCTCAAGGATAAAAATATTGCCCTGCGGGAAGTGATGAGCCAGCTGCGGGAGGAAAAGGTGGACCTGGAAACCCGGGTCCTGGCCAATGTGGAAAATTTACTGCTGCCCCTGGTCAAAAAAATGGAAGACCAGGGGTCGGATCTGGACCGGGAGTATCTGTTCCTGCTTGAAGCAAACATCGCCCAGCTCACCTCTTCATTCGGCACCAAAATTTCCCAGCTTCACCAGCGTCTCACCCCCCGGGAAAACGAAATCTGCAATATGATCCGCGCCGGATTAAGCTCCAAAGAGATCGGAAAAATGCTCAACCTCTCCTACCGCAGTGTGGAGACCTATCGAAACCACATTCGCAAAAAGCTGGATATCACCAATAAAAAAATCAACCTGAACTCTTACCTGTCCGGCCTGTAACCGGTATGGAGAAATACCCGTGGTCCACCTGCCGCCCGACATCTGCCGGTCTCCCCATATTATTGACCGGGCCGACGCACTCCATCTCAGCATCAGGATTCTCTACGAAGCGGTCATTGACCTTTCTGCCCAGGGCCTGACCACCGCCCATTGTATCAATCTTGCCGCAGGGATTCTGCTCAATGATCTGGGGCTTCCCAGCTATTTTTTTGAAAATATCACCACGGCTTCCCTCAAGCAGATTTTGTCGTCCATCACCTCCAGCATTGCCATTCAGGATGACCGGGTGGTTTTGGTGGGCCGGGTGGCCCACATCGACTTTGACCTGGGGCAGGGCAGTGAGGTCCAGCGGGTGCGCATCGCCACCCGGGAGACCCGGGACGCCATGGAAAAATTGATGGAAAAAATGATCTGCGGCCATCGCAGGGAATATTATTACAGCCGGGAAAATGAATACTACACTTATATCTTCCGGCCGGAAACCGTAAACGATTTTACCCGGCATGAGTTCAAAGATTCCGCCTTTTTGTTCAACCTTGCCGGGGATTACACCGCCACCCCCGAACCCACCCGCATGCGGTATGAAGAATTTTTAAGGGATTGCAAGGCATCGGTCACACCCCTGGTGAAGGTCTTTAATGTGCCGGCCACGGCGGAAACCCGGATCATGTTCAACTCGGATTTTGCCACCCCCCAGATCCCCATCTTCCGGCAGTTGCTCAAGGACCACGGGCTCACCCTCGTGCGGGCCTATTGGGAACCCTATTGGGCCGGTACCGATGTGCCTTCCTCCATCTGTTCCCTTTATCTGCAGGGAGAAATTTCACGGCTCCGGGAAACCGAACTGATACGTGACATTCAGGATTTTCTGGCCTTTCATGTCGGTCCTGTCACGGATCTTTATGTGGCCGGACAACTGACTTACAAGGAGATGCTTTTTGCCGGCAACGCCATGGACTTTGCCCGGATGTCCCTTTTTTCGGAACGCTATGCCCAAAGGGATCAGTCCATCATGTCTCGCCTGGATGACAGGGCCTGTGAAGAGGCTTTTGCCGACCGGATTTATAAGGCCGCCCGGGCCGAATTTGACAGTCGAACCATTATCGCTGCGGTCAATGCCCACCCCGGTCTGCTCAAAGCGTTGTATGAATTATTCGCGCGGCGCTTTGATCCGGCTTTGGCCGCCCCTGGATCGGCAGATGCGCCCACGGCACAGCTGGCGGGGTTCAGTGGAATGTGCCGGACCCGCCTTGGGGAACACCCCAGGGCTCTGCAGGTTTTCCGGTTCATGACAAAACTTGTTACCCGCTGCCAAAAGACCAATTTTTACACCCCGGGAAAACGGGCTTACAGCTTTCGCCTGGACAGCGGTATCCTTGACCCTTTGGTATACAACCGGCCTGTTTATGCGATTTTCTTTATCAACGGCCACTATGCTGCAGGGGTTCACATGCGCGCCGCCGACATTGCCCGGGGCGGTCTGCGTCTGGTAACAGGCGACCCGATGGCCCGGGAAAGCCGGATGGAACATGCAGCCCGGCTCTGTTTTACCCTGGGCCGGAATCGTCGGCTCAAGCATAAGGACATCTGTGAAGACGGTGCCGCAGGCGTGATCGTTCCCCATTCGGTCTACGGGAAATCTTCCGGAAATGCCGTCCTGGATTTCACCGAAAGCCTCCTGGATCTTACGCTCCCCAACGCGAGTGTCATCGACTATTATGGTCGGCCTGAAATGATTTTTTTGGCGCCGGACCGGGGCACAGAAGGTCTTATGGATACCGTGGCACTCAGGGCAAAGGTCCGGGGATATTCCCATTGGCGGACCTTTGCCTCTGCAAAAAGCTGCACCATCCCCTGCGACAATTACGGTTTCCTGGATAACGGTAAATTGTTTGGGCTGCTGCCGGCCGGGAACGGCCGGGTCGATCTGCAAGTTGACGGATCGTCCCGTCTGGTCACCCGGGATATGGAACAACTTAGGGAAAAAATCACTGGAAATGTAAACACCCTGGGCATGGCCACCACAGCCATGATGACGGCCTTGCGTACCTTGATCCACCACCATGACGCCCGGGAAAAAGATCTCAATCTCATGGTCATCGGCGGGCCCCGTGGACGGCTGGGGGGCAATGAACTGCTTTGTTACCAGGGCCGGATCTGCCTGGCCATGGACAATGATGCGCTTCTCTTTGATCCTGCCGGACTGGATGCAGAGGAGTTGGAAAAACTGGCCCTGGCCGCCTGTGCCGGTGAAGCCGTCGGTACGATGGCCTTCCCTTCGGATAAATTGTCCCCCGAGGGATTCAAAGTTCCGGCCACTGCAGCGCGCATTTTCCTGCCGGACGGCACTGGAGTCAAAGACAGCGCACGTTTTCACAGGGATTTCCTTTTCAACCCGGAAATGGGCGCGTATATCCGCCAGGCCGATATCCGGGTCTGCCTGCCCTGCGGCGGTTTCAAAGGCTGCGTTACCGGGGAAGCCGTCTCCTCTTTTTTAAAAAATTTTGATGCGCTTGAATTTATCGTGGAAGGCGCGGACCTCTTTTTCGACAACGATGCCCGGCGACATATTGCGGCAAACACCGGCATCCAGCATCTCAGGGATTCTACGGCCAACAAAGGCGGCGCCTTCTCTTCGGTCATGGCCGAGGTCCTGCCGGGCCTGCTTCTCGGGGATCAATACGAGGCTGTCATTCTTGGGGATTTTAACGTGCGTGATGCCCTGATCCGGGAAGTTTTAGAACGTATCGAAACCTTTGCGGCAGCAGAAACAAAAATATTAATTTCCCGATGTAAAGCAGATCCGAATGTCCCGCTGTGTGCCCAATCGGAAAGGGCCGGAGAAGAAATTCTGGCCCTGCAGGAAATATTTCGAGTTCGGCTGAACACCACATTAAAACAGAAAACCCTGGTCTGGAAAATCCTGGCGGCCTATATCCCCAAAATCTTGGTTGAATTCATGGGCAAAAAACGGATCATGGACACACTGAATACAGATGCCATGCAGGAGTACCGTGACGCCATCATCACCAAACAGTTGGCAGCTACAGCTTTTTACCGGTTCGGTCTGGAATGGGAAAAATTCAGGACTGCGTTGGAAAAAGATTTTGCCGGCACAGTAGGCGAACTGGCCGCCTCCGCTGCCGCGGTGCGCAGGGCCTTACATCCATAAACCCAAAACGGCTGCAGGGAATTCCCTGCAGCCGTCAATGGTTAAGCCGTTTTATTGATTAATAATCGCAAATGGACCGATCAACACTGGTGGGGACGCCTTCATAAGGGGTCCATTTATTGACGTTGAAACTTGATGAATCTCTCATGTTTTTCAATACTTCAATGCTGGTTTTATACCCTTTGTACATCCGGCACATATCCATGGCCATACCGCAGATCAGGGCAACGGCCTGGATTACGGTGACATCATCCTGGGAAAATTCCCATGGTTTGGCCGTATAAAGCCGCATAGCACCGATTATTTTGTTG
Source organism: uncultured Desulfobacter sp. (assembly GCF_963666145.1). NCBI lineage: Bacteria > Pseudomonadati > Thermodesulfobacteriota > Desulfobacteria > Desulfobacterales > Desulfobacteraceae > Desulfobacter > uncultured Desulfobacter sp. The sequence goes on along the minus strand of NZ_OY762614.1, from coordinate 2,535,825 downwards.
TGGCTGATAATGGGCACACCCAGCAGCGAGGAGATTCCTTCTTTTTTTGCTGCCTCGGGATACTCGATCCGGGGATCATCCATGACATCGTAAATGGCAATGGGGACTGCATCCTTGGCTTCTTTTATTGCCTGTTTAAAGTGGATCGGACCTTTTTTCAGGTACTCCTGGCTCAGTCCGGAAGAGCCCATCAGGCCGAGCTCTCCAGTCTCCCGGTTGACCAGGAAAACGCAGCAGCCTTTGGCATTAAAGGCGCTTTTAACACTTTCTGCCGTAATCATGGCAACTTCCTCTTGTTCTTTGCACTGGGAAATTGCGGTGGTTAAACGGGTGATGGTTTCGTAATGAAGTTCATGGGTTCCCATGGTTTTCTCCTTTTCTTTTAAATTTAAAGAATTTTACGATAATCAACCGGCTAAAAGAGTTGTAAAATGATTTCAGCAGAACCTGGTGATCGTACGGAGTGTAGTGTAAGAGACATGAAGTGACCAAAAACCAGTCGTGAAGTCGTAAGCGAATAACAATCAACTATTTAACTTGGTATGGGTTTAATATATCTGATTCATTCAAGAAGGTCAAAGGGAATTGAGATTAATTATTTAGTTTGGATAACTGTATTTTTTTTGGCCCGTCAGTGTGGTTGCCGGATCATATAAGGAAGGCACGGCAGCACCGGAACAGTGCGCCGTGCCAAAAGAAAGATAAAAGAAAGATAAAGTTAAGAGAGGACGAATTAGGTCAATTGCCGAGCGCTTAATTGATGAAGATCTTTATCCGGCTTGGCTTTTGGGCAAGCTCTTGTCAACCAGCTGGAGTTATGGGGCGTAACCAGGGCATAGGGTTTGATCCAGGTCAGGGCGATGAAAAAGAAGAAGCCGTAGGCAAAAGCCAGTACCGAAGAGATCCTGCCGAATTTCCAGGCGTATATTGTGGCAGAGAGGCTGGAGCCCAGCACAATGCCGATAATGGTTTTTGTTCCGAATATGGCCGGGTGCCATAGAATCAATCCCCAGGAGATCAGGAAAAACCCCTGGGCGACTGTCAGTTTGAGCACGTCGGAAACCAGATTGATCCGTGCGCCAAGCATTGATTCCCGACGGAACGGTGTGAAGATAAAGCGTGCCATTGCAATGGTTTCTCGTACATTGCTTCGGGCCCATCTCAAATACATTTTACAAAGCTGGGAATAAACCACCGGGACTTCGGTAAAAACCCTGGCGTTCTGCTGAAATAATACATGATATCCCTGGCGAAGAATCATATTGGTCATGGCACGGTCTTCGCCGATATTGGCGGGGCGCCCGAGAAACGTCTGCTTCCGCCATTTATCAAGAACACCCATGACGGCTGCTTTACGGTATGCGGACAATGCACCGGGCGTACAGGTTACTGTGCGGTACATGCTCTGGCTGGCACGCATGAAATCAAAGCTGAACACAAAAACAATGTCCACCATCCGGGGGATAATACCCTGGTTCTGGTTGAGCACCCGGACATTGCCGGCAACCGCACCAACCCTGGGATTTACCGAGAACGGCGTTACCAGATTTCTCAGGGTATCGGCCTCCACCATGGAATCACTGTCCACGGTGACCAATACCTTGCCTGAACTTTTCTTAAATCCGTCATAAAGCGCCTGGCGTTTGCCCTGGTTCTTGGACTGGCGTATGGTCAGGACAGGGATATCAAGTGTTCTTTTGGCCAGTTTAATCCATTTCCAAGTATCATCCGCACTGCCGTCATCCACGGCAATCAATTGTATTTTTTTCTTTGGGTAGTTACTGCCCGCAAGACTTTTAAGGGTATCAAATACCTGACGGCCTTCATTGTAGGCTGGAACTACAACTGTGCATGTCGGCAGTTGATCATCGGACACACTTGGGATGGGTTTGTATTTTATTACCAGGATGATTCTCCATACCAGTTCTGCCATGGCCAGGAAAAATAGAATTGAAGATGAGGTGATTAATACATTTCCCCAGGGCTGTGCTTTAAGAAATTGGAAACCGGATGAGGCGTCTGTGCCATACAGGCAGGCCGCTGCCACAACAGTCAGAATACAGGCAAGGGCTGCAAATTTTTTTTGATTTCCGATTATTTTGTTGGACGTTTCCATAAATTTACATCTCCTTTTTGCTATAACAGCCACGGGCTGATCCGGCGTATCATTCTGATAACTTCAGCCCATGGCAAAACAAGAAAGTAATTCAAATCCGTATTTATACTTTCTTATAAAAATTCATCATCAGCAAAACAACATGCTCGCCATGATGTGTTTCCTGACAGAGCAAAGGACGTGCCATCGCTTAATATGCTGAATTTAAAAGTAATAAATAAATGGCTCGGAGGACCGTTTTAAACTTGTTACTAAAATTACATCCTGGGGAACGAAATTTTCCCTTTTTTAAACAATTGGCCGGGGCTAAAAATTCAAATGCCCTGGAAATTTTTAATTCCCAGGGCATTTGAATTTGAATATCGGCCCGACAGACAGGATATGAATGCTGCCTGACCACAATTCTTTTCCTTTTTTAATCACCATGTTATGGTGGGGCCCTGTGCCGGTATCTTTTGCTCCGACACAGGGAGGTGATGATGGTGGTGGTGAGACAAGGACAGAGGGAGTATGCTGTTGTTTCAGGGGTGATGGTGCCCTTTGTCATACACGTCCTTTGTCTTTATTCGTATAGCAAAGGATGTGCCGGTTGTGTAATTTATTGTTTTTAAAGCGTTTTTCTCTGTATTTCTGAATTATTAATATAAAGAAGAGTTACAAAAATTTCATTTTTTATCCCCAAAAGGTGCAAATTACGTAATCCGTCACGCAGGAACGTTATCTCCGGGGGTAAGGACTGGAATTAAATACCGGCCGGTGTAGCTGTCTGCATTCTCAGCCACCTTTTCCGGCGGTCCGGCTGCCACAATCCGCCCGCCGCCGCTGCCCCCCTCGGGACCAATGTCCAGAATCCAGTCGGCGGTCTTGATCACATCCAGGTTATGCTCAATGATTACAACGGTGTTGCCGGCATGGGTAAGGCGCTGGAGTACCTGCAGCAGCATGCGGATATCCTGAAAATGCAGCCCGGTGGTGGGTTCGTCCAGGATATAGAGGGTGTCTCCGGTGTCTTTTCTGGCAAGCTCCCGGGCCAGCTTAACCCGCTGGGCCTCGCCGCCGGACAGGGTGGTGGCGGCCTGGCCCAGTTTGATATAGGAGAGTCCCACATCCACCAGGGTGTCCAGAATCCGGGTGATTTTGGGGTGGGCGTCAAACAGCTCCCGGGCCTGTACTACAGAAAGATCCAATACATCGGCAATGGAGTGGTCCTTGTACTTGATTTCCAATGTGGATTTGTTGAACCGTTTGCCGTGGCAGACGTCACAGGGTACAAACACGTCGGCCAGAAAGTGCATCTCCACTTTGATGTATCCGTCTCCATGGCAGGCCTCACACCGGCCGCCCTTGACGTTAAAGGAGTAGCGTCCTTTTTTATATCCCCGGGACTGGGATTCGGGCAGCATGGCAAACAGGTCCCGGATGGGGTCAAACAGCTTGGTGTATGTGGCGGGATTACTGCGCGGGGTCCGGCCGATGGGTTTCTGGTCAATATTGATAACCTTATTAATATGAGACAGCCCGGTGATCTCTTTATGTTTTCCCACACTCATCTGGGATTTGTGCAGTTTGACTGCCAGGGCCGGATACAGAATTTGGTTGATCAGGGTGGACTTGCCCGCCCCGGACACCCCGGTGACGGCGGTGAAAAGCCCCACAGGAATTTTGGCAGTGATGTCGGCCAGGTTGTTTTCACATGCCCCGTGGATGGTAAGCCATTTATCGCCCATGGCTTTGGGGGTTCTGCGTTCTTCGGGTACGGCAATGGTCTCACGTCCGCTTAAAAACTGACCAGTGAGGGAAACCGGGTTTTTTCGGATCTGTTCGGGTGTGCCCTGGGCCACAATTTCACCACCCAGGTGGCCGGCACCCGGCCCCACGTCCACAATCCAGTCCGAGGCTTCCATGGTTTCCTGGTCATGCTCCACAATGAGCAGGGTGTTGCCGATGTCCCGCAGATGTTTCAATGTGGAGAGCAGCTTGATATTGTCCCGCTGGTGCAGGCCGATGGAGGGCTCGTCCAGAATATAAAGCACCCCGGTCAGCTCAGACCCCACCTGGGAGGCCAGGCGGATGCGCTGGGATTCACCGCCGGACAAGGTGGGGCCGGACCGATCCAGGGAGAGATAATCCAGGCCAACGTTCACCAGAAAGCCCAGACGATCCCGGATCTCTTTGAGCAGTTCTGCGGCAATCAGCTTTTTGCTGCCGGTGAGCTCAAGGGATGAGATAAAATCATAGGCCGTTTTCACGGTCATTTCGGTGACATCTATAATGGAGCGTTCATTAATCCTGACATGCAGAATCTCATCCCGTAGCCGCCGCCCCTTGCATGTCGGGCAGACGGCGGCGGTCATAAAATCGGTATAGTACTTTTTCTGGTGCTCGGACTGGGTGTTCCTGTACCGGCGCATCAGTGTATGAATCAAACCTTCGTGGGTGCGGGAAAAGCTGCCCTGGATCTTTGACGAGTTCCAGTTTACAGTCATCTGTTTGTCTCCCGAGCCGTAGAGCAGCATATCCTGCTGTTTTTTAGGGAGATTCTTCCATGGAATATCGAAATCAATGCCCCACTGTTCTTCCATGGCCAGAAGCTGGCCCTTGCCCCAGGAATTTTCATTGTTGAACCGCGGGCTTTTGATGAAATAATTTTTCCATGGGACCACCGCCCCCTCACGGATGGACAAATTGGGGTCAGGCACCACCTTGTCCGGGTCAATGGCCAACAGGGTGCCGATGCCGTTGCAGTCCGGACACATGCCCAACGGCGAGTTAAATGAAAAGATTTGTGGCGTCAGTTCAGGATAGGCAATGCCGCAACAGGAACGGGCCTCACTCATTTTCAGGTCTTCTCTGCCCACTATGTGGACAATAAGCTGACCTGCGCCTAATTTGAGAGCCGCTTCCACGGAGTCGGTGAGGCGTTTTTCAAACACGCCGTCGGACTTCACGACCAGCCGGTCAATGACCACTTCAATGTGGTGTTTTTTGTTCCGGGCCAGGGTCTGGACATTTTCAAGGTCTTGGACGACCCCGTCCACCCGGACCCGTGCATAGCCGTCCTTTTTGAGTTCTTCAAGGCGCTCCCGGTGTTCACCTTTCCGGTTTTCCACAATGGGGGCCAGAATCAGGATTTTAGATCCGTCAGGCAGATCCATAATCTGGGAGACCATGGCCTGGGCATGGCCCCGGCCTACTTTTTTTCCGCATTTATAGCAGTACTGGGTTCCCACCCGGGCAAAGAGCACCCGCAGGTAGTCGTATATTTCGGTGATGGTCCCCACGGTGGAACGCGGGTTTTTGGAGGCGGCCTTCTGTTCAATGGCAATGGTGGGGGATAGCCCCCGGATGGTATCGTAACGCGGTTTTTCCATCTGTCCGATGAACTGCCGGGCATAGGAGGACAAGGACTCCACATACCGGCGCTGGCCTTCGGCAAAAATGGTATCAAAGGCCAGGCTGGACTTGCCCGACCCGGAAACCCCCGTCACAACCACAAGCTTTTTTTTGGGGATCTCTACATCAATGTTTTTTAGATTATGTTCCTTGGCGCCCCGGACAATGATCCGGTCCAGTTCCTTGGAGCGGAAATCACCTTCCAGGGGGGGCAGGGGTGTCAGGCTGTCAGCATCACAACTCTCAGCTGTCTGGGTTACAGAGGCAGCAGTATTCTTTTTCATGGGTCACCAGGTTAGTTTTAGGTTACCCTAACAACAATAATCACAGGCTTTGAAAAGTAAAGTCCGGGTAACAGGATCTTAACCAATGTTGGATTCTTTAGACTATGAGGGCGCATGGAAACGCTATTAATTCAGTAAGGTTGATGTAACCGCCAGCAGTTTAAAGCCTATTTTGTATGGCCTTGCGGAATGTATAATGCTGATTTTGTATGTCAGGTTTATGTTCTATAAAATTGATTTTGAGAATTTTCGAGTAGTAATACTGACATTGAGCAGTTGAATTTTAAAAAATTTGAATATACCCTCTTTGCATCATCATAATCAACACAAGCAGAGGGCCAAACACCAAACATTGGAAACTGTTAAAGTCGAACGTATTGACCACTTGGGTATTGTTGCTGGCGTTATCAAGGATTTGAAAATCATCGAAATGATTGACTCTCGCATACCAAAAGATGAGAAGGAAAATATCAGTGCCGGAGAAGCTATTGCCGGTATGGTTCTCAATGGGCTGGGTTTTTCCAATCGGCCGCTGTCGCTGACGCCTCAATTTTTCGAAAACAAGCCGCTGGATGTTTTGTTCCGTCCCGGGGTGCAAGCCTCGGACTTCAATCACTACAAGCTCGGGCGCAGTCTTGATGATGCGGTCGACTACAGCTCTGAACTGCTTTTCACCGAAATCGCCTCATCTACCTGTCGGTCGGAAAGTATCCATTTACTTTTCAACCATCTGGATACTTCATCTTTTTCATTGACCGGGGAGTATCTTCCTGATTCGGATGAACATGCCATCAAAATAACTCATGGTTACTCCAAAGACCACCGTCCTGATTTGAAACAGGCTGTGCTGGAGCTGATGGTATCCCAGGATGGTGGCATTCCCATTTTGTGTAAGTGCTGGGACGGGAATGCTTCGGATAATACCGTTTTCAAAGAACGCAGCAGTGAACTCGTTCGTCAGTTCAAAGCAAGCGATACCCCTCGTTACCTGATTATGGATTCGAAAGGATATGCCGAATCCAATGCTTCCAACTTGAAAGATATCCCGTTTATCACCCGCATCCCGGGGACCCTTTCTATTGTAAAGACCGTAATCGAACAGGCCCTAAAATGGGATCAGTGGGTGGAGATTAACGATGATTATCAGCGCCAGACGTTGGAGTTAGGACATTATCCCGGATGGCCACTTTAAAATCCCCCACCCGTGGCCGGGTCAAAATCCCCCGGCGACAGAATATTGAGATCTAAGTTATTCTCTTAATAGCTTCCATTTTTTCCTTTTTTCATCCCTCCCTATTTTCGCGCAGCTGAGAGAGCCGGTTGGCAGCCTCCTTGAGTCGGTAACTCTTCCCCTCAAATTTCAACAGATGACCATGGTGAAGCAACCGGTCCAGTATGGCCGATGATGCGGCATTGTCTTTGAGAAGCAGGCCCCAGTCTTCAATGGGGCGATTGGAAGTGATCACGGTGCTTTTCCTTCTGGCATACCGGTTAATGATGACATCCAGCAGGTAGTCAGCTGCGTCTTTAGGCATTTTTTTCCGGAGAAACAAATCATCAATAACCAAAAGATCCGCCTGTGTAAACAGTTTGAAGACCTTTTTTCTATTTTGAATTTGCTCAGCCTCAAACATGTCTTCAAAAAAAACATGGGCTTCCCGGTAAACCGTTTTCTGGAACAATTGGACAGACGCATGGGCAATGGTTTTGGCAATATGGCTCTTGCCGGTTCCCGGGGCACCTATCAGCAGGGCATCTTCGCCATTTTGTATGAACTTGGCGGTCACCAGTTCATAAACCTCCTTTTTGGGGAGTTTGGGATTAAATCCCCAGTCAAATTCCGTCAATGTTTTCATCTCATCAAGTCCGGAAGCCTTAAACCTGCGTTGCCTTAGACTGGATGAACGATGGTCCAGTTCATCCTGAATCAGCCAGGACAATGCCTCAACCAGGCCGGCATTAGATTGATTGGCCTGCAAGGCCCGGCTTTCGAGTGTTGCCAGCATACCGCTTAACCTGAGAACCTTTAATTGTTTTTCGATTTCTGTGATTGTCATACTCATGATGCCTCCTTTTTTCTTTTTTCATCCCTTAAATTATGCTTGTCTTTCTTAAGTATCTGAGCTGAGATCCGGACATATCGGCCGGATCTTTGATGCCGGACGTTATTCCCACGGGCAAACATCCCGGACGTTCAAATTTCTGATCCCAGTCAAATACCCTTACGGTAAATCCATGTCGCTTTAGCAATGACGCAGCCTTCAGGGAGCCCTCCTTGCCTGCTCTATCCCGGTCCAGGAAGAGATTGACGATGCTGATGTTGATATGCGACGCTAAAAATTGGAGCCGGTGAACCTGCTCCTCACACAGATGCGCCCCCATTATGGCGCCTGCATTCAGGCAACCGGCCGACACGAGGGCAGCCACATCAAAGAAGCCTTCCACAAGGGTCAGACCGTGTTGCTCCACCTGTTTTTTGGCCCCAGGGTCCAGGAGCAGCTTGTCCTGGTTGTATATCTCCAGCTTTTTAGAAAATGGAAAACCCCAGTACCTGCCGTCGGCGGCGGACTGTTCCTTTGTCAATGCACGGCCGACATGGCTCAACACAACAGGTTTTAAATTCTGATTAACCCCACGAACCTGAAAAACCAACCTGCCGTTTAATGGGGAACATTTACCTTGCTCTCTTTCCGGCAGGTAGCCGCATCCCAGGTACCGGCATGCTTGACCGGAGATCCCCCGCTTCTCCAACATTGGATGCGAAAATTGCAAATATGGCTGCAGGTCAACAGCCACCGGCGGATTTGTGCTGTTCCGCTTTTGGACCGGCTTTTGCCCAATGGCTGCGGTCTGATTCAATATAGAAACCCCTTGATCAACCATCCATTCAGCCACTTCATAGCAGTTCATCTGTTTGCCACGAAGGGCCAACAGATCCTGGCAGAAATTGAGTATGCCGCCGCCTTTGCCGCTGCTGAAATCCTTGTACACATTTTTCCCGGAATGCATATGTAATGAGGCGTTCTTTTCGTCTGAGAAAGGGGACTTGATCCAGATTTCGTTATTTTTATGCTTTTGGGGCTTAAGACTGAAAACGGACAGTACTTTCAGCCAATCAGCATTTTGCCATACCTTCGGAAGGTCCTCTTTTGAGATTGCAGGCGGGTTGCCGGCAGCAAATGTATTGAAAAACCGGCCATAATCATCTGATGACCGGATCAGTTTATGCGCCTGACATATGCGGCTTCCATCCTGGATGGGGGCTGATATTTTCTGGTTTTCAACCAGTCGACAGAATGATTTGTAGCTTCGCAACCCTTTTTCTATGGCTGTTGTCGCAGCAGCCTCAATGTTTCCGGCCTCATGCTTTCTGGCAAGGTTGACGATCCCCTGCAGCCGGCGCTGTCCTGTCCTCCCCTGTTCCCTGAAAATCAGTTCGCACAACTGCCGGGTTTGGGGCCCGATGCTTTCAGCCTTATTTAATAGGTAGGTTGTTTGCCGGGATGGATTGAAAATTCTGTCCTCCGGCATCATTTTAACCCTTCCCGGCCGGTCGCTTTTGACATGGGTGCGAATTTTTTCCATGGTCCGGGGATCAATGATCTCGACATCATATTCATAAATTCGGACGATGACATCTTCATGCAGAGGTGCCGGAAGTGCTGAATAATAGGATTGATCCACCTGAACAGTGCCGTCATCATAAACTGTCCGGGTTTCCTGCCTAAAGTAATCAAAACCTTTCAGGGGCAAGGCATGCAGGTGGGGCTTTTCTTCCTGGAACATTTGCTCGACCTGCCGTTTCATTCGGCCGTGTATCCGCTTTGATGCCCAGACTTCCTCCCAGTGCATCAACCATTTATTCTGCTCCTCAATGGTGTCGAACCGCCGCCCCTTCAAACCCGTATCCTGGGTATGCTGGACCGCATTTTCAACTGTGCCCTTGCGGTTAGGATCTCTCACCCGGGCCGGATCGGCCACCACACCATAGTGGTTGAGCATGGCCGCATACACCGGATTCAACTCCGGTTCATAGATGTCCGGTTTTATGACCCCTTCTTTTAAGTTGTCCAGAACCACGTACTGAACACACCCGCCAAAATACCGGAAAGCCTCTTCATGCAGTTTGGCCCATGTCTCCTGGCTGGACTGCCAGACAACCTTACGGAAGGAACGCCGGGAGTACTTCAGGGTCATGACAAAGAGTCGAGGCCGTCGGTATTTACCGGATGTCCCCATGGTCAAGGCGCCCTGGCCATAATCCACCTGGGCTTCCTCGCCTGGTAAAAACTCAAGTCGGTCGTACTGTTTGGGGGCTTTGTGTTTTAACCTACGGACAAATCGTTTTACGCTGTTGTATTTATGGTTAAAACTGAACAGTTCCACCAGGTCCTGGTAGATGGACATCGCATTCCGGCCTAACCGAACTTGCTTTTCTATCCATTGCCGATGCGGTTCGCAGGCAGATCGTGCATGGAATGGTATCTGTTTTGTGTCCGCTGAATACACCGGTGGCAGGGATGGGGGATTCTCAATCCGGCCGGTGGCCAGGGTGGGGGAATTTGAGGTGGCCACCGGTGGAGGATTTTGAATTCGTCCAAGATCATTTTGCTGAATGTACTTCCGGATTGTTTTACGGTCTATGCCGGTATTTCTGCTTATTTCACGCTGACTGACATTCTGGTTGAGCAAGGTGGTCATTGCTGCTCGTTTTTCTGGTTTCAAAACGTTCATCCTTTCCAACTCCCATGTATGCATTGATCAAGTGATACATGGGACGTTAAACGTTCTGTCGCCTTTTTCCCTAAATTTTTTGATTATCAGCGATTACAGCAGATTTTGCTGACGTTTAGGTGGGGGATTTTGGGGTGGCCACGCGTGGGGGAGTTTGGGTGGCCATCCGGGATTATGGAATTGATCAACGTTGGTTGATCATTCGATCCAAAGGGGCTCTGGAGCGCGCAGTCAAGAGCGTTGAAAGAACTATTTCAAAAGAGAAGGAACGCGCGGAAAAGCAACTCTTCCATCTTCAGGCCCAACGATTTGACTCGGAAGCCGAAGCAATGACGGCCCTCCAAGAACTCAGTGATAAATGGAAGTATCACCTGGTTGACACTATTGAGTTTCAACAGCACATCAAATATGCCGTCAAAGGTAGACCAACGCCGGATACCCCGATAAAATCAATTAAATTGCAAATCAATGTGGACTTAAAGGTCAATCAAGAAAAAGTCGAGCAAGACCGCGATCAGAAATCCTGTTTTGTTCTTGGGACCTCAATTCCAAGATTCCAGTTGAGCGACGAAGATGTATTTTGGGGATATAAAGGCCAGTCTAAGGTCGAGAATGGCTTCCGATTTATCAAAGATCCTTTATTTTTTGCATCTTCGCTGTTTGTCAAAAAGCCATCTCGTGTCGAAGGAATGTTGATGGTGATGACCTTATCATTACTAATTTACTCCATTGCCCAGCGTCGCATGCGGAATGAATTGAAGCGCCTTGAAACAACACTGCCCAATCAGATTGGGAAACCTGTTCAAAACCCCACTCTTCGCTGGATTTTTCAACAAATGGAAGGTGTCGACTGTGTGAATATTTTTCATAAAGAAGGCGAAGTCCGATGTCTTATCAATGGGTTAAATGACATACGGAGAAAAATATTAACTCTTTTTGGACAGACCGTATCAGAAATATATCAAATTTCTTTTGAATAGGTCTGCTCAATGTCGAGTAATAAATAATGTATTAAATGTTCGTTCGTCTCTCCGATACGATTTTCCACTTATTTACAATTAAAAAAGCCCCCCTGTAGGGAAATTCCTACAGAGAGGCTTAACTGGCATGAAAAAAGGGGCCTGTACATTTTGTAGCAACCAGGATAGAACCAGCCAGTGGTTCTATCGAGCCTGATTTTCAGTTGTCAGCTTATGTAGATAAAACAAATTTTCATTCTTTTTCTGGAGCCGAGGCTTCTTGTGGCTCCGTATCTGTTTTAGGTGCCATTTTTTCAGCTTGAACTTCAGGGTCTGTCTCTTCAACTTCAGGGGGGGCGGCTTCATCTTCCGGGGCTGTTACTTCAGCTTCAGGAACTGTTACTTCAGCTTCGGGAACTGTTACTTCAGCTTCAGGGGCTATGGGCGCTTGGTTTGACTTATCTTGATCTCCGCAGCCAGCTAACACCATTGCAAAAAGAAAAACAACACCGACAATCAGCACACCTATTTTGGTTCTCATTATTATCTCCTTTGTTTTATGTTGGGACCAAAAAAGTTCTGGATGCATACGACAATTACATAGCTATAGCAATTCCTATACCAAAATCATAATCAACTGAAATTAAATACTATTTTGGATTTAAAACAATAAGGGCAAGCTTATAGTTACAAAAAGTTCATTTCCGGTTACAATTTAGTGTATAATTGGATATTCTCCTCCCTCAATAGAATAAAGACGGGTACAAGATGTTGTGCCACATCACCACTCCCCGAAAAGCGAGCTTTTATAGAATGCTCACCTTGTCCAGGATTTAACCGGCGGCAGGAGTCTGTTCTATAATCCGTCATGAACAAAAAAAAACGAGGCAGAAGATGTTGTGTCCGGCGCCGTCCCATAAAAAACCATCTTTAAAGGACGTTATGACCATGTTCGGCATGCCCCAAAAAGGGGGCTGGCTGCCTGAAAAGGGCTGCCGAAGGTTTGTAAAATAGCATTACTTTTTTTCATTCCGGCTTGCGGATAAATAAGATATGAATGACTTTTAGATATTATAATAGATCTAAATTCTTTCGTATTAAGTATAAGGTATCTTTTTGTTGTTGATGCTGGTATTTTCTTGCTGAAAACTTTATTTTGATTCGGTGGGTAAATATCTTCAACGTTCAAAAATAATGAAATTTAATTTCGAAAGGAACTATAATGAAGAAAATTGTTCTAACAGCTCTATGTTTGTTTTTTGCAGTTGCTGGATCTGCATCGGCGTTTTCGACAACTTCCCTTGGCGCGGCCGGGGATTACAATCTGTTTACCCTTAACTCCACAGTGGCTAATAAACTTCATGACTCTGATTCTGAAGGCTCTGTTGCCATTGCAGGGAGTGCAGAGATTCATAACTATTCTGTTGCAAGTGTACTTTCCGACAGTGATGCAAAATTTGTGGTCGGCGGGACGTTGACTATGACGAATGGTCAGGTCGGTAAAGATGGCTCAGGTTCAATTTATTCTGGTGGAGCAACGCTAACTAATGTAAACCCAGCAATCAGCAAGAATCTTTCCCAAAGCGATGTGGACTTTGCCTCTGCCGCAAATTATCTCACCTCCGCCTCTTCTCAATGGGCAAGACAGGCTGCCACGGGAAGTGTTACAGAAATCAATGGTGGCGCCTTGACCCTGACCGGAACGGGCAGTTCCCTTGAAGTCTTCAACCTTAATATTTCGGATCTTGAAAACGCATATAGCCTTACCGTTGCAGATGTAATCTCAAATGCCACGGTACTGGTAAATATTGCCGGAACTGGCATGTCAAATGATGATTCAAATATTGCTTTTGATTTCTTTGGCATGAATTCTATGATTCTCTATAATTTTTACGAGGCCGAAAGCCTTACATTCGGCAGTATTGAAGGAAGTGTTCTGGCTGCCTCGGCTGCAGTGAATTTTAATGGTGGAAACATCGACGGCCAAATGATTGCCGATTCCATTGACGCTCAGGGTGAGTTCCACAACGTTGCATTCGAAGGTGATCTGCCTGCCGTTCCATTACCGTGTTCACTCTGGCTTTTAGGCGGCGGCCTTCTTTGTCTTTCCTGTCTTCGTAGGAGAAACGTATAACAGCCATGGGCCGACTTGGTCTGTCAACCTCCAGGCTTGGCCCACAACAAAATATGAAAGAAGCTTGGTAGCTTATCGATTCTTTCATATAAAACTTGATGATCCAGTTTTTATACATGTTTGATATCATTGCATTTGTAAAAAAGAGTGATTTTTGAGACACAGTTTTAAAATATTAATAGATATCAATCTATTATCAAACAACCGTAGGTAATCTGACCCCAAATTATCGAATTTTGGTCTCCATGGTTATTTGACGAAAAACTGGATCATCGAGAATAAGGTATGCAACCCGCCGAAAAAATAAGCTGTACATTCAACTTTAGTTCCGGCCAACAGAATGGTATGATTCAACTCATTTTCTGAAACTATCCGACCACCAGGTATTGTGTCTGCCCTAAAACACCACCAGTAAATTTTATATATTATAGAATGGATTTTAAGCTTTTTGTCGTTGACGGGCTTTTACTTGCACAGTCTTCTATTGCGATGGGTTGACTTCCGGGATCTGATTAGCATTCTACAATGATTAGTAATCAAAAAAGGATGTAATGATGAGCCGAGACTACCCGTTTGAAACCGGTGTATACCGTCCGCCCAGTGAGGGGGGCAGCGCGTCCCTGCTGGTTCGTTTTACCCGGAACTGCCCCTGGAACCACTGCACCTTTTGTACGATGTATAAGGGAAAGAAGTTTAATCTGAGGCCCCTGGAAGAGATTAAGGCTGACATCAATGCGATGGCTAACCTTGTGGTGGATCTCCAGGGCGAATCAAAAGCCCTGGGGCATGGGGGGCAGGTTACCCGGGACGCCATCCTGGCGTTGCTTGAAAAAGCACCGAGCCTAAACCAGCATCCGGGTGCGGACATGCTGATCCAGTGGCTGGCTGTGGGCGGTAAAACCGCCTTTATTCAGGACGGAAACTCCATGATCATGCCGCCCCAGGATCTGATAGCGGCACTGACCTATCTTAAAGAAACCTTTCCTTCCATCGAAAGAATCACCACCTATGCCCGGGTCCGGACCCTGGCCCAGCGTTCTCTTGAGGATCTAAAGGCCATACGTGCAGCCGGTCTCGACCGCCTCCACCTGGGTCTTGAAACCGGGGACGATGCCCTGCTCAAGCAGATAAAGAAAGGGGTAACGGCCGACGGCCATATTGAAGGGGGTAAAAAGGCCATGGCGGCAGGGTTCCAGGTATCGGAATACTGGATGCCCGGTCTGGGCGGCCGGGAGATGACAGATCAGCACGCCGAAAATACCGCCCGGGTGCTCAGTGAGGTCAATCCCCACTATATCCGTTCCCGGCCCTTCAGGCCCGCTCCTGGTTCCCCGATGTTTGACCAGGTCAGCCAGGGCCGGATCACCCTGCTGAATCCCAGAGAGCAGTTGCTTGAACTGCGACGCATGGTCCGGAACCTGGATGTAACATCCAAGGTGTGCTTTGACCACATGGGCAACTACTGGCGAACAGCCTCGGGCGACCTGGTTCTCCACCATGGCTATGAAGGATACCAGTTCCCGGATGAAAAACAGACGGTCCTGGGCCGCATTGAACTGGGCCTTGCGTTTAAACAGCAACCGGCCCGGTTTATTCTATAGTGCTTGATAAAGAGAACATGGTGGGCAACTTTGTGCCTGAACGGACATCCGTGATTGGACGAAAAGTTGCCCAGATGCAAGGCGCAGAAAAATTTGAAACCGGAGCAACCTTAAGGTTGTGAGGCTTTCCAATTTCTCTGCAACGCCGCAGGTGGGCGGCTTTTCGTTCAATCACTACTTTAATGTGGATATGGGAATGGATATAATGGGCAATGCCAACCTGTCCGTGCGTATAATCGAGCGGATGCGGTCACCCCTGGACACTTTTCCTTCTCCCGGTTCCGTGATGTAATAATACACCTCGGATACGCCATGGTACATATCCAGGGCAATCAGATCTATGGAGATGGTTCCGACACTTGGGATCATAAATTCCGGTGTACTGAACCCGACCTTGTCTTGATCCGTACCCAGGGCCGTAAAAAAGAAATCATAGATCACGTCCGCCGACTCCGGTTTATCCACCACCGTACATTGGTATTTGTGAACAAATTCCATCTTAATACGTTTCAGTGCGTACTCCAATGGTGTATTTTTTTCCAGGAAATGACATTCCACATATATTTTCTGCCCTTTGAACGGCATGAAATCCTTTTCAGGTAACTTGGTGGCCAATTGATCCACGCTCTGGGTCACAAGCCGCTGCTCGGTTGCACCGAAATATTTATCATGGACCCCGCGCGTAGAGCAGGATGAAGTAAGGAAAATGACAACAAGTAGGATTAATCCAGTCAAAATTGCGTTTTTATTCATCAATCAGAGTCTCCGTAATGCAATAAAATAGTTTGTGGTGCCGTACTTTAAGTGTCAACGGAAAACGGCATACCATTAATCAAAATAGTTCGCAAAGAATTTTATTTAATTTTTTAATTGGATTAAATCGTAACCTTTTGCATGTCATTTCTATGATTTATTCACTTGATTAATTCAATTGATTGAATTAAGATTTGAAATACATATAAAGCTATAAATTGGAAGAACGAATGGTAAAAAAAGAAAATACCCCGGCACCCGGCACCAGAGAGCGTCTGCTTGAAGCCGCCATAGACGTATTTGGCAGGCACGGATTTGATTCGGCCACCACCCGGATGATTGCCAAGGCCGGTAACGTGAATATTGCCGCCATCCCCTATTATTTCGGAGGCAAGGAAGGGCTTTACCAGGCCGTCATCGACCATATTGTTGACCATATCAAAAACCAGGCAGGCGATCTGCTCGAACAAATCAGCAAAACGACTTTCACCCAGGATACCGGCCCCCAGCAGGCCCGGGAACTGATCCAGGCCGTTTTGGAACGATTTGTTAATTTCGTTGCCGGCTCGGAACAAGGCCCGCGGTTTTCCAGGATCATCCTGCGGGAGCAGATGTTCCCCAGTTCTGCCTATGACGCTATTTTTGAAGGGTTTCTGAAACCTGTGCTTGATGCCTTGTCCACCCTGATCATGGCGGCATCCGGCGAATCTGATCCCCGGCAGGCAACATTTAAAGCCATGACACTCATGGGCCAGGTGATTATTTTCAGGGTGGCACGGGAAACCATTGTCCGGGGGCTTGACCTTGACGGGTATTCCCCCCAAGAACTGGAAGAAATCCGCCGGGTGGTTGTGGACAATGCCCTGGCGATCACTGCAGCACCAACCGAATAAGCCATAAGGAAAAAGATATGAAAAAAGTATTCCTTGTCATCATACTGATCGTTGCGGCAGCCGGTGGTTACATGTATTGGCAGCAACAGAATAAAGATCAGGATGAAAATGCAGGCGCCTTCAAAATTTACGGCACAATCGATATTCGTGACGCAGCCCTTGCGTTCACCGAACAGGAGCAGATTGAAACGGTGCTGGTCGAAGAGGGCATGCGTGTGAAAAAAGGCCAGGTCTTGGCAAAATTGCGCACCACAAAGCTTGATGCCGCCATCACGGAACTGAAGGCCAGGATCGCGGCCCAGAAGGAGACCGTGGCCAAGCTGGAAGCGGGCAGCAGGTCCCAGGAGATCGATCAGGCCCGGGCCGAGGTGCAGGCCGCTATGGCCCGGGTGGAGAATGTCTCCCTCACCGTAAAACGCCTCAAAGCCACCTCCAGTTCCGGGGCTACCAGCATTCAGAACTATGATGATGCAAAAGCCCAGCTAAAGGTTGAAACTGCCCAGTTATCGGCAAGCCGGCAAGCCCTGGACCTGCTCATTGAGGGGCCGCGCAAAGAGGATATCGCCGTTGCCCGCCACCAGCTTGATGCCCTTGTGGCAGACCTTGACCAGCTTCAGGTGCGCCTGTCCGACATGACCCTGACCGCTCCTGCCGACGGGACTATCCAATCCAGAATTTTGGAACAAGGTGAGCTTGCAGGGCCGTCCAAACCCGCTTTTGTTCTGGCGCTTACTGATCCCAAATGGGTGCGGGCATATGTCCCGGAACCCATGCTGGGGAAAATTAAGCTGGGCATGACCGCTCAAATTTACACGGATTCACTGCCCGGAACGTCTTTGGACGGATGGGTGGGGTTTATTTCTCCCGTGGCAGAATTTACCCCCCGGGCTGTGGCCACCGAAGATCTGCGCACCCAGTTGGTGTATGAAACCCGGGTGTTTGTGAAAGATCCAGAGGACATTTTACATCTGGGGACCCCCGTAACCGTATCCGTTAATGAAAATCAGCCCCCGGCCCGGCGGCCTGCTGACTGATCCGGGAAACGGTGGAATACGGTATGAACAGCATTGTGGCATTGCCAATAAAGGAAACGGGAGTTGAAAGCGCTTCCCTGATGCATGCAGACGGCATATGCAAAACCTTTGACACCCCGGGCGGTAAAAAAATTCAGGCCCTGGACGGTATCAGCCTCAAAATTTTCCATGGCCGGGTGACCGGCCTTGTGGGAGCGGACGGTGCGGGAAAAACCACTCTTATCCGCATTGCCGCAGGGCTTTTGGTGCCCACGGCCGGCCGGATGACCCTGCTGGGCCTGGACACTGTGGACCACAGCCTGGAAATTCAGAGCCGTGTGGGGTATATGCCCCAGAAATTCGGTTTGTACCAGGACCTGACCGTCATCGAAAATTTAAGACTGTATGCGGATCTCCAGGGGGTTGCATTAAAATTGCGGCATGACCGTTTTGACAGGTTGCTTGCCATGACCGATCTGGCCGCGTATACCAAAAGACGGGCCGGGGCTCTTTCCGGCGGCATGAAGCAGAAACTGGGCCTGGCCTGTGCCCTGGTGAAATCTCCTGAATTGCTCCTTTTGGACGAACCCACCGTGGGGGTGGACCCGGTCTCCCGTCGGGAGCTGTGGAAGATCGTCTATGACTTGGTGGAAAAGGAGCGGATCGGGGTTCTGGTATCCACGGCCTATCTGGATGAGGCACAACGCTGCGATCAGGTGAACGTGCTCCACCAGGGACGCCTTCTGGCTAAGGGCCGTCCAGATGAGTTTACATCAGAGATGCAGGGTCGGGTCTTCCTTGCCGCCCCGGATGAACAGATGCGGGGCAGACAGATTTACACCCGGCTTGCCGGACAGGAAGGCATTGCCGACACCACCATCCGGTCCGGGCGGGTGCGGGTGGTCGTTGACAGCGCATTCTCCCCGGAAAATGACAATGCCAAGGACGCTGGAAGGCAGAAAATTGCAAACTTGCTGAACCGCCCGGCAGACACAATAAAACCGGCAGCCCCGACCTTTGAAGATGCGTTTATGGCCCTGGTTCCAAAGGGCGATGCCCAGCTGCATACATCTTCTCAGACTTTGACAACCTCATGGGTCAAGGAACCGTCGTCCGGGGATAAAGCGGCAGTTATGACAAATAGTTTATGCAAAAAGTTTGGCGATTTTACGGCGGTCTCCAATCTCACCCTTGATGTCCGCCAAGGCGAAATTTTTGGATTACTGGGGCCCAACGGCGCCGGAAAAAGCACCACTTTCCGCATGTTGTGCGGACTTTTACCCGCCACATCCGGGGAAATCCAGGTGGCGGGACGCAATCTGCGACGCTCCCGGGCCAAAGCCAGGGCACGTCTGGGATATATGGCCCAGCAGTTTTCACTTTACGGTCAGCTCAGTGTGACGGAGAACTTTAGGTTTTTCGGCAGGGCATATGGGCTTTCCGGCAGCCGGCTCAAAGAGAGAATGGCCTGGGCCTTTACCGAATTCGGGCTGGATGACTGGCGGGACAAACCGACCGGGGCGCTTCCCGGCGGGTACAAACAGCGTCTTTCCATGGCCACGGCCCTGCTCCACGAACCGGACATCCTGTTTCTGGATGAGCCCACTTCCGGGGTGGATCCCTTTGCACGACGGGAGTTCTGGCTGCGCATCAACGGGTTTGCCGAACAGGGGGTGACCGTCATCGTCACCACCCATTTTATGGAAGAGGCGGAATACTGCGACCGCATGGTGATCATCAGCCGGGGCAAAACCCTGGCCATGGGCACGCCGGGGGAGATCCGCAGCCTGGCCCGGACACCGGAAAACCCGGACCCCACCATGGATGATGCCTTTATCTTTCTTTCCCAGGGAGATCAGTCATGAACCGATTTTTCATGCGTCTTTTCGGGGTGCTGCGCAAGGAGACCCTTCAGATTTTACGGGACCCCAGCTCCATTATTCTGGCCCTGGTTATGCCCCTGGCGCTGCTCGTCATATTCGGATATGGGGTGAGTCTGGATGCCGAACATGTGCCCATGGTGCTTGTTAATCAGGATAATGGTGCCATGTCCCGGGAACTTGCGGCCCGCTTTGCCGGTTCCGCCAATTTTAAAATAACCACTGCCGAAAGCATGCCCCAGGCCCAGGCCCTTGTCCTGGCGCACAAGGCCGAGGGTATTATTCTTATACAAAATAATTTTACGGCAATCGTTGAAGGCGCGGATGCAAGCGGCGGCACAGGCCACAGAGCCCCGGTCCAGTTGATCATCAACGGCACAGATGCCAACCGTGCCCGGCTCATTGAAGGCTATATGAAAACCATCGGGGCCAAATGGGCATCCGTACGGACAGCCCGGGGGCAAGCTGCGATGGTCCCGCCGGTATCCATATCCCCGCGCATCTGGTTCAATGAGGCGGCCATCAGCCGGTATTTTTTGATTCCGGGCCTGATTACCTTGATCATGACCCTCATTGGCATCCTGCTCACGGCCCTGGTTATCGCCCGGGAGTGGGAGCGCGGTACCATGGAGGCTATGCTGGTGACGCCCCTGCGCAAGATTGATATTCTGCTGGGAAAAACCTTGCCCTATTATTTTCTGGGCATGTTCGGCATGGGGCTCTCCGTGGTGGTGGGCACCACCCTTTTCGGTGTGCCGTTCCGGGGTTCCGTGGGGGCGCTTGTGGGCTTAAGTTCCCTGTTCATGCTCACCTGTCTTGGATTTGGGCTTTTTCTTTCAGCAGCCATCCGCATCCAGTTTGTAGCAGCCCAAACCTCCATTATGGCCGGGTATCTGCCGGCATTTTTTCTTTCCGGCCTGATATTTGATCTTGAATCCACACCGAAAGCCATTCAGATGCTCAGCTATCTTTTCCCGGCCCGGTATTTTGTGACCATTGCCCATACCCTGTTTGCCGCAGGAGATGTCTGGCCTGTGCTCCTGCCCAATGCCCTGGTGCTGGCATTCATGGCGTTTTTGTTTCTGGGGCTGGCGTTTCGCAAAATATCAAAGCGACTGGAGTAAACATGCAGACTTTAAGACGTTTGACCGCCCTGATATTAAAGGAGCTTCTCACCATCATGAAGGACCCCAAAAGCCGTTTTGTGGTGATTGGGCCGCCCATTATCCAGTTTTTTGTCTTCAGCTATGGCGCCACCTTTGACCTGGAAAATATCCGGTATGCTGTGTTTGACCAAAGCCGGTCGGTGCTCTCCAGGGCTTTTCTGGCAGACGTTGAAGGGTCAGGAAGATTCAGGCTGACAGGATATCTTGAAGATGACGGCCAGGTGAAAGAGACCATTGATAACAAAAAAGCCCGGGTGGTGATTCATATCGGATCGCAGTTTGAGGAAGATCTGCGGTCCGGCCGTCCTGTAGATATTCAGGTCATCGCCGACGGCACAAGTCCCAATGTGGCCATGATTGCCATTGGATATCTGGGCACCATTGTGGAAAATTTTAATAAAACCCTTTTGGAAGAAGGCATCGTCCAGGCGAACGGGCCCGGCCTGGCCCTGGTGGAACGGGCCTGGTTCAACGAAAACCTGAGCAGCCGGTGGTTCATGGTCTCAGCCCTTGGCGGGGTTATCAGCACTGTGGTGGTGATGATTCTCACCAGCCTTTCCGTTGCCAGGGAAAGGGAGTTCGGTACCTTTGACCAGCTTCTGGTGGCCCCGTTCAGTCCGGTGGAAATCCTGGTGGGCAAATCCATACCCGGCATACTATTTGGTATGCTGGACGCCCTGATCTTTGCCGGCGGCGCAGTCATCTGGTTTCACATCCCCTTCCGGGGAACGGTCAGTGCGCTGATGGTTTCATTGTTGTGCTTTATCATCACCATTGTGGGCATCGGACTGCTGGTGTCGTCTTTGTCCACCACCATGCAGCAGGGGCTTTTGGGCGCATTTTTATTTTTGATGCCTGCAATCACCTTATCAGGGCTTGCCACGCCTGTGGAAAACATGCCCATCTGGCTTCAGCAGGCAGACATGCTCAATCCGGTGCGTCACATCATCACAGCACTTCGCAGAATATTTCTTGAGGGGGCGGATCTTGCCACGGTCTGGCCCCAGATCTGGCCGCTGCTGATCATGGCGGGCGTTGCCCTTCCCCTGGCAGCCTGGTTGTTCAGACGTCGATCGGTATAAATAATGTTTGAACGGCTCATTGCTGACGATGAATAGCCGGCTTACACCTTTGAATGCGGCTGCATTTTACCCCGGCCAATACAAGAACCGGCGGACGTCTCAAATGATCTAAAAGATCAGGTCTGTCAGCGACGGCATCGGGAGACGGCCCGGGTTCAAAGAGTCTTTGAATTGAAAAACCGGCGTCGATCAGTGTGTTGATGTATGTTTCAACGGTCCGATGGTATTTTTTAACACCATCAACAAACCAACGGGACACCCGCAGGGTCTCCTTTTTATAGTCATCAACGGGCCAGTGTATTTTGGTTCCATCATCCAGGCTGCACCATCCCCTGAGCAACGATGTGCAGATCGGGTGTTCCACAGAAAAAATAAAATGGCCGCCTTCTCTGAGAGACATCGCAACGGTCTCGAATACCGGTCGGATATCCTTTACATAATGAAAACACATTGACGAAACCGCCAAATCAAATGATCCCTGGTCCACATCAAGATCCTCTGCGGCAATCTGTACAAAATCAGCCCTTGGGTCTTTTATGCGTTTTTTTGCTTCTGCAATCATGTTTTCGGATATATCCGTGCCCAGAATAGATGCGGCGTTTTCTCCAAGACAATAGGAGGCAAATTTCCCAAAACCGCAGCCGATGTCCAGGATGCCAAGTCCGTCAAGAGGCGGTAGAAGGCTGTAAATAGCCGGTTCTTCAACTGCGGCATTGAGACCGCTTTCGTTTGCCCGAAGTGCCATGTAATGTTCATAAAACTCCGGATTGTCATAAATGTTTTGTTTCATCGCACTGTTCCTTATCAATAATTTTCGAAAAACATATTTAGTGCCCGACCGCCACCGATGATACCAAAATATGCATGGGGATGGCTATTATCTTTTATCCTGTCCGGCCTCATTCCTCCTGTGTGCGCCTAAAAATGAAACGTCGTTTCGAATCTTATGATCTTTAACGACTATCGGTTGATTTTTATTGTTTATCGATATTTTTTTGTTGTTTTTCAATTTTTGAAATAGTAAAAAGGAACAGTCACGAATCAAATATCAAAAAGGAGATAGCAACCATGGAAATCCGTCACACCACCGATACAAACCAGAACATTGATTTAATCAGGAAATCCAGCCGGAGAATTATATTGGCCCTCTACATTTGGCGTGGGGTAATTCCCTTGGCCACGTGTTTGATGTGGCTGTTCATAAATAAACTGCCCTGGATTAGCCAGGAGATCTTGCCCGATTTTGTCCAACTTCCTTTGCCGCTCCCCATTCGGCTGGCCGGGCTGGCCGTTGCCATGATCCCGGTTGGCATAGTGATTTACGGTATTACAACGCTTATTCATCTATTCCGGCTTTATCAGTGCGGCAAAATTTTTCAATCTGAAAACGTGACCTGCCTCAAACGCCTGTCCGGAACGATTCTTGTACTTGGCGTCACAGGTATCATCACCGATACCCTTTTAAGTGTTGTCCTGACCCTTCATCATCCTCCAGGGGAACATATGATTACCTTTGGCATAACCGATAAGGATATCACGTTGTTTATCCTGGGATATGTTTTGATGACCATCGCCAGGGTGATGCAGGAAGGCTGCCGGTTACAGCAAGAACAAAGCCTTACGGTTTAGGAGGCGATCGATTTGACTATTCGTATTAATTTGGATGTTATAATGGCCAGGCGTAAAATCAACTCCAATACCCTGGCCGAAAAGATAGGCATTACAGCGCAAAATCTGTCCATCCTGAAAACAGGTAAAGCCAAGGCCATCAGATTCTCTACGCTTGAGGCAATATGCCATCATTTGGACTGTCAGCCAGGTGATATTCTGGAATATTCTGAAGATTCGTAAAATTATGAAAAACAGAAAGGAGAACGGTTATGTCTTTTGATTTAAAAATGCTGATCGTGCTGCTTTTCCTCCTGACCCTGGTTTCCGGTTGCTCAGGCAGGAACGCTATTTCTGTAGACGATTTTTACCGGGGGATCTATGACATTACAGCTCAAGATCCGAAATTCAAAGCCCCGGGGAGGATAGGGCAATCTATTAACCACATCCCTTCTTATGGCGAGTATAAGTTCGATCTGCACAACATGCGGGAAGCCCAAAATTTGCAAAGGTCATGGGAAAAATCCAACTGCTTTGGAATTATTGCTGTGGACAATTAAAGGCGGTGGTGCCCGGATTTCCAAAGTCGTGGATGACCCACAACAAGTTAATTAAAATTTGTTTTTTCCCTCAAAGTGCGTCATCGTTAGGCTCGGGACAAGGTCATTATTGCTGCGGCGACATCAGCGCTTGGAAATCCTCCAGCTGCTCGACATTGCCCATGACAGCAATTAAATCCCCTGCTTTCAATTGATAATCGGCACTCGGGTTGGCTTGCAGTTCGCCGTCATGCATCACGCCGACGATTGATATGCCGGTTTTGGTTCGAAGATCCAGTTCTTTGATTGTCCGGCCGATCACAGGGCTGTCGGCCACGATTTTTACCCAGTTAAACTCCAGAAGATCACATGCTTTCTGGAGTTGTGACAGAGTTTGATCCCCCTTGGAAATTTTGAAAAGCGGGGCATACAGCTCCCTGCGAAAGGCATCCGTATATTTCTGGATATCCGTGGGCGGGATTTTTAAATATAGCAAGGCCTGGCGGGTAAACTGGAGTCCCGCTTCAAATTCGGGCTGAACCACTTCCTGTATGCCCTGTTCATGCAGGGCCTTCATCTGCTCTATCCCTTCGGCCCTTGCCACAATATTTACCGTGGGATTTAAAAGGCGAATCTGATGGCAGGCGGCGCCGGTGACATCAATTCTGGGTGTGGTGATGAGTACAAGATTGGCTTCTTTCACCCTGCCGGCTTCCAGAACGACATCACGGGTGACATCTCCGTAAATCACTGGAAACCCCTTGCTTTTGACCTGGCCCACCCGTCGGTAATCAAGCTCAATAATGACAAAGGCCTGGTCCAGGCGCTGGAGCACCTGGCCGATGTGAAATCCGATCCGCCCTCCGCCTGCAATGACCACATGGTCGTGCAAGCCTGTGTCAGGTAAATTGATGGTCTGAACCGGCTCTTTTTTAAACATGCGCTTTCGCAGTCCGTACAACGGCGCGGTCAGTCCCGAAACAAGCGGTGTCAAGAGCATGGTGACAATGGCTGTGGCCAGTGTCAGGGAATAGAGATCGTTGGATATGGATTGGGTGCTGATACCGACCCGGGCCAGAACAAATGAAAACTCTCCCACCTGGAACATGCTTAATCCCAGAGCCAGGGGAATGACATTGCCATACCCGAATAGACGGCTTAATAGACTGAAAATGACCCCTTTGCCTAAGGATACGCACAAAACAACGATGAGGATTTTCTGCCACTGCTCAATCAAAAATATCGGATCCAGGAGCATGCCCACCGATACAAAGAAAAGCAACCCAAAAATATCTCTTAACGGAATAATATCGCTTAATGCTTGGTGGCCGTAATCGGATTCGCTGAGTACCATGCCGGCCACAAATGCGCCGAATGCAAAGGATAATCCAAATAAATAGGTGCCGTATCCCACGCCCAGGCCCATTGCCGTGATCGCCAGCAGGAACAGCTCCCTTGAATTGTGCCTGGCAATATAGGCCAGCAGTTTTGGAATGAGCCGTGTGCCGATGAAAATCATCAGAACCAGGAAGGTCACTGCCTTGACTGCGGCCCACCCAAGGGCGGGGATGCCTGCCTCCAGTTCATTTAATTTAGGCAGAATGATCATTAAGGGAACAATGGCAAGGTCCTGAACAATCAACATACCGATCATGACCCGGCTTGACAGCGTTCCCATGCGCCCCTGGCTCATCAGTGTTTTAAGAATCACCATGGTACTGGACAGGGCAATGAGCCCCCCAAACCAGAGTGACTCATTAAATGGCCACTTGAATAGTTTACCGATGCCGAAACCAAGGAAAATTGAGAGCAGCATCTGTATCGGAGTGCCGATCAAGGCGATCCTGGCCACAGGCTTTAGTTCTTTGAGGGAGAATTCCAGCCCCAGGGCAAACAGCAGAAGGGCTACCCCAATCTCGGCTAATAATTCGATATCGTGTATATTGGAAACCGTGACGCCGCCGGTAAACGGACCCACCATGACGCCAACCAGAATGTATCCCAGGATTAAAGGCTGTTTTAACCGCTGGGCCACAAGGCCGCCGATTAAGCCGGCCACAACAATAATTGCAATATCAGAGGCTATACCCATATTTGATTAATACCTGAATTAAATTGATAACGATCATGGACCTTAATTGATCAATTTGACATAGTAATAAAATCTGAATTAGAAAGCCACTGACTTTTAATTTGAAAAGGTGGTGCCACATTGCAGGGAATTGTCTTTATCTATGAACAGCACCGTTCAGTTAAAAACAGCGCATTCACCGTGCGTATTGAGGAACGGCGGAAAAAGAAAGATGTATGGGAGCCTGCGGGCCCGAAAAAAGTGTATACGGCCCGGGACCTTCAACGTCCGGGATTTAAGATTATGGACAAAACACTTTTTTCCATGGCCTTTAAATCCGAAACCGATTTCAGACAGATGGAAGCACGGTTCTTTTCTCCGGATCAGGAGTATACCCTTTTCAGAATTTCACCCTACGATCTTAAGATGTTCATTGAGCGCTGCAACGCCAAACAACTGTTGTGCAATCAAGACGGACGGTTGCTCCGGTTTCAGTATGTTGGGCCAGTGACCCCTGAAATTGTATTCAAAGACTCTGGAAACGCCTTTGATGCCTTCCTTGCCATGAACGGACATAAAATGCAGGCGCCGTGTTATGCAACCCCATCCGATCCCGTCAGAATCGTATCCGGCACATGGGTGTATGAATTGCCCAAAGGTTTGCCAATGCACGTGATCAAAGACCTGGTCCTGGGAAAGACCGTTCCCCGCGATGAATTTGACGACACTTTGGCGGGGTTGAGCCGTTATGCCGGCAAGCTCTCATTGAATATTCCGGGCAAAGCTAAAAAAATAGAGCGTCATGCCGATTTTACGCCGGTACTGGATTTTGATCCGGATTTGAAATATGCGGACCTGGGATTTGAATACAAAGGCATTGGCGTTTTACCCATGGCAGACACACGGCAGGTGTTACTGAACCATGAAACCAATCTTGAACTGCACCGAAATTTTGATGAGGAACTGAAATTTCGGGAGATGCTTAACCGCCAGGGCGCACTATTTGAGTCCCATGCCCCCAAGGATTGCTTCATTCCCGAAAGGAAAAGGGAAAAGATCCTCTACCAAGTCCAAAAGCAGGGTGGGGTTCTCAAGGTGTCGGGCCGACCTCTGGTGCTGGATATTGATGTGGCCTGGGATATCAGGGCCGCCCGGGAAGAGATCCTTGTGGGCGGTGCCGTCCGTTACCAGGGAAAACAGACCGGCATGGAAAATATCCTGGACGCCTGGCTTTGCGGGCAGTCCTGGTTTGATCTTCCCGGGGGATTAAAAGGGTTTATCCCAAAGGGCCTGGCCGGGGATTTTGAATACCTTGAACTTCGCGGGGATTTTGGGGATGAGGAGATCCTGTTTGATACATATGACCTGTCCTTTGTTGCCCGGCTTTTTGAGGGCAAGAAAAACGTGGTCCGGGACCAGGCGTTTGACGGATATCTTGGATTCTTGAAAACCAGATGTCTCCCGGATCAACCGATAACGGTGCCCAAAACGTTGAAGGCCGAACTGCGACCCTACCAGAAGACTGGATTTGCCTGGCTTCGGGGGCTTGCCGGATTTGGATTCTGCGGCATCCTCGCCGATGACATGGGGCTGGGTAAAACGATCCAGGTCCTGGCCTTTCTCCTGGATGCAAAAGAACGGTCCGGGAGCCGTCACACAAGCCTGGCGATCGTTCCCAAAACCTTGATGTGGAACTGGGAATCCGAGGCCAGGCGGTTTGCGCCTGACTTGAATTTGCTGGTGTATGCCGGTAATTCCCGGGATAAATTGCTGTCCGGGATTTGCGATGTGGATCTTGTGATCACATCCTACGGCCTGGTCCGGCAGGACGAAGCGCATTTGACCCGGATTCCATGGGACCTGGTGGTTTTGGACGAGGCCCAGGCCATAAAGAACCCCAAGTCACAGATATCCAGATCCGTAAAACGGTTAAATGCGGCAAACCGGTTATCGTTGACCGGCACCCCCATTGAAAACAGGCCCCTTGATTTATGGAGCCAGTTTGATTTTCTCATGTCGGGTTTTTTAGGGGATCAGGCATCATTTGAAAAAGCGTATGACGGCCGGGATCAGGACAGCTTGAACCGGCTGAGAATTCTTACCGCCCCCTTTATCCTGCGAAGAATGAAGCAACAGGTGTGCACGGAACTGCCGCCCAAAACCGAAATCACCCTGTACTGCGGTTTCAGCAAGGACCAGCGTGCCTGCTACGATAATATCCTCAATGCAGGGAAACGCAAACTATCAGAAGATCCGGAACGTAATGATTCCCGGACCATGCAGATTTTAACCCTGCTTCTCAGGCTGAGACAGGCAGCCTGTCACCCGGCCCTGGTGGCCGGAACGTCTCCGGGCACCGGTATCCGGCCGGAAAAATCAAGTCAGAAATTTGAACTGGTCCTGGAAACCGCCCGGGAAATTATTGAAAGTGGCTATAAAATACTGATTTTTTCGCAGTTTGTATCCCTTCTGGATCTGGTGGATCAAATGTTTGGAGCCCACGGTATCAAACGCTTTACCCTGTATGGCCGCACACAAAAGCGGCAGGCGCAGATCCAGGGGTTTAAACAAAGCCCTGATCCCTGTGCGTTTCTCATCTCCCTAAAGGCCGGAGGTGTGGGCTTAAACCTGACCGAAGCCGGATACGTCTTTTTGCTGGATCCCTGGTGGAATCCGGCCGTGGAAAATCAGGCCGTGGACAGAAGCTACCGAATCGGCCAGGAAAACCCGGTAACCGTCTACCGGTTCATCACCAGAAATTCGGTGGAGGAAAATATCAGCCGTCTCCAGGCCAAAAAACAGGCCATGGGAAAAGCGGTTCTTGGTCACAAAAGCCTTTCAGATGCCCGGCTTTCCGAAAAAGAACTTCTGGAGCTTATTTGTTAAACTCTGTAAGCGTGCTTTTAATTTACCAAAAATTGCACCAAACTGGACGGACAATGTTTTGTAAAAAACATAGTGCAATAGTTGAAATTCTTCCTTGCTATTCGGACATCAGGCAAGTTAATCTTCTTTTTAATAAAATTAAAGCAAGAGCATGGAATAATAAATATTTAATGATCAATACAGGAGGAGAAATTAATGGATCCAGATGCAATTATGACGGGATTGACAAAAGAACTGGGCGCTGAATTGAAAGCAATGTCCAAGACAAAAGATCTTAGTGAAAAGGAGGCTCACAGCCGGATTATAAAAAATTTATCTGAATCTTTGGGGGTCTTTTTTGATTTAATGAATGAGATGATGCCTTATGGCCCTGATGATTTAGATGATGAAGATGTGCCCTTTTAAAGGGCGTCGGTCAATTTTATAGGTTCCGTGGTATTGGCTGCATCCTTTATTCCGATCTTTTGGGGCCAAATACCGGCATAAAATACGAAATAAATCAGTTCGTTAATCTGTCATATATGTGAACCGCGCCATTTTTTTCTTGACTTCACTTGTTTTATATATAATAAATTAACTTTAATTAAAGTGAATAAACAATGATGAATTTTATTACCCTACTACAGGCTCTACTTCTTATCGAGGAGGTGGTTCTAAACACCTCCAGGCGAAGGGGCTCGTAGTGGCATAATATTCATAAGTGAAATCAAAAGCCGTTATCAGCCCCTGCCGGGCAGATAACGGCTTTTTTATTTTTATCCAAATAATAAATTGTAATAAAGGGGAAGAACATGGCGATTAAAAAAGATGAGAGCGGCGTATGGGTATTGGACCAAACCCAGATCCCAGACGAGGCCAGACAGGAAGTTGAAATATTTGACACCACCCTGCGCGACGGCGAGCAGGGCGGGGTAACCTTTAAAGGGGATTCAAAATTTAAAATTGCCCAATTCCTGTCAGACACCGGTGTCAGCACCATAGAAGTGGGCTTTCCAAGTTCCACCCCCCTGGAGTTTGATACGGTCAAAAAGATTGCCGATACCGTGGAAGGGCCCCACATCTGCGGACTGACCACCATGGACCTTGAAAATATCAAGCGGACATGGCATGCTCTGGAAAATAACCCCAATCCCACCATCCATGTGTTCACCCTGAACATTGATGAAGCTTCCATCCGGGCGTACAAGGCAGATCCCAATGAACAGATTGAAAAAGCCTCCAGGGCCGTGGCCTATGCAAAGGAGTTGATGGGCGGTAAGGGCCGGGTGGAATTTTCAGCCCAGAACACCATCCTGGCCTTGTCCCAGTCCCTGAACCCGGAATATAATTTTCTACAGGAGTATATCTCTAAGATCTATGGCCATGCAATCAAGGCGGGGGCCGACGTGATCAATATTCCCCATACCGTGGCCAAGGGCATTGAAATTGAAATCCAGGAAGCCATCCGGTACTTTAAAATGCTTGTGGAAGGCACCGATGACGTCATCTTAAGTTTCCACGCTCACAATGATTACGGTGTCAGTGTGGCCGATACCCTTGCTGCGGTTAAAGAGGGCATCCGGCAGGTGGAAGGTACCTGGTACTCTTTGGGAGAACGGGCCGGCAATACCCCGCTGGAACAGGTGATCATGAACCTGTCACTGAAACCGGCGTACAAACGCAGATTTTTCACCTCCTTTAAACTTGAACGAACCAATGCCGTGGCTCGTTTCATTGAAAGGGAGAGCTGCATTCCCATTCCATATAATGCGCCGGGGGTCGGGCCCAATGCACTGCGCCATGGCTCAGGGGTTCATTCCGACGGTGACAAAAAAGGCAAGGCCATTGGGGAAAATATTTACTTGCCCTGCGCTCCCGAGGACATCGGCTGGACCGGCAACACCCACCAGATCACCAAGCTGACCGGGGTAGGCGGCGTGACCGCCAGACTTGATGAGCTCGGCTTCGAATTTGAAAAAAGTTTTGTCCGGGAACATGTCATGCCCGTAATCAAGTCCCGGGATATTACATACGGGGATAAAGAACTGCGTATGATAGGAGACGATTTCAGGTATACCGGCAAAGATCATATCGAGTTTGTGGATTACGCGTTCAACAAGTTTGCCAACTCCACGGTCCGCCAGGCCCAGGTGGTACTGGTGGTTGACGGTGAAAAAAAGATCGGCGAGGCTTTTATGGGCAAAAACGGGCCCATCAATGCGGTATTCAGTGCCATTGACGATGTTTTGGGGCTCGGTGAAAAGAAACCCAAACTCGTGGTTTACGAGCCCAGCAACCGCGGACGCACCCACTCTTCAGCGGCGGAAGCGTTGGTTGTGCTCACAGGCAACGGCAATGAACTCAGCTATAATCTGGCTGCGCCCGTCTGGGTGGGCAGGGCCGAGGATGATGATACCATCACAGCCTCTGCCAAATCCTACGTCCAGGCCTTGAGCCGGTTTATGACGGACATGACGGAAAAAAAAGAAAATTAGCAGATGATTGAAACCGATATTTTGTGCTAAATGGAGAACGGAGCTGATACCCGGACGCACAAAAAATCAAGGATAAATCCATGACATTTAAACCATCCCTAACGTTTAGAGCAAAGGCCAAAGCCGGCGAGGCGATGATTGAGGCCTTCCTTAACAAAAACGGAAAGCGGCTGGGGGTGAATCTTCGTACCCACCAGGGTCCGCCGCGTATGGCGTGGGCGCATATCGGATCGGATAAAAAAGAGACACTGGTTCTGATTCACGGCTTTGGGGACAGAAAAGAGAGCTTTTATTTTGTTGCACAATCTTTAAAAGAAAAGCTGGATCTTGTGATACCCGATTTGCCGGGGTTTGGAAATTCCGGTATGGATCCGAACCTGGTTTATAGTCTGGATAATTACGTTGGGTGGCTGGACCGGTTTCTTCGGCAAACCGGTCTGGACTCCTTTCATCTGGCCGGCTCGTCCATGGGCGGGGCCATTGCCGTAAAGTTTGCAGCCCGATTTCCCGCCAGAGTAAAAACACTCTCTTTGGTGGGTACAGCCGGGTTTTACGTGCCCGACAACCCCTCTATTTATGATGAGGTCCTGGCCGGGTCCAATATTTTCCATGTCAGATCCCCCCAGGATTTTGAAAATTTACAATCCAGGCTTTTCAGGAAAAGTCCGCCGCTGCCTACCTGTGTCAAAGAGTATATGATTTTAAAGGGTATCGGGGACCGGGAGTGGCTTGCTAAAATATTTGATGAACTGGTGGACATGGAGTCAATAAAGTCCGGCAAAGTTTCTTTGGAACAGGCCTCTTTAAACCATCTGTGCAAAGATCTCACCATGCCGGTCATGCTGTTCTGGGGTCGCCATGATTCTCTTTTGCCTTGGCAGACAGCGCCCTTTGTACAAGAATTGCTTCCCAATGCGCGGGTTCATATCTATGAGGAATATGGTCATATTCCCCATTTGGAATGCCCCGGAAAACTGGCAGGGGATATGTTGAATTTTATAATGGAGAACCAAAGATGAACTGTTCACCTGCCGAAAAGCATAGAGAATATCCTGTCCGCCCCGCCCTTGCTGTGGGTGCGGTTGTCTTCAAGGACGACAGGGTATTATTGGTCAAACGGGGCAATCCCCCGGCCCAGGGCGTCTGGGCGATTCCCGGGGGCAGTGTGGAATTGGGAGAAACCCTTAAAACCGCGGCGGAAAGGGAAATATTGGAGGAAACCGGAATTGTTATTGAGGCCGGAGACCCCGTATTTTCATTTGAATCCATTCACAGGGATGGCGAGGATCGGGTCCGGTTCCACTATTATATTGTGGACCTTGGGGCAACTTATATCAGCGGCGAGCCCGCTGCCGGGGATGATGCCCTGGATGTCGGATGGATCTCCAGAGAAGACCTTGGCCGGCTTAACGTCAATCCCACCACCCTTAAGGTTCTCGACCAAGCCTTCAACTTCAGATAAAAGCCGTGGGCTGACCGGGGCTATCAATGCCCGGGCCCAGCCCACACAAAAACGTGGATCTCTTATGCTTCCCACAGGGAGAGCAGTTCGGGTAAATACTGCCCGCCGGTGCCATCCAGAACAATACCCCGGTCGTGCCGGGCGGCAAACTGCCTGAAGGGATTGTCGCTGGGGTTGATGTCCACAATAACCGCTTCGGGATTTCTGGCCACCATCATGCCGATCTGCATGGGGAGATTGGTGGCCCCGGCCGTGCCCACCACCAGGAGCAGATCGGTGGACGTGGCCCACCCCATGGCGGATTCGGCCTTGTACCAGGTTTCGTTGTAACATTCGTCAAACCAGAGCACATGGGGGCGGGTAATGCTGTTGCATCTGGCGCAGGTCAGCAGCTCTTTTTCCTCCTCGGTGACCGGCTGGTCTTTTTGCTTGTCCGGCATGCCTTCCGGAAAGTCAAAAAGCCTTGGGGTGCATTCTCCTGAGCACCGCATATAGTTGAGGTTGCCATGGATCTGGTAGGTCCGGTCAATGCTGTTGCCGGCCCGCAAATGAAGGCCGTCCACATTCTGGGTGACCAGGCAGAATCTGTCTTTGAAAATCTCTTCCATTTTAACAATGGCGTGGTGGCCTGAATTGGGTTCTGCGTTTTTACACACGGTATGCCGGTAAAGATACCAGGCCCAGACTTCCCAGGGATTTTGGGAAAACATGCTGTGGGTGGCCATCTGTTCGGGCCGGTATTCCCTTGACCCCACGGTCCAGTATCCTTCAGGTCCCCGGAATGTCGGAATGCCGCTTTCTGCGGAAATTCCGGCGCCGGTTAAAACGGTGATCCGTTTGTTGTTATCCTTAAACGGTTTAAGCAGTTCGGCTGTGTCCATTTTCCTGCCTCCTTATTTTTATGAAAAAATTTAACCACGGAATGCACGGAAGACACGGAAGATAAAATTCCGTGATTTCAGTGGTTAACATTCAATCAGTTTGTGGATTGCAACTCCTCCCGGATTTTCATTAATATTTTACCCGTGGCATTGGCGCCGAAACCCCAGAAATCATCCGATGCCGAATGATCGTACAATGTGCCTTTACTGCGTTTAAGTCTGTCGGCCAGTTTGGGATGTTGATCAAATCTGGCGCGGAGTGCCAGGTGAATGCATCCAGTGTAATGGGAATGGTCGCTAAATTCGAATATATATCTTCCTCAATCATCTCTTGGGTTTTATCCTTGGGTGGTACTATAATTCAGGTCTGAGTGGATAACAATTCGGTCTCTGCCGGTGCTTTTGGCATGGTACATGGCTTCATCGGCCCGGACGATCACCTCATTTTGGGTTTCGCCAAGCTTGTACTGGGCAATCCCCATGGATGCTTTGATCTGTCCGATACGCTTGCCCGACTCCTTGATGGTCCACTCTTTTTTGCATAGAATTTTTCTGACTTTTTCAGCAACGGCATACGCGCCTTCAACATCTGTCTCGGGCAGGAGAAGCAAAAATTCTTCTCCTCCATACCGTGCCGCCAGATCATTGCGGCGCACCAGGTTGGAAAGGATCTCGGCAAATCCTTTGAGCAGGCTGTCCCCCACAAGGTGCCCAAAGGTATCATTCACGACTTTAAAATGGTCAATATCCAGCATGACCACGGAAAAAGGCGCGTTATTCTGGCGGGCCCGGATGCGTTCGATTTCCAGTCTTTTTTCAAGTCCCCTGCGGTTGGTCAGTTTGGTCAGGGAATCCGTCCGGGCCTCCTTTTGGGAAATTTCCAGTTCTTTGTGCAGCTGTTTCAGGTCTTCGGAAGATACTTTCATCCGTGTATGCAGGCGTGAGCCTGATTGGATGATGGATCTTGTGGTGTCCAGCATCTGGTCGATGAGTTCTTTGACGCCGTCAATATCGTGGATGTCTTTTATCTGCTCAGCCAGGGTGTCAAGGGTATGGCCATGGGAGGATAGGTCTCCTTCGGTTTCCACCACATAGGTGGTGATCTCCCGGAGCATGAGGTGCAGTTTGGTTAAAAGACGTGAAACTACCACCCGGTTTCCGTCGGATATGAATCTTTGGTAAAGGGTTTCAACGTTATTGTTGTTTAAAGGCAGATTCTTTTCAATCATCTGGTTAATGGCGTGCCGTAACTTCGGATTTTTTCCGGACGCATATTCGTACCAGACCGTATAATTTACAGGGGTTGCAGCCAGGTTGTGCTGTGCTAAAAAACCGAGGGTAAGCCTTAAAAATTCCCCGGCCTGGGAGTTGGATTCACGGTAGCTCATATCCCTTCTAATTCCTTTTATTGGGGTATGGAATGCGAACTTATGTCATGACGTTAATGTCCAGATTTTGTAGACGATATGATTATATAGAATAATATTCCTGAAATGCAACAAATTACATGGCAAATCCACATGATGATCAGCAAAATTAAGCCACGTCAAATTTTTCCCAGCTGGCCGCATCCGGCGCTGACCGATCTGCCCTTGCTCCATCTTTTGATCACAAACACCCCCTGGTCGGTGAGCGTCTGGGCAAAATCATGCATCTGTTCGTCGCTGGGGCTCTGATGGTCAAAGCCGGTTACAGGATTGTATGGAATCAGATTCAATCGTACGGGCAGTGGATGAATGAACTGGGCCAGGGCCTGGGCATGGTCCATGGTGTCGTTCACCCCTTTAATTAAAATATATTCAAAAAGAAAGACGCCTCTCGGGGTCAGGGGATATGCTTCAAGGCTTTTTTTCAGTGCTGCAAGGGGCCAGCGCCGGTTCACCGGCATCAGGGCGGAGCGGGTGGCATCGTCCGGCCCGTTTATGGAAACGGCCAAGCGGATATTGGGCATATTCATCTGGGCCAGGCGCTCAATCCCCGGCACCACACCGCAGGTGGAAATGGTCATGTGGCGCAGAGCAATATCCGAGCCTTTCTGGCAGTTGAGCAGGTTGATGGCGGTCATCAGCGCATCAAAGTTGTCAAACGGTTCCCCCATACCCATGAATACAATGTTTTTTATATCGTAACCCAGAATATGCCGGGCATTAAACACCTGGCCCACAATTTCGGATGCGGACAGGCTGCGCTTGAATCCCATGCGGGCGGTCTGGCAGAATTTGCACCCCATTTTGCACCCCACCTGGCTTGAGACGCACAGGGTATTGTGCCGGGTCATGGGGATGATCACGGATTCAATTTTCAGGCCATCGGAAAACCGGGTGATAAACTTGACCAGGTCATCATCTTTGAAGGTTTCTTCCACATTGCCGGATACCGGCACCAGCGCAGGTTCAAGTTCAGTCCAAAATTTTAGAGAGTTTTTGAATTCCGGGGCATTGCCTATATCTTTCCCGCCGTTTTTAAACACTTCCCGGTAGAGCGCTTCGGCATGAAACGGCCCCTTGCCGTAGTCCTTTCGCAGGGTCTGGATCAACTGATCCAGCGTCATACCAAAAATATCAATCATAGGCTTCATGCCGAATATATATCACAGACCCGAAAATTTGCCTATGATTGACAATCCCATGGGGACAGCACCCGGGTCGTAAGGAAATGAAAAAGCGCTTGAATTTTTAATCTTTTTTGAAAATAATCAAACGGTTGGCGTGATAGTCTATTCTTGATATCTATTCTGTATCCGGGCAGATAATGCCGGTCAATACACAGTTTTTATACGCCACATCGGCGCTGCGGTATATGTGCGAACCATTTTCAAATAAGGAGGTGTTTTGAAAAAAGGTCTTATTGTTCTGGCGATAGTTGTTGCAGGTGTTTTGGGATATCGGTTCTGGGCCGGGGAAAAAGCGTATGAAATAAAAAATGTGCCTGCAACTGTATCACGCGTTGTCTGTTTTGGTGACAGTCTGACCCGGGGCGTGGGTGCCGGTAAAGGAAACGATTATCCGTCCCGGCTGGCAGAGATGACCGGTCTTGAGATTATCAATTCCGGGGTGTCGGGAGATACCACAGCGGCCGGTCTGGCACGGCTCGAAGATGATGTGCTGGACTATGAACCCGATGTGGTGCTCATTACCCTGGGCGGCAATGATCTGAAAAACCGGGTGAACGTGGATACGGCCCGGGCAAATTTGGCCGAAATTATCCAGCTCATCCAGGCCGGCGGGGCCATGGTGGTTCTGGGGGGAATAGATATCCCCCTGTACGGCAAAGGTTATGCCAAGATGTATGACTCCCTTGCCCGGCAGACCGGTTCGGTGCTGATCCCCAATATTCTTGAAGGCCTGTTCGGGCATTCCGAATTCATGAGTGATTCCATCCATCCCAATGACAAGGGCTATGAGATTATGGCCGGATATTTTTATAAGGCCCTGGAGGGACTGCCATTGGTTGTGAATTAGGCTTTAAACCCAGTGTAAATTTGAAATGATCCTCCAGCAGGACTCCAGTTATTGAATGCTGTTTAGATACAGGCCCGGGCGACAGATGGTGTCATTAATTATGCTCTGGCGGCCAAATTTTATGATTAAGAAAGGATCGAAACTCTTGCGACTTGTCATCAAACTCTATGGCAATGCCATTTTTCGTTGAACGAACCACTCGTCCTTTCAGTTTGAGGGGTTTTTCCATGCCGGGTATGGAAAATACCATTTTGGCCTTTTTATTTTTTTCGATGTTTTCTTTTGCTTTCACTAAAACGCCACTGGCGCTGATATCTTTCATATTGGTCTTAATCAACCGGCCCTCGACTAAAACATCAATTTCAAGAGGAACCATTTTACGCTTAAATCGCCGACTCTCAAGATCTATAACGTCTTCTTCCAGGGGGGATAGCACACTGGTTAACAGGTCATATTCTTCAGCGTTTGCTGTCTGAATTTTATCATTTTTTTTTGTGCAGGCTAATTTTTCAGCAGAAAGCGTGGTTTGGGCTTTTGTTAACTTTTCTTCCAGGCTGGCGATGTCACATTGAAGGGTATCAACCCGGTTTTTTAGATCTTTAATGAGGGCTTGATCCGATTCAGATCGTTGATTGGCCAGGACAAGTTTTTGTTTCAGTTCAGATATCTTATTAATATGATCCGCTGCAACTGTCTCTTTTTCCAGAATTTCATTCTTTAAATCCAGAGATGCTTTTGCTTGAGCCTCTAATTGAGTTATGCGGGTGTTAAGTTTTGTTTCTTTTTCGGACCAGCCATCTTTGAGTGCCTTGAGTTTTTTTGCTTTTTCCCGGAAATCTGAGATAATTTCCTCTTGTTCTGAAATTTTATTTTCATGGCCTTGATTCAGCCCTTTTAAATTTTGAATTTGTTCTTCCAGTTCGGCAATTTTTTTTCGGGCCGCATCTATCACTTCCAGGGTTTTCTCTTCAGCATGTATTTTATCGTTGGCAGCTGATTCCATAAAATTAGCCACCAAACGTTCACTCTGTGCAAAAAATCGTTTTACCTTGGTCAATTCTTTGTATATCGGTGATGCAGTGTCGATCTCTGTCTGGCTCTCTTTAAATCGCGCCAACATGATGGATATAAAATCTTCCTGCTTTAAACCCGTTTTTTCCCGGGTTTTTTGCATCTCGGATTTTAACGCTTCACTGATTCTGAGATTTGATAGTGTCGTCATAATTTACCTGTAAAATATGTAAACACAAGAGATCTAATTTTTAGAATGTTTAAATTGTATTATCTGACGTGTAATTTGTAAACTGATTTTAAATAGTTAGCCAATCCGATGACCGGAGCACACTTCTACCTGACAGACGTCACAAGTTTTTATATGAAAGGGACGATGCGTTTCTTTCTTGTTTTGCTGTGGGATACGCCTGGGTGCTGATGGGTCGGGTCAGCCCACGGCCGTTATTGAAAATTTCCGGCAGTTAAGATATAAGACCTGCATTTGTTAGATATTTGTTAAGATTTTGTTAGCCAAACATATACCTGATTAAGAAGGCGTAACACAGTGGATATTGTAGGAATTTTAATTGAAACTCTGGGGGGATTGGGCCTTTTTATCCTGGGGATGAAGACCATGACAGAGGGGCTTCAGGCCACGGCCGGCCAAAAAATCCGGCGGATTCTCGAAGCCATCTCCTCAAACCGTATCATGGGATGCTTAACCGGGGCCGGGGTAACGGCTATGGTTCAGTCATCGTCGGCAACCACGGTGATGCTTATCGGATTTGTAAGTGCCGGCATCATGTCCATCGAACAGGCGGTAGGGGTGGTCATCGGTGCGAATATCGGAACCACCATCACGGGGCAGATGATCGCCTTTAAGCTTACAGAGGCAGCACTTCCGGCCGTGGCCCTCGGGGTGGGACTCAAATATTTTTCCAAAAAACGGACCTACCGTTATATCGGGGACATTATTCTTGGCTTCGGTATACTGTTTTACGGCATGGAAGTAATGAAACAAGGGCTGACGCCCATCAAGTCCGATCCCCAGTTCATCTCTTTTTTTACCACCTTTTCCACCGAAACCATGGGCGGTATCCTGCTCTGTGTTTCAATGGGGACCCTCTTAACCATCATGGTGCAGTCTTCCTCGGCCACGGTGGGTCTGACCATGGCCCTGGCAACTTCGGGGCTGCTGACCTTTCCCACGGCAATGGCCCTGGTGCTGGGCGAAAACATCGGCACCACCGTGACAGCCCAATTGGCCACCATCGGTTCAAAAAATCCGGACGCCCACAGAACAGCCAATGCCCATACCATTTTCAATGTGGTGGGGGTGGGCATCATTCTCCTGATATTTCCCTTTTTTATAACGGCGGTTAAAACCGTTACCTTGAAACTGGGGGCGGGGCCTGTGGACATGATGGTGAACAATGAGTATATCAATACTTCCCGCTACATTGCCAACGGCCATACCATCTTTAACGTTATCAATGCCGTTGTCTTTTTAATCTTTTTGCCCAGGCTGGTTCAACTGACCATGCTGATTTCACCAAAGCCCAAAAAATCCGAAGAACGGTATCAGCTTCCCACGTTTGATGCCAACTTCATCGATTCCCCCATCGCGGCCCTGGCTCAGGTCAAAGGGGAGATCATCAACAATGC
The DNA here is from genome assembly GCF_963666145.1 of uncultured Desulfobacter sp. NCBI lineage: Bacteria > Pseudomonadati > Thermodesulfobacteriota > Desulfobacteria > Desulfobacterales > Desulfobacteraceae > Desulfobacter > uncultured Desulfobacter sp. The sequence continues at coordinate 2,495,777 of NZ_OY762614.1, read as the reverse complement.
TCAATTTGTCTTGGTGTCCCTGAAAAACATCGCCTCCTGCATAGAAAAACCGGATGATGATATTCTCGGGGAACGAGAGATGGTGGAAACGCATTTGGACGAAGCCCAAAAGATCATCATCACATATTTGACCACCATCTACCAGGGGGATGTCAATGAGCCCGAGGCCAAAGAAATCTCGGAGATGATGCGGATCACAAATAATATTGAACGGATCGGGGACTCCATGGAAAATGTCTCCAAAACCATCGAACGGATTTATCACAACGAGATCGGATTCAGTGACCAGGCAAAGTCGGATCTGGCCAAGATTGCCGACAAGGCTGTGTCGTTTCTTCAATTGGTGATCGCTCAGATGCAGGAAAAAAAGGAAGGCTTTTATGAAGAGGCCTTGAATATGGAAGATACCATCGACCAAATGCGTGAAGCAATGCGTTCCCAGCATATTGAACGCCTCCGGGCCGGTGACTGTTCCGTGGATGCCGGGGTGCTGTTCATCGCGTTGGTCTCTAACTTCGAGAAGATAGGAGATTACTGCTACAATATTGCCACGGGCGTAAACCGGATCATTTAAGCCTGATTTGGTGCTGAATGCTTGGCCCCAAAGGGCTTGTCGGACAAGGCCAGGGAAAAGGCAAATCCTAGAGCCAAAAGAATTGCGCCACCGGCGTAGGTATAGACGCCGGGATTGTCGGGAAAGCGGTCACGGATAATGGCGGCCAGTTGGGGGCCGATGATACCGCCGGCCGACCAGCCGGTGAGGATGACGCCATAGACCACGGGCATTTGAACCGGGCCGAATACATCCAGGACAAAGGCCGGCATAGCTCCGAATCCCCCGCCATAGCAGAGCAGTACATAACAGACCAGGGCCCCGAAAATCCAGGGTGATTTGATGTAAATCAGAGCGATGAATATGGCGATCTGGCTGCCCACCAGCAGGCGGAATGCATTGGTCCGGCCGATTTTGTCGGACAGGCTGCCCCAGAAAAAACGGCCCACGCCATTAAACACGGAGCTGATTGCAATCAAGGTCGCTCCGGCACCGGCCAGGGCTGCTGCCAAAGCCGCCGGGTCCGCATACTTCGCTGCATAGGACGCCTTGAGCAACGCCTGTAGCATAGGCGATTGAAACCCGATAAACATGATACCGGCGGAAACGTTACAGGTGAGCACCATCCACATCATGAAGAATTTTGCCGACAGGACGCATTGCCGTCCTGTTACTGCTGTACTCCGGTGTGACGCCGCAGGTTGTGCCGGGACGTATCCCATCGGGATAAAGCCGTCGGGCGGGTTGACCAGGTTATAAGCGGCAGGCAGGGTCAGAATCAGCATGACAATGCCGATCCAGAAAAAAACCTGCACCAGATTATGGTCAAAGCTTGTCATCAGGGTCGGTGCAATGAGCTTGGACATGACCAGGGCACCGAAGCCAAAGCCCATGACAACCATACCCGTGACAAACCCCTTTTTGTCGGGAAACCACTTGGCCACTGTAGCCACCGGGGTGACGTAACCCAGGCCAAGCCCTGCACCGCCGATAAAACCGTAACCGATGTAGAGCAGCACCAGATTGTGCATGTTTAAAGCCAGGGCAGCCACCAGATATCCGGCACCAAATAGCACCCCTCCGGCCATGGCCAGTTTGCGCGGTCCGATTTTCGACAGATTCATGCCGCCCCAGGCCGCGGCCAGGCCCAGGCAGCAGATGGCCGTACTGAATGTCCAGGCGACCTGGCTGTTGCTCCAGCCGTAGGCGGCAACCAACGGTTTTTGAAAAAAACTCCAGGCGTAAACCGTGCCCAGACAGACCTGCAACAGGGTTCCAAAGACGGCGATTCTCCAGCGGTTGGGTGTGTGGCGGGCATCACTCATTTCATTTAAGTCCAATCTGTGGGCCGGCTGAATCCGCCAAGGGATGTCGGAACCGGACAAGTTTTATTTTAAACGCAAAGACTTATCAAGTTTTAGGTAACTTCATGGGCTTAATCAAGCTTTTTGCATAGACCAGCATAAAAAGGATATTTAAAAAACATGCAGCGCCATTTAAACATGTGGCGTTTCTTCGTTTATGCCGGCTGTGCCTGTTCCGCTTGAAGTGCACTTTCCAGTTCTGCAAAACTTGCTGCAAAATAATGACCGCTGTTGAATATTGCAGACCCCAGTGAGGTAAAAAATTGGCTTTGTAAAGGCCAGTTGCCGCTAAACGCCTTGGCGTCATCCATGAAATCCGCAAAAGAAACGGCAAAGTCTTCGTATATTCCGGAAGCGGCAACATGTTTTATCGTTTGCCATACCGCGTTCCATCTTTCGGCATCTGCAGGTTTAAGCCGGGAATTGAAAAGATTGTGAACGGCAAGTGCCGTGCAGTAATTGCTGACCCAGGTGTCAGGCTTTCCATCATGATGGCTTGCATGCAATCGTTGACCCAGTTGCAGGCCCTGGTACTCATAAAAAAGCACCACCGGTATGTCGCCTTTTTGGGGTGCAATAAAGACAGGTTCGTTTTCGTCAAGCCGGGATGATATTTTTTTAAATTCAGGGTCTTCAGCGAATAATACGGCGATCAGGGCCGCACGATCAGCTACCTTGAATTGCCGATAGTTCTCCTGGCCTTCAAGGTAGTGCCCCTGGATGGCAGGAATATCTTTGCCTTTTGCGGCATTTGGGGGGTATCCGACCTCGATCCACAGTTTGTTTGCTTCATCCCGATAGATAAAGGGGTGTTCCTGAAAAAAAGTCATCCCGCATTGGGGGCAGACTGCGCAGTTGAAATGGTCTTTTAATATTGCGTCTTTAAGCTCGGGATCTATGTCGGCAAAAACATAACTGACATATTCTGCGGTAAAGCGTTCGCCGCATCTACAGGTAATGTCACACTTGTTGATCAGTGCCATGGGTTGCCTTCCTTTTTTATTATGTTAGGACCGCAGATGGGTATCTGCGGTCATTAGGTCCATGATCAAAATAAAATCGCCCATCTACTTGTCTTTTAAGTCATCCTCGGCGTGCCTTGATGGTGACTTAAAATCCAGCGTATCTGTGGCAGATTTAATTCTGATCATGGGCCTTAACGGTTATAATTGAGAGATCAGCAGGGTGTTGCGCTCGGCATACTGTTCACCGACAAAGCACGCTTTTGGAATACTTGCGTGAATACCTTTGGTATAGTCAACCAGCTGTGTGACACTCAAATCAACGGCCTGGCTACAGAAAGCATAGGCTTCCATTTTATCCATGCCATAGTAACCGTGTAAGAAATCGATGGCTTTACGGGTTGCCATCCGGCAGGATTCATAAAGATCCGTGTGAAATCCCATGGTGATCCAGTGGGTGGGTGTTGAAAGCATGGGCCAGTCTAACAGTTTTTTCAGGTCACGACGGCGTGTGATTCGCAGCGTAATGTTCTTAAATAAGCCTTCAAGGGCATTTAAGTTTACTTCGCCATTGCCCTGGGCAATGTGGGCATCGCCGGTTTTAAGATTGGCACCTTCGGTGTGAACCGGCAGGTAGAGCACCGTGCCGGGCACAAGTTCCTTATTGTCCATGTTTCCGCCATGGCGGCCCGGGGGGACATTGCTCCACATGCCGGGTTGGGGCAGGGCAACGCCAAGGGTGCCGGGGAACGGCCGCACCGGAATTTCAATACCCGGCTGGAAGTTATAGGTTTTCTTTTTGCCGTCAATGGAGTACCAGCGCACAGCCCCCTCTTCATATTCGTCTGCGAGTATGCCAAGCTTCATGAAATCTGTGGACGGATTCAAATTAAAACCGTATGCCCCGGGATCGATGTCGAGGATTTCTACTTGAAGGATATCTCCCGGTTTGGCGCCCTCAACATAAACAGGACCGGTTAGATTGTGATGGCCCGCCCCTTTTTTTATTTTTTTTGCACCGGTCTCCGCATCAGGGTAAAAATATGTCTCTTGTGTCCGGTCAATGACCTCTTTGTACCAGTTTTCCCAATCCTCAATCGTTGCGCCGGGAATCATTTTGCCCCCCAGGTGGGTGCTTGTTTCTATGTGGACCACCTCACCGGATTTGATGACCAGTGCAGGTTTTTCTGAATTGTCCCAATATCCGGCCGTTGAGGTCATTTCATTGCACCCAAGGATGTGGACTTTGTCTGCCATGTCCCAGCGTTTTATTTCCACGGCCTCTGCATTTGACGGCAACCCCTTTGTCATGGCCATGGCTACGCCAAGTGCGCCGGTATATTTAAGGAAGTCACGTCGACCCAGTTCTTTTTTTTCAGTTTTCATTTTATCATCTTCCAATGTCTATCTCCTTTACAGAAAAGCAGCGTAAGCTGTAGTTAATAACTAGCCGGCATCGAAGAATAGCAACAACTATTCCAACACAGAGACTCGGGATAAAATGACGGTATCATCAGGATTCGCGCCCGAAAAAAAGAGTGTTTAAAAACAGAACGTTTTCCCCGGATAAATTTTTTTATTGATGGATTTTTAAAAACTTAAAATTAAATAAGGAACGTATTTGGCTTTAAAAACGATGTTTTTTAATTCAAAATTGTCATAAAATATTTCAAAACTTTCTATTTTGGTGTTTATTTTTGATGGCGACCGTGGCCAGACCGGTTTTTTATCTATGTCGTACCACAACGAATCATGAAAGAAACGAATCGGTTAATCCTGTTTTTTCGTGTAAACGGATCGGGCTTCTATCCATGAATTCATGTTTTTAGTGGTTCTGTGAAATAACATTTTTGGAATATTCTGTCGTTCCATTTTCGCGCTGCATCTTAAATATTGCCCGATTAGCTTTGTTTTTTTACATTCCCTTGTTCTGTCTAAGCGGTTGATACATTGAATTTTTGCATCATACCTGATAAATATAATGGCCTAAATTTTTAAGGGGATACACAATGCATTATGAAGGTATGGTTATCAGGCCTCCCAGCGAGGCGGACAGTATACTGCTCCAGGTCACATTGGGCTGTTCCCACAATAAATGTACTTTTTGCGGGACATACCGGGGGAAACGGTTCGACATCAAAAAAGATGATGTGATTTTTGAAGATATTGAATTTGCCCGGGCGCATTTCCGACGCCAGACGCGTTTGTTTCTGTGTGATGGCGATGCCCTGATCCTTCCGATGAAACGCCTGGTGCCCATCCTTGAAAGAATCCGGGACCGGCTGCCCTGGGTGGAACGGGTGGGCGTTTACGCCAATAGCAAAAGCATCAAGATGAAAACCGATGAGCAGTTGGCCCAGCTCCGCGAGCTTGGACTCAAAATCGCTTATATGGGGCTTGAATCCGGCGACGATAAAGTGCTTACGGCCATCCGAAAGGGTGCGGATGCGGATACAATGATCGCCATGGGAAAAAAGCTTAAACGTGCGGGCATTAAAGTCTCTGTAACGGTGCTGCTTGGGCTTGGCGGTCGCGAGGGTTCTTTGGCCCACGCCCGGGAAACCGGCCGGGTGCTTACGGCCATGGACCCTGATTTTGTGGGGGCGTTAAGCCTGATGCTTATCCCCGGCACGGAACTGAATGACCAGTATGAAAGCGGTGAGTTTCAGCTGCCCGGGGCAGAGGAGATGCTCGCCGAACTGGGTGCCATGATTGCCGCCACAAATCTGACGGACGGCCTTTTTCACGCCAACCATGCATCCAATTATTTACCCATACGGGCACATCTGCCCCAGGACAAAGAAAAAACGCTTGCACTTATATCCCAGGCCCTGGACGGAAAAGTTCCGTTGAAACCCGAATATATGAGAGCTTTATAATTTTTTAGACTTTTTACAGGAGAGATATCCATGGCTGATGCCGAAAACAACAACAAAGACCAGCTTACCGTCAACACCATCCGTGCCCTTTGTATGGACATGGTTCAGAAAGCCAATTCCGGGCATCCCGGTGCCCCCATGGGCCTGGCACCTGCCGCCTATGTGGTTTTCAAACATTTTCTAAAACAGAATCCGGCCAATCCGTCCTGGGTGGACCGGGATCGTTTTGTTCTGTCCGGCGGGCATGCCTCCTCTTTGTTGTACTCTCTTTTATACCTGTTTGGCTACGGCCTGACCCTGGATGATTTGAAAAATTTCAGACAGTGGGGCTCCAAAACGCCTGGGCATCCCGAGTACGGGGATACCGCAGGTGTGGAAACCACCACCGGCCCCCTTGGACAGGGCGTGGCCAATGCCGTGGGTATGTCCATTGCCGAACGCCATATGGCGGATCGGTTCAACAAGGGTGGCCAGAGTTTGATTGATCATTACACCTATGCCATCTGCGGCGACGGGGATCTCATGGAGGGCGTGGCCATGGAGGCCGTTTCCCTGGCCGGACATCTGGGGCTTGGCCGTTTGATCCTCATCTATGATGACAATGAAATCACCATTGAAGGCAAAACCAGCATTACATTTACCGAAAACACCCGGGCCAAATTCGAGGCCATGAACTGGCATGTGGTTGAGGTGGCCGACGGTAACGATCTGGGTGCCATTGAAAAAGCGATTCAGTCCGCCAAGGACGCCGTGTCCAGGCCTTCGCTGGTTAAGGTTTCCACCCATATTGCCTACGGCAGTCCAAGCAAACAGGATTCACCCGATGCCCACGGTTCTCCACTGGGTGCAGAAGAGATCAAGGTGGTGAAAAAATTCTACGGCCTGCCCGAAGATGAGGATTTTTATGTGCCCGAAGAAGTGCTGGAAAACACGCGCAAGGCGCTGGCATACGGAGTACAGTCCGAGAAAAACTGGCAGGAAGTGTTCACAAAATTCAAGACCCTGTACCCCGAAGACGCCAATCTGTTTGTGGACGCCATCTCTGGATTTTTAACCAAAGGCTGGGACAAGGAAATCCCTGTGTTCAAGCCCGAGGATGGGCCTGTGGCCACACGGGCGGCGTCCGGCCAGGTGCTCAACAGCATCGCACCGAACCTGCCGGCGTTGATGGGCGGATCTGCCGATCTTGCACCGTCCAATAAAACATACATGAACTGTGCCGAGGTGTTCCAGAAAGAAGCCTGGTCCGGCAGAAACATGCGCTTTGGTGTCCGGGAACATGCCATGGGTGCCATTATGAGCGGTATGTATCTGCATGGCGGGGTTCGCCCCTTTGGCGGCACCTTCCTGGTATTTGCCGACTATATGCGTCCGGCCATCCGGGTGGCATCCCTGATGCGGCTTCCCATTATTTATGTGTTTACCCATGACTCCGTGGCTGTGGGTGAAGACGGACCGACCCACCAGCCGGTGGAGCATGTGGCGTCGCTGCGCGCGATCCCCGGCCTCACCGTAATCCGTCCGGCAGATGCCAATGAGACGGCCCTGGCCTGGAAAAAGGCGCTGGGCACCCTGAACAGCCCCACAGCCCTGATTCTTTCCCGTCAGAAACTGCCCACTCTGGACCTGTCCAACTCCGACGGAGATATGATCTGGGGCGGATACACCGTAAAAAGTGGGGGCAAGACCCCTGATATGCTGATCATTGCCACGGGCTCAGAGGTTCACATCAGCGTGGCCGCCGCAGAGGTTTTGGAAAAAGAACACAACATCAAGGCTTCTGTGGTGTCTCTGCTCTCCTGGGAACTGTTTGAAAAGGCGCCCGCGGCTTATAAAGAGAGAATTTTACCTGCATCCGTTACCAAGAGGTTGACCGTTGAAGCCGGCATTTCCATGGGCTGGGAAAAATATACGGGCAGCCAGGGCAAAAGCATCAGCATTGAACGGTTTGGCGCATCAGCTCCCGGCGGTACAGTGCTTAAAGAGTTTGGGTTTTCCGCAGAGAATATCGTGAAAATCGCCTTAGAAGTGTAAACTATTGTTTGAACGCTAAGTCACCCACCTGCGGCGTTGCAGAAAAATTTGCAATCCTCACAACCATTAGGTTGCTCCGGTTACAAATTTTTCTGCGCCTTGCATCTGGGCAACTTTTCGTCCAAACTCGGGGGACGAACAGGTAGTAGTAAAAGCGAATCAGGGGGGATTAGGTAAACGATGCAGTTTTCAATTAAAACCGGGGCCAGAACCCAGATGATGGACATTACGGCCCAGGTCCGGGAGATTGTCCGGGAGTCGGGCGTACGCAACGGGCTTGTGCATGTCTTTTCCATGCACACCACAGGGGCTGTGACCATTAATGAAAATGCAGATCCAGCGGTGCCTGTGGATATTTTGTCCTGCATCAACAAGGTGATCCCCTTTGATGATAACTTTACACATATGGAAGGCAATTCCGCGGCCCACATAAAGGTCAGCCTGTTCGGGCCGTCTGAAACCGTTGCCCTTGAAAATGGGAATCTGGTGCTGGGCACCTGGCAAAGTCTTTTTTTCTGTGAGTTTGACGGGCCCAGAACCCGAAAAGTCAATGTGACAATCGTCGGCACATAACAGCATTTCGACGATTTCACAGAGACGTTTGACAAAGGATTTCGATAAAGGGGCAAAGGCAATTTGCCCCTTTTTTAAATGATGAAATTATTGGAAGAAAATCTTCTGGCCCATCTCCAGCGTCCGGAATTTGCTGAATTGTATGCGGCCTTAAAAAAGCGCAGCTATCCAAAAGGGGCGTTCGTCTGTCAGCCCGAAATCGGTGAAAACCAAATTTTTATCGTGGCCGAGGGGCGGGCCCGGGTCTATCTGGGGTACGAAGATAAAGAGTTCAATATCGGCATTCTCTCCAAAGGCGATATCTACTCTGCACACACGCGTGCCTTTGTGCAGGCCCTGGATAAGATCGAGATTTTAACCGCAGACGCTGAAACATTCAGGCAGAACATGCTGGATGATCCGGAAGTGGCAAAAGCCATGATCGGCATACTGGGCAGTATGCTGAAAAACTCATTTACCATTATCGAGAACCTGATCTTCAAAGATGTCAACAGCCGTCTGGTCGGGCTTCTGGTCAACGAGGCCCAAAGGCACGGCACTCCCGCTGCTGACGGGGGGATCATCATCAAAATTGATCTTTCCGTTGAACAGATAGCTTTTTTGGTGGGCTCCACCCGGCAGACGGTATCCACCTTTTTAAACCAGCTTTCCCGGCAGAACCTGATCCAAAAGCTGGGACGGGGCAAGTTTTTTATTGCAGATCTTACCCGCCTGGAAGCCTTAGAAACGACTTGAGCTGTACGCTGAAAGGTGTCGATGGACCCGATCTGCCCATGGCTTTTTTTATGAAAAGGGTGAAAATGCGCCGCTGCAGCGATCACACCAATTCAAAGCCAGTCGTTTTTCGTGTATCTGTGCATTAATCAGGTCGGCGGTATCCTCAGGGCTTTTTTCCATAGTAAAAATATTTCCGAGTCTCCCTGGATGGTCTTGGGACGCTTCCGGTACAACCTGCGCCACCGGCAGATCCTCTGTTTTTAAATCAGCGCGTTGGGCGACCTCGTTGTAGAAATTAACAATTTCGGATTCATCGATCCGGCCGGTATCCAGAACCGGCTGCACACCAATGAAGCCGCAAAATTCAGAGAGACCTTCCTCTGCATGTTGAAAAAGATCTTGATCCATCATTCCCAACAAGCCGCTTTCCACGGTTTTGGACCCGGATATTGTTACCAGGATGTCATTCTGGATCAATTCTCGAATAAGTTGGATGTACTCAGAATCGTCTTTTTGTGTATGGGCTTGGGTGTCGATGATGATGTCGACCACGCCCCGGACCCTGCCAAGCTTTAACGATTTGCAAAACAGATCCTGGGATTGGCTCAGGGCAGCCCAGGTATTTTGATTCAGTGATATTGATAGTATTGATTTTTCTATGATATCAGATGATTGTTCTGATTGGTGTGTCTCTTTGTTCATGGTTTTCCTCCAGGTTTTCGATGCGGTGCATTTATTTGCATGTATCAAAATATAAGTGGAAAATCCATGTGTCTGTCAGCTACCTGACAAAAAAAGAAAAAAATGAAACAGGCACACTATTTGAAAAAACAGTGTGCCTTTAGATAACATCTCGAACTATATACCCACCATACAGTTGATGCCCGGCATGGGATAACCGGACTGGTACTTTCGTCGCGGGCCAGTTTGTGTTTTTCCAGACTTTCTTCGATCCATTGTCCATGAGCTTCTTTTAATATATTTTTTAAGCTTTCTGAGGACATACTTCTTGGCCGATGTTATGATCAAGCCCAAAATGGATGAAGAACATCGGAAAGTCGTGTACAGGAAAACCGTATACACGGTTTGATGAGGGGGCACTGAGGATGCAAGGTCTTTGGAACACGTCGTAGCCGCGTGGGACAAGGCGTCTCGAATATAGAAAGGGCTGAAGAAACCCGCTGAATCAGCGCTCTACTCTACCCCGAATCATGTATCATGTCCCCCGAATTCGATGTCCCCCGAATTCGGGGGCCGAGCCGGATTTGCATTTTCTGATGTGCGCAGGATAATTGCGGAGGCGGCATTGGGTTCTGATTTTAATAATGTTTGCCCTGTGCCGGGGCCAATCCCCACAAAAATCTTTCGTCAAATCCCTGCTGCATATGGTTGCATAGCTGGGTGCTGAGGTGGTAGGGTAATTGTGGACACTTCTCTAAGAGTGGGTTAATAATCCACACGGAGGTGTCAAATGAAGAAAGACAGAAAGAAGTATGCACCTGAATTCAAAGAAGAAGCAGTTAAACTGATAACCGAACAGGGATATCAGATTACCGAGGCAGCCCGAAATCTCGGAGTCAATCCAACCATGCTGGGTCGCTGGAAACGTGAGATTGAAGGTAGTGGAGAGAGTGCCACTGGTTTACAAGGAAGTGTGGCAATGAAGGCAGAGTTGAGCCGTCTTCGAAAAGAAAACAACCGTTTGAAGATGGAACGTGAAATCTTAAAAAAGGCAGCAGCCTTCTTCGCGAAAGAAATGAGCTGAAGTATCAATTCGTTGATGCTGAGAGGAAGGCTTACCCAGTAGCTCTGATATGTATTGTCATGCTCATATCCCGGAGTGGATATTATGCCTGGCGTAAATGTAAAAAATCATTGAGGCAGAGGGAAGTAGAGAGACTAATTCCTATTGTTAAAGCGGCTCATCAAGCATCAAGGGGTACCTATGGCGCCCGCCGGATTGCAGAAGAGATAAAAGCATCCGGCAGTCCTTGCGGGCGGTACAAAGCTGGGTCATTGATGAAAATGGCCGGTGTTGCCGCCAAGCAGAAAAAGAAATTTAAAGCGACGACAGACAGCAAACACAATTTGCCAGTTGCATCGAATTTACTGAACAGACAGTTTGAAGTTGTCGAAGCGGACAAGGTTTATGTCTCTGACATTACATACATTTGGACCCACGAAGGGTGGTTGTATTTGGCCGTCGTTATAGACCTTTTTTCACGCCGGGTTGTCGGCTGGTCCCTGAGTAATCGAATGACCACAAAGTTGATCATGGATGCCCTGCACATGGCAATCAGGCGTCGAATGCCTGCCCCTGGCCTGCTATTTCATTCAGACAGGGGAAGTCAGTATTGCAGTAAAAACTTCCAGAAAATGTTGAATACCCTTGGGATGGTTAGCAGCATGAGCCGGAAAGGGAATTGCTGGGACAATGCCGTGGCAGAGAGCTTTTTCGGTAGTTTGAAGACTGAGAGGGTCTTTTTTACAAACTACATGACCCGAGAAGAAGCCCGGAGAGACATCATTGATTACATCGAAATGTTTTACAATTGCAACAGACGTCATTCCTATTTGGGGTATATCAGTCCAAAAGAATTTGAAAAACTGTGGTTTTTAGAAAAAGCCGCTTAACAAAGTGCCCACTTTTACTTGACCAGGTCATGCTTTGTAAATTTACAGGAAACGTTAGATGGAAATAGGGCGCGGTTTTTAAAAATAAGCCATAATTACAATTGATTACATGAGCCAGGCCCCGGATACGACCCTTTACCCTCATCTGCCTGGACCTATTGAATTCTGTTAAATATTTCAGCATTCAATCCATCTAAATCACCCTCCATTCCACGATTCAATTCAATAATAATATCAAGCCCTCGTGATAAATCCGGTTTTAATTTGATAAAATATCTATCAGGTAGAAAAAAAAGATGCCAAATTCTTGGGGCTGGAGCAATGATGGTCATGATTGTACCTACCGATACTTCGTCTTGAAATGCCACGGTCGCTTTTTTATAAGAGTGCTTTGCTTCCAAATACCCGAGAGCGGTTTTGTTACTAAGTTGTCTGTTGTTAAGATTCTTATACACCCCTACTAAATAAACTGGGTTGATGATTATAAATTGGTCTCCAGGTTCTATTTTGTCACCTGTGTAATTCAGGCGGCAAAATAGAATAGCAGACATCATAACCATTGCGAGAATTATAATACAACGAATTATTGAAGAGTTTAACTGCATTTAATCACACAAAGATGGTTGAGGTTGATCAAGATGTCCAAAAGCCCTCAGAACTTCGATTAATTGTGCAATGTAGTACATTGCAGGCATTGAAGGAATATTGACCTTCCAGTCCGGCTCTCCCCTTTTGGTTGCTGCATCTACATAAGCATCATGTAGTTGCCCAAATGTATAACCTGCCCACACATACTGCTCAATAAACTCACTAATAAAACCTTGTGGTTCAACAGGAGTACCTCGCCTTCCAACAACACCAGGTTTCTGCCAACTCTGCCGGTAATAATATAATCCCAAAGGATCTATCAAATTAACCGGATCATTTAGGGCATAAGCATGCTAAAATTATTTACAAAATTAAGTATCTCGTTCCCCCCCCCCCCCCCCCCCCCCGAATTCGCATCATCACTTTTCTTTACGTCAGTTGATGTTGATAATATTATAGAATCTTGGTTTTTTTGTTAGTCTGGCAGATTCGAGCCCCAGTCTGATCTTCTCCTCTAAGGCTGTTGGATTCACTTTGATAATAATGGAAGCAGATACCGTTATGAAAGATGAAACTTTATTTTCCCTTTTATATTTCAAAACATAATAGGTAATAAATTGAATCCTCATTGAAGAGGATACCGTCTGCTTTGTCAGGTTCCTACATCGTGGTGAAATTTATAAGTGTTTTCCGTAACTATAGCTCATTCTTTTCAACGTCTGCACGTGGGATTTTCAGACTGCATTTTTTACCCAAGATTGTTTAAGAACGAGTTTACTTGTAAGAGTCTCCACTTTCATCTTCAAAAGATTCAAGAAAATTGTTTGCCATGTTTTTAGCAAAATCTTCTAATGCCTGCCCCACGAATCTCAAAAAATTCTTCGCGCGTGTACCCTTAAGGAGTCCCGCAATTTAAATATAGTTTTAAAGACGATAACCTTTTAGATACGATACTAATGCTTCTTTGCCCTCCCTCACAAACATTTACGCCTTCACTTGAGTTTATTATTTTTTTGAATAAAATATTCGCTTTCTTTTCGTAGCTACAGGCAAAAGCGATATCATCTCTTAACTTACTATATAGCGCCAATCCAATATAAGAATGAATCTGTTCACATTTCAATTCGTTTTCTTCAGTTATTATTAGAGCTTTCTGACAATAGTATTCCGCTTGATTAGGGGATTTTTCTTTTAAAAAGAAAGTGTATCCCATCATATTATAACTTACTGCTAATGCATAAAAATCATTATTCTTTTTTGATTGTTCTATTGCTCTTTTTAATACATTTCGTGCTCCTATAATCCTATTTGATTTGTAGATCCTATTATACGCAATACCAATAAGTTCTCGTGGATTGTCAGTCCCACCAGTATTTAAAATCCCTGAATTTAAACCATTTGATTCTAATGGGCCACAACTGGTCGTCAATGTTATGATGACGATGACAAATATATATATCAGAAAATTTTTTATTATTTGCATAGGTCAAACTTGATTTCTATTATGGGAAATAACTTGGGCCGCTGATCTGAAGGTAATTCTGCATTATCCTTAGAAATAGACCAAAAATAAGCCGCTGGCATTGTAGGGATATTTACAAGTGCATCTGGGTAACCTTGGTCTGTAAGATATTCAACCCAGCTATCATGGGTTTCACCAAAAGTATATCCACTGGCAACATTGTTCTCAATAAATGTACCTATTCCGCCTCCCGTAGGAACAGGTGTTCCTGATCTACCTACCGTATGGGTACCGTCAGGAGCATGCCATTTTTTCAACCCCCAAGGATCAATAAAATTCACCGGATCATTTAAGACATACCCATAAAGATCAGTATCCCCGCCGGCAAAGAAAATAGGATCTTTGGCAGTCCAGCGCCCGGTATCAGGATCATAATCCCTGAATCCGAACCGGACAAGCCCGGTATCGGGATCATAGAGCCCGCCGGCAAAGCCAAAGGGCACGGTAAATTCAGGGGCGGTATCATTGATCACATTTCCGAAGGTATCGTACTCCATCTGCTTTACCACGTTGTCGGAAGCATCTGTAACCGCCTTAAGGGTTCCGGCCTGGTCAAATGCCGGGTAATAGGTTGCACCGTTCCTGGTCATGGCAACGGGCAGCCTACCGTCTGCGTAAGCAAAGCGCATGACCAGGCTACCGGTGCCGTCATAGACAGCCAGAAGCCGGGTCAGGCCCTGCCAGAGGTATTTCTCCGTGGTAGTGCCGTTGATTTTCTTGGCAATGCGCCGGCCCAGGGGATCGTGAACATATTCAATGTCATCTCCGTTGGGCAGTGTAACATTGAGCAACTCTCCCCGGATAGCGTAGGTGTAGGCCGTTACACCCTTTTCATCGGTTTTGCTTGTCAGAAACCCGTCGGCATCATGGGTGTATGTGGTTGTTTCTGCCCTGACCAGGTGGTCTTCTGCGGTGTATTCAAAGGTCCTGTTTGTAATATCCCGCAGGGTGTTGGTCTCCGATATCCTGGCGCCGTTGGCATTGTACTGGTAATCTTCAACCAGGCTGCCGTCTTTTGTCACGGTCAGCAACCGCCCCATGGTATCATAGGTGTAGTTAAAAACCGCGGTGGTGCCGGCAAGGGTCTCTGTCTTCCGGGTGATCCTGCCGGTGTTGTCCCGCTCAAGGGTGTATGAGAGCAGGGATGATCCGTTTACTGTTGTACCCTGGGATGAGACTTCGCCATAACCGTTAAATGTTCCGGCGACATTTAATCTGCCGTTTGTTACGGATTCGGGCAGGCCGTTGCCGCTGTTGCGGGTAATGGTAAAATTCCCGGACAGGGTCAAAAGACCGTCGTTGTCATATCCGTAGTCAACGCTTGTTCCGGCATAAGTCATGCGGGCCACCCTGAAATCGTCATTATAGGACCAGGACAGGGTTTGCTTCAGGGTACCTTCTATGGTCTGGGATGTGACCAGGCCCGCGTCGTATTCATAGGTCAGGGACTCTTCATTCATGGACACGGATCCGATCTTGGCACCGCACAGGTAGGTAAAGGTTATCAGCCCTTCGGGAGTCTGGATTGACGCCAGGCGGTCCAGGCCGGATTCATAGATGTTTTCCAGTGTTTTGCCCGAGGGGAACACAGTCCGTGTGGGCCGCCGGTCCTTGTCAAATTCAAAGGTATAATTGCTGCTCAATGGCGGTGTATACCCGGACGTCAAGTTTACTTTGTTGTAGTTAAAAGCGTGGTCAACAGAAGAGGGTGTTGTCAGGATGGTGACATTGTCGTTGGCATCGTAGGAAAAGTAGATGTCCGTACTGTCAGACCTTTGTATCCGGGTTGTTCTGCCGTTTTCATCGTGGGTGAAGGTTCTTGTGTTTCCGTTGGGATCAGTGACGGTGTCAACGAACCCGTTGCTGTCATAGGTATACCTGAAGGTCCGGTCACCGGTGGCCGATGTTGTCAGACGCCCTTTGGTATCATATTCAAACGTTGAGGCTAAAAGCTCCGGGATGCTGACTTGTTCGGTCAGCAGGGTGTTCGGATTGTACAGGGTTTGGACTGTCCTGCCTTCCGGGCTGGTGATGGTTCTGCAATTTTCCAGCGTATTGTTTTCAATTGTGGTGGTATTACCGTTAACTTCTCTTGTTTCCTGTACGATGTTGGTCCCGGTTGTTTCAGGATCTGTATAAACTCGTTTTACATTTTGGGTCCGGGTCAGGCCTGACGGAGTGGTTTCCGTAACCTGGGCCAGATATTTATATTTGAACCTGGGGTCTATGCCGTATTCAAAGTTGGTTTGCAGGCCGCAGGCATTTGTTTTTTCGCCTGTTAAACCGGATGAAGAATAAAAGGTCTGGCCACCGGCTGTATTGGTGATGGTTGAAGTAAAGATGCCTGTTGGATCTGTGAAATCCGTATATTCC
This sequence comes from uncultured Desulfobacter sp., assembly GCF_963666145.1. NCBI lineage: Bacteria > Pseudomonadati > Thermodesulfobacteriota > Desulfobacteria > Desulfobacterales > Desulfobacteraceae > Desulfobacter > uncultured Desulfobacter sp. Next base: position 2,479,578 of record NZ_OY762614.1, on the reverse strand, counting down.
CTTTGGTTACCCTCACCGGTTGTTACCCTGGTCAGGACAGAACAATCTGCTTTATATTTTTGTTCATAGTTCCAGTGTCCGCCGTTTTCATCTTTAATATCGGTAATTTTCCCGCTGTCGGAAAATATGTGAAAGAATTGATTTCCTTCAGGATCCGTCTCCGTTTCCATGTCTCCGTTATCATCATACTCAAAATCATAGCAAGTTCCGTCAGGAAAGGTAATTCGGTTTAAATTACCGTTGGAAATATCAAGCACTGTTCTAAGACCTTCCGGCGAGATAATAGCTTCCGCAGTTGAAGACTCTTTCAATATGGTAGTTTCATTGGAAAAGGCATCAATGACAGCCTCAAGAGTGAAGGATGAAGTTTGATATTTAAAGGTGTACAAGGTTGCACCGGTCTCAAGGTCAATGGTCTTAATATGACGCCCAGTCGAATCGAAAATATGCCCATATCCGTTGGACTCCGCATAAACACGATTTTTTTCTGATTCAACGTTAAAATAGGGCACCAGGGGCCCAATCTTTGTGATGATATTTCGGCCACCCAGCACTGTGTATATATTCCCGGAATCGTCAATTGCCAGATTTGAAAAGCCATTTATTAAATCCGGCTCAATGGCAGACGCGCCCTCCACAGACTGCGTGGTTCCACCATCTCCGGTTATTGTCTTAATAACTCCGCTGGTGTTAATTTTGCGAATGCGCATGGCGTTTAGTATATAAAGATTTCCCTGGACATCCAGTGCTATTTTCTCCGGAGAAGTGAGTTGTGCCGTGGTGGCCTGTTCGCCGTCTCCGGAATAACCATACTTCCCGGTTCCCGCAACGGTGGTAATCACTCCACTCACATCGACTCTGCGTATGACATGGGCGCTTTTATCCGCAATGTACAGGTTCCCCGAGTTGTCCACAGCCACCCCGACAGGCCAGACAAATCTCGCTTGCATGGCATTTCCGCCGTCCCCGGAATATCCGCTGTACCCGGATCCGGCAACCAAGGTAATTTTACCTGTTGGGTCCACCATACGTATTCGTTTCTCATATGGTTCTGCAATAAATAGATTTCCGTACCCGTCTGCGGCAATGCCGTAAACCGTTGCATCTTCTCCAACCACGGTGGATATAATACCGTTTTTATCAATTTTAAGGACCCGCCCGCCGGTTTCAGGCTCGGCATCCACAAAGAAGAGGTTACCATTATTGTCTGCGGTTATATCTGTTGGACTTTTCAAGGGAATATCAGTTGCCGGCAATCCATCCACCGGCGTGGTGCCATCCTGGTAATTCCCGTTGCCTGCAATGGTGGTGACAATGCCCTGGGTGTCTATTTTTCTGATTCTCATATTTGCGGTATCTGCAATATAAAGATTGCCGGAACCATCCACCGCAATCCCCTGGGGCCATTCAAAATCTGCTTCAGTTGCCGGCCCGTTATCACCAGAAAATCCCGAATTCTCTGTTCCCCCGACCTTTTCCATCATATTGCATTGATCTATCCGTAAATATTTATAATCCGTATCCAGGATGGTGGATTTTTCCCCGTCTCCCTTGATGAGCACCGTGGGATCAACAGGGTTTAAAAAGTGATACCGGGACAGAGTCCAGCCATTGGCTATTTGGCCTTTATGCCGGCCGTTTCGGGGTACCATTGTAAGATTATAGTTCAATGTTTTTTTTACATTAAGCCTTGATTTTATTATAGAGGACAGCCCGTCAGGATATTTACCAAACCAGTCTATAAAATCGTTATATGAAGAACCGTAATAGCCCTGGTATAAAAAGTTAATTGTCACCGACAGTAAGCTTGGCACAGCAACTTGGACACCACGCCAGTCAAGCCCATCCCATGTGAACAGATAGTTTAGATTCGGCAGCGGATCAAAGGCGTATTTATATTTTTTCCCGGCAATGATGACAACCAGTTCAATTCCTATAAGATTATCAGGAACAGTCTCTCCGGAAAGTGGGATATTGACGTCTGTCCCGCCGGGCAGATTTGCTGTTGAATAGTGAAGGGACAGGTCTGTATCCGGAATGGGAATCGTTTCATGGAAAAGTCTGCTGCGTTCTTCAACATACGAGTTTATGATGTTCTTGCAATCGTTGCCTTCGGATTTTTGGTTATCCAGGACGGTCGGTGCGGTTGGATTGGGGGAGATGGCCCCGGGTGGGTAATATACCGGATCATTACAGTCCCATGGAGAGAAATGCTCTGCCTGGAACCGCCACATGGTATTCCCGGGTTCATAGTAATCCGGGTCCCCAAGACCTGTGGCTTCATCAGCCACAGACCCGTCTCCATTCAGGTCATCTGCAAGATCGTCTCCATCGGCATCCAGCGCATCTACCACCCCGTCCCCGTTTGTGTCCAAAAGCTTGACTACTTTGGCGTTTTCTTTTGGTACCCAATACCCCAAATCCATATCGTAATAGCCAACCGGTACGATCAACCCCACATCAAATCCCAGGAAATTATCGACAAATACGGTGAATGGATTGGCAAATCTTACCCGCTGCACCCCGTCCACGGCAAGTTCCGCGCAAAAGGTAAAGGCAGAGGTCGGAGGAAGAACCGCAGGCATGGATTCCGGAGTGGGGTATTCCGTAGTTCTAACCTCAATACGTTCCAGTTCGGTTACATCATCTCCGTTTTCGTCCGTGATAAATGCCTTATTGTCACCGGTTGTTACCAGGGTCACGGCCCGGGTGCCGAATTCATCGGTTACAGGGGTGGATCGGTGTGTAAACACGGTTCCTGAGTTACCGTCAAAAGAAATTGTTGTGGAGACCGTATCCGTCTCTATCATCTGGATCGTGTCAAAAACCGCAAAGTCGTTCCAAGGGACATATGCCTGTCTGTGAACGGGAATTCGCCCTTGTTTGGTATAGGCAATGATCATGTCCTGCCCGCCCTCGGCGGGAATGGCGAACCGGCCTTCATCATCTGTAACGGCAGAGCCGTATTCAGGGTGTTCAAACACCATCACTGTGACACCGGACAAAGGCGATCCGGATCCATCCGTGACCAGTCCGGTGAGGATGGCAAGCCTTTGGGACTCATATTCATCAAGGGTTGCGTCTTCCGGTATAAGATCTTCGTACTCTTTGCCGAAAGAACCTTCCGCCAGGCTTTGGGGTGTGGACAGAACCTTAACCGTTACGGTCTTGCTGGTGGTACCGTGGCTGTTTGTGGCCGTAATGGTGTAAATGGTGGTGTTGTCCGGGGTTACCAAAGCTGTGGTTCCGGAAACCTTGCCCACGCCCTGGTCAACATGAACCAGTTCTGCATCCTCAACGGTCCAGGCAAGCTGGGCGGACTCGCCTTTTGAGATGGAGAGCCGTTCACTGGACACGCTGAGTTCAGGGGGCCCTAATACTGACAGGACCGCAGACGCCGTGACGGTATCGCCGTTCAGTCCCTGGGCTGAAATCATATAGGTTGTGGAGTTTTTTGGGGAAACTTCAGTGCTTCCGTTTAATGTCACATCGCCTATGTCCGGCGAAATCGTGCAGGATGAGGCGTTTTCCGAACTCCAGGAAAGGATCGCAGTGTTTCCATTGGTAATGGACTCGGGGGAGACACTGATGGATACCGTTGGGACAGGGGTGTTGACGGTCACAGATACACTGGCCGATACCTCCTGGCCATCTCCATGTGCCGTCAGGGTATAGGTGAGGGATTGGGTTGGGGAAACAGTCATGGAACCTGACGCATCTATCGTGCCGATGCCGTTGTCAATGGAGATGGTATCTGCATTTTCCACGTCCCATGACAATTCGGTGCTTTGCCTTGTTTCAATGGTTTCCGGGTCTGCAGTGAAAGACAGGATTTCAGGCTGGGAAGCACTTGTACCGTCATCAAGTTCAAGGGATATCGCTGCATTTTTTTTCCCGACAAAATAGAGTGTTAAACGGTTGGTCTTCTTCAGTTTGGCAGAAATTTCAAGGGTCTCCCCTGTACCCGTTAAAAATTGTTTTAACGGGATGACCTGGAAATTAAATATGGCGAATCCCCATTTAAACTCACTGCTGGTTTGTTTCCGGAAAATGATTCTTCCTGTGCTGTAAGTTGAGCTTAATTGAATCTTATTTAGTGATAAGTGATGATAATTATTTGAGATAATGCTTTTTGCGTCTGCAGAAAAAATGGCTGGTCCGTATAATGCCTGCGCATAAACAAAGCATGGCAATACCAGCATAATAAAAGCGATTGACGCATAGATCTTTTTTTCCATGATCTCTCCTTGGGGCTTGCCATCAAAATATTTTTTTGAATTTAACGGGAGAAACTATTGAGGCGGAAACAACGATAGTTTGTGTTATAGATCAAAGTGATGGGGACGGTCAAAGAAAAAATGAAATTATTGGGTAGAAAATACTATAGCTTGCATGGAATTAAAAAATTATAAACAGGCTTAATCCGTGTAGGCAGGGATGGTGAGTAATTCAGTGGACGAGACCAAATTAACAAAATTGGTGTTCTGATATTTTCGTTTTGTGTCCCCGGAATTTGTAAATAAAACAGGCACACCATCTGGAAGATAGTGTGCCTTAAATGTAACAGCATCCGGTTTGAAATGTAATTGAATTACATTTCAAACCGGATGCCTGCCATGCAGCTGATACCCGGCATGGGATAACCCTCCTGGTACTCGTAATGCTGGTCGGTCAGGTTTTCACCGGCCAGGAACAGTTTGATGGTATAGTCAGCACCTTTCAGGTCCAGGGCATAGGTGAGTTTAGCGTCCACAAGGAAAAAACCATCCACTGTAGTGGTGTTTTCATCATCTTTTTTTCGCACCTGGGCACTGACATGCATGGATGACATGTAGGAGGCGTTGAGGTTGAGCTTGAACCGTTCAAGAAACCGCAGGGTTAAACCGGTGCAAATGGAGATATCCGGTGCATAGGGCAGATCTGCCGGGTCCGTGTCAAGAAGGGTCACACCGGTAAATATGGAAAAATCGGCATGCGGCTGCCAGGTGGCTGTTGCCTCAATCCCTTTGATCTTGAATTCTTCCACATTGTCGTAATGGGGCATAACGCCGTTGGCAAATGGAACAATCACGTAGCGGTCACTGCCGTCTTCGTAAAACAGGATCAGGTCCAGCAAGGTCTGGCGGGTAGGGGAGACGGAAAATCCGATTTCATAGTGGTCGACAATTTCAGGATCCAGCTCCTTCCACGAATCTCCAAGCGCAGGCAGAACATCCTCACTCATGGCCACCACTTCGAGCCCGGGATACACCACGCCCCGGGAATACCCCATGTGGGCTTCAAACCGTCCCAGGGATGCGACTAAACCGGCATGGGGCGCCCATTCATCTGCGTACTGGCTGTGGGAATAGAACCTGGCACCAACGGACGGGGTGATGGTGATCCCCCTGCCCAACCCGATCTGCCAGCTGAAGGCGGCATAGGGTGAGAGGATGTCAAAGTTTTCCCCATTCCAGACATTTGAAGTGCCGTCACTGTACGCCTGGTTATAATCTCCTTCGGTGTATTCCCAGTCTGCACCGGCCAGAAGCGACATGCCGTTACCCCATGTCAGGGTCTCTTTGGCCCGTGCCCCGTAGAAAAGAAAATCATTGAACATATCTTCGGTGATACCGTCGGTGTCCGTGGGCTGGTCCAGCCAGTCGCCTTCCCCGGCACTGCGGTACAATTTTATTTCGCCTTTGGCGTTTTCATATTCATGGGACAGGGTGGCGGTTCCCATCCAGCCCCGGGTTTCATAGCGGCCCTCACGCTCGGACGGATCAGCCCCCTCAACCCCCGGATCATTAGCCCAGTTGTCATTGGCCATGGCGAAAATGCTTAAATCCCAGTGGTCGGATAATTGCCGGCCTATACGGCCATAGATGTTTTTCAATTCGCCATCGGCATGGTCCCGATGGCCGCTGGATTCCTGCAGCCCCCCGCCAAGATAGTAATCCCACCCATTGATATTGCCCCCGTGCTCGGTCTTGGCAACGTGGGTGCCGTGGCTGCCCACCGCCGCTTCAACTGCGGTGAAAAATCCCGGTTCCGTGATACGTTTGGGCGCAATGTTGATCACGCCCACGGCATTACCGAAATACTGGGGCTGGGGGCTTTTATAAATTTCAATGGCCTGGGAGGAATCAATGGACATCAGGTCCAGCAAGGGATGGTTCCATACGCTCATGAACATGGGGGTCCAGTCCACCAGAGTTTTAATTGCGGCGCCCGGACGGCTGGACCCCATGCCCCGGATGAATACCCCGCCGCCGTCACCCCCGCCGAATGAGCCGACGGGATTGTATCTGGAGATGCTGACGCCGGGCGTCATTTTCAGGGCGGTTTCAAGATCCTGGGCATTGAGACCATCAATCTGATCCTGGGTGATCACGGTTTTGGAACTGCCGTAAATGTCGGTTTGGTTGCCCTGAATGATGGGATGCTCCGTGATAGTGACATCTTCAAGGACGGTGATGTCGTCATCGGTTTCATCGGCCATGCAAGGTACGGCCGGAAAGAACAACAAAAAACAAATCAAAACACAGGCGGGGTAACGAAGAATCATAATTTTTTTCCTTCTCGGAATAACGGTTCAGGATTTAACGGCTGCCACAAGGTAGAGACCCGGCTCATCCTTAAAGGTTTCAATGTCAAAACCGCTGCCGTTGATCCATTGGAACAGGGTCTCTTTTTCGGGCAGCCGGTCCTTGCTGACCGGTGTGTGGGAATGATGGTGCGCCGCCAGTTGGGAGGAAGACATCAGGTGGGCGATTACGAGCCGCCCTTTGGGTTTCAGTGCGTTTGACATCCGTTTGAGCGCCTGTTCCTTATCGCTGAAGTGGGGAAATGCGGCAAAGCAGATCACGGCATCAAGGCTTTTGTCATCAAGTTCCATTTGCGCGGCATCACAGCAGATAAATCGGATACGTTCGTCTGTATGACGTTCTTGGTTGGCTTTGATCATTTGGTCTGAAAAATCCATCTCGATCAACCGGCCCTTGGCAGAGAGCTGCTCAAGAAGATAGGGCACCAGGACCCCGGCTCCGCACCCTGTATCCAGAACCCGGCTGTCCGGGCCAAGGGCCAGAAAGGCGACGATGGCCCGGAGCCGGTCTGCATAGAGGTCATGCCGGTTCGTTTCCGGATTTTTGTAGTGATTGTCCAGCCAGTCGGCGGCCCGCTGGTTAAAAAATGCTTTTCGCTGTTCATACAATGAATTCATTTATTCTCTCCTTTACAGGCCCAGTCCATCCACTGACAGGACACAAGTTGGGTGGCCGTATCCCGGCTCACCCCGTAAACCGTCATGTAAAATTGGTGAAGCCAGCCGCAAAAATCGATGTCCGTGAAACGCTCGGGATATGCGGCCCGGGCCATGACCATGACGTCGATGGGATATTCCAGACGTTTTTCGCAGTTACATGGGGTCCAGGGCAGGGCGGTTACGGCTTTATTTTTTACGGCCCGCATGTGGCGCAGGTTTTTGTAGTATGGGGCGTCATACAGTTCTTCGGGCGGATGGTATCCCCAGGCCGTGACCAATACAATGAGATCCGGGTCCAGGGCAATAAGCTGTTCGGCATTGAGAATATTCCAGGCCCCCGTGCCGGAAAACGCGTTTCGGGCATGGGCAAATTCGTTGAGCAGATAGGTCTGGATTGTTTTTTCTCCCTTGACGTGTCCGGCTCCGCCGTTTTCCCGGGCCGTGGGAGAGAGCCCGAGCATCAGCACCCGTTTTTGCCGGTCAGGCGGGATGTCTGCTGTCCGGGCTTTGATATCGTTGACCGATGATAAAAGAAAGTCCGCCACTTCCTTTGCCCGGGCCTGTTTTTGAAACACCTGGCCCAAAAGTATGATTTCCCGGCCTAAACTGCTGATGTCCGGCCGGTCAAAGGTGTTGGGGCCATGGAGCACCACCAACGGTGCGCCCAGGGAAGATAAAAGCCGGATGTTTTTGGCAAGAATATCCTTTGAGGCGGATAAAGAACAGGACCCTGTGCGGACGATGATCAGGTCCGGGGTCAGCTTGGCAATGGCCTCAAAATTGATGCCCGAACCAAACCGGCTGACCAGGGGCAGATCCGCTAAAAATGGATTGAGAAAGAACACCGGGTTCAAGCCTTCCCTGTATTCATGGGTCGCACCGGTGGCGGAGGGAATATCGTATTCCCAGATTTTGGGCAGGCAGGGGGACCCGATGCCCACGATTTTTTCTGCCTGGCCGAGGCTTGTCATGACCCCTGCAATCATACCGTCGCTGATGGTGACCACCCGGTTGATTCGTGTTGGAATCTCCACCTGTCGGCCTTCAAAATCGGTGATGGTAAATGAGAGGTTTTGGTCCGCCCATGACGGGCTGACCCATGACAGGACTAAGATTAAAAGCGCGGTAAAATAAAAAGTAGGTTTATGTCTCATTTGTGGTGTATTCCTTTTGGGTTGCCGGGGAATTCAACAACATTGGTTGCCTGGGTGTCCACTGTGCCGGGAACCATGATTTTAAGTCCGTTTACGTCTTTGACCTGACAGGTCTCTTTATAGATGCGGTCCATCATTTCCTGGGTCATGACCTGGCCGGTCGGCCCCTTGGCAACAAGTCCCGATCTGTCCAGGACCACCGTGGAGCGGCAGAACCAGGAGACATGGTTGGGGTCGTGGGTGCAGGCCAGAATGGCGGTTCCCTGTTCCGCGATATTTTGCAGCGTCTGCCACAGGTGAATCTGGTTTTTAAAATCCAGGGCCGCAGCCGGTTCATCCAGAAAAATCAGCTCCGTCTGCTGGGTAATGGCCCTGGCAATGAGCACCATCTGCTGCTGGCCGCCGGAAAGCCGGTTAAAGGCTGTGTCTGCCAGGCGGTGGATGCCCAGGGTCTGCATGGCGTGGTCTGCCAGTTTTCGGTCCTTGGCCCCTGGGGTGAAAAATCGGTTCAAATGCGGGGTCCGCCCCATGAGAACCACCTGGCCGACCGTAAAGGGAAAGGCACATTGGTGGGCCTGGGGCACGTAGGCCACGGATCTGGCCATCTGTCTGGATTTGAGTCTGCGGATATCCATGCCGTTGATTTGGACGGTTCCGCTCTCCGGGGCCAGAAATTTCAGGCAGCACTTGAACAAGGTGGTTTTGCCCGTACCATTGGGGCCGAACAGGGCGCATAATTCCCCTTTTTTGACGTGGAAGCTGATATCTTCGAGCACACGGTGTCTGCCGTATGAAAATGTAAGATGGTTGACCTTGAGCATATTATCTTCCAAAGATCTGCCCGCCCCGGGTTCTGACCAGGTAAAACAGATAGGGCGCACCCACCAGGGAGGTGATGATGCCGATGGGGATTTCAGCCGTTGTCAATGACCGGGCCAGGGTATCGCATATAATAAGGTAGATCGCGCCCAGGACAGCGGATACCGGCACCACCCGGCGATGGTCCGGGCCTGTCAAAAGTCTGGCTGCATGGGGGATCATCAGGCCCACCCAGGCAATGATGCCTGTGGCCGATACCGCGGCTGCCGTCATGAGCGTGGCAAGGCTGATGAGGATGAACTGGGTCCGGCCCGGGTTGATGCCAAGGCTTTTGGCCTCTTCTTCACCCATGGACAGAACATTGAGCTGCCAGCCAGAAATCCAGATGACGCCGAGCCCCACGGTTGCTATCACAAACAATATCCTGACCTCCTGCCATCCGGCATAGTAGAACCCGCCCATGAGCCAGAACACAATTTCCCGCAGGGCCGTATCCTGGGCCAGGTATTTGAGCAGGCCCACCAGGGCGGCAAACACCGAGCCTGTGATAATGCCCGAAAGGACCAGGGTGACCACCGGGGTATCCGGCCCGGTCCGGGCCATGGTATACGCCATGGCCACGGCCAGGGCTGAAAACACAAAGGCCATGATCTGAACCGAGAGGAAAAATGCCGGAAATACAATGCCCAAAGCCGCGCCAAAGGCCGCCCCGGAAGATGCACCCAGGACATAGGGTTCCACCAGCGGGTTTCGGAAACAACCCTGGAACACCACGCCGGAAACAGAGAGACACACGCCCACCGCCATGGTCAGAAGGGTTCGGGGCAGCCGGATATCCCAGATGATCGTATGATTCAGGGCCGGGATGGCGGCCGGGTCAGGCCAGTGCAGCAGATGGGATGAAATGGTTTGGACGACCATGAAAAATGGAATTTGGCAGGAGCCGATTTGAATGCAGTAAAGCCCTGTCCCGGCCAGCGCAAGGATCAGTATTCCTGATCCGACCAGGCATTTAGTCAATTTTTTTGCGTTTACACAAGTCATGTATATCGGTCAAATAAAAAACGGCCACAAAGAGAATGCAAAAATGGTGTCATTTTTTGCAAAGCCTTCGTGGCCGTTTAAGTATATTGGGTCTATCGGTTTTATTTACTTTGTATGCCCTTCTGGGCATGGATTAGATGCTCCTGTAGTATAAAGGGTGTCGGGGTGTCAAGAAGAATCGTTTTATTTTTGTTAAGATTGTGTTAGTATCCGAAAATGTTTCGAATTATTTCCATGGGATACGCAGGATACAGGGTACATTAATGAACTCAAAACAGGCGACATTGGCTGCTTTCTCCGTTGCCAAGACAGAACAGAAAATTAATATTCATGGGCAGGGTGCAGCGCCTCGTGCGTCCTACCGGTCACTTTTTTTGCTGCTCTTTCTTTGCCATGCCCCGGTTGTCCTTATCTGGCTGAAACTTATTCCTTTCGAGTATCGGTTTTTTGCCTGCTTTTGTGCCTTGGCCGCATTGGTCTGGTTTTGTGTATCCCGGCAGTACAGCCTTTCGGATCTTGGATTTCGAACCGATAATCTGCAAAGTTCATTGGTCTGGAATTTGGTTTTCTGTGTTGCCGGCGGCATCGGGCTTGTTTTCATGCAGAAAGCCGGTTTTTCACGGCCACAATCCCAGATGACCTCCGTCTATGTGTATCTGTTTTACTTTTTCTTTCTGGGGCCTGCCCAGGAACTGCTTTTCAGGGGTATTTTATTTTCGGAAATCAAGCGGATACCCGGATTGGGAAACCGCTTTTTTCTATGCATATCCACCTTATCTTTTTGTTTCCTCCATATCATTTACAACCATCCACCTTTGATCGTTATGGCGATGGTCAGCGGGCTGGCCTGGGGAATTATATTCATCAAACGACCTAATCTCTGGGGGGTTACTCTTTCTCACTCCTTGTTGGGTACCCTGGCCATGCTTCTGTACCTGATCTAATCGGATTCCTGCCGATTTTCTGGCTGACCCAAAACAATTCAAATTCATAACCAAACGATAATTTGTCTTAAAAATATGCGGTGTTATATTGGCATCCGTTAGAAATAAAGGGATGGCCGGGGCATGTCCATTTTGCAGGAATTTGCTTGACCGGTTACCCCGCCAATGATTCAAAGGGCGTTTTATATGAAACAGAAATGGTCGCCCAGACAATGGGTGCAGCACCTGTTTCTGGGTATTGTAGTATTTATCGGTATTCGGTTTTATTTGTTTGCGGCAAGTCTTGAACGGGGCGTTATGCCGGGATTCCATCGGCCTGACAGTGTGGACGCGTTTTTGCCCATCAGCGCGCTGCTCAGTTTTCGTCATTTAATGGCCACCCACACCTTTCCTGCCATTCATCCGGCAGGCCTTGTTATCTTTTTGATCATCTGCGGCTCTGCCCTGCTGGTCCGGCGGGGCTTTTGCGCCTGGGTCTGCCCGGTGGGGCTGATCAGCGATTATCTTGACCGGCTCAACGCGAAGATGTTCCGGCATCCGCCTGTGATGCCCCGGTGGCTGGACCTGGCACTTGGGGCCGTTAAATATCTTTTGGCCGCATTTTTCATATTTCAAATTTTTTTCGTGATGCCCCAGGTTGGGATTGACGGCTTTTTGAACAGCAGTGCCAACCGGTTCGCTGATTTAAAAATGCTTTGGTTCTTTACGCACATCACGCCGGTAGCCCTGGGCGTAATCGTCTTGCTGGTGCTGCTGTCCGTTCTTTTTCGCAGGTTTTGGTGCCGGTATCTTTGTCCCTATGGAGCCCTTTTGGGTGTCATTGGTTTTTTCAGTCCGGCCCGGGTGAATCGAAACCCTGACCGGTGTATCGGGTGTAAAAAATGTGACAGTCACTGCCCCGGCTTGATTTCTGTCAGCAGCAAAACAACGGTTCACTCTCCGGAGTGTCTGGCCTGTTTGAACTGCGTTTCCCATTGTCCTGAAAAAGATGCCCTCTCTTTTTCATATTTTTCCGGTGGGACAGGCATTGGGCCCGGCGTTGTGGCGGGCATTTTTCTGATCATTTTCAGCCTTGGTATTGGTGCTGCCATGCTCACCGGCCACTGGCAGACCCAGATTCCGGCGGATCAGTATCTTGCGTTTGCCGCCCAGCACAAAACCGGGCAGGCATTTAACCGGCAAGCGGCTTTGTCACAAATGGATGCTGCCAAAATGCAGCGTATCATGAAGGAAATGCGTGAACGAAAAAAACGATCTTTATCTGCAGATCTGCATGAATCCGATCACGATGGAAAGAAACCGCAAGGCTTGGGCGCAAACTGAATCAGGCTTTCAGGCGTCGGCCATTTGTTGTAGGGGCAACCCCCTGTGGTTGCCCTTGTTGGGGTCGGCACAGGGGCAGGGCAGGCACAGGGGCCTGCCCCTACGGCGTTGATGTTAGAATCCATCTCCATTTTCGTTCTCACCGCAGATTTCTATGCTTGGTATGTTCACTGGTATACCATTAATATATTGAATGAAATACCTATATCTGCTATAGATCTAACGTTTTTTAACTGATGGAAAATATAATGAATATAAGATCTATACGGAAAGAGAACATATGAAAAAATACCTCGGTGTCCGAAGAGAGGACAAGAACAAATGGGAAAGACGGGTTCCGCTCATTCCCGAAGATGTCAAAGAACTCAAAGACCGATTCTGCATTGAGGCTGTGGTTCAGCCCTCAACGCTCAGGATCTACAGTGATGATGAATTTAAAAAAAATGAGGCGATTGTCCAGGAGGACTTAAGCGGGGTTGATACGGTTTTTGCCGTAAAAGAGATTCCCGTGGATCTGCTGGCCCAGGGCAAAACCTATATCTTTTTTTCCCATACCATCAAAGGGCAGCCGTATAATATGGGTCTGCTCCAACGGCTGGTGGATCTTAAATGCAACCTCATTGATTACGAACGTATCGTCAATGAAAAGAATCAGAGATTGATCTTTTTCGGCGCCCATGCAGGCTATGCCGGTATGATCGAGACCCTGTTCGCCTTTGCACAAAAGGCCGCCCAAAAGGGAATTCAATCCCCCCTTGATGAGCTGAAACAGGCCTATGGGTACGACTCCCTGGAAGATGCCAAAGCCCATATCAAAACCATCGGAGAGCAGATTGCAAGCCAGGGGCTGCCCGAAGAGATGGCCCCGCTTGTGGTCGGCTTTGCCGGATACGGGAATGTGTCCCAGGGTGCCCAGCTGATTTTGGACATTCTGCCGGTCAAAGAGATTACACCGGACCAGATTTCCCAGGTCCGGGAAGAGGCCTGCCCGGATCGCCACCACATTTATAAAGTGGTCTTCAAAGAAGCTGACATGGTGACCCCCATTGACGGTGAGTTCAAGCTCCAGGATTACTATGACCATCCTGAAAAATACCGGTCCATCATGGGCGATTTTCTGCCCCGGATGGATATCCTGGTCAACTGCATTTACTGGACCGAAGATTATCCCAGGCTCGTGACCGCCAAAGGACTTCAAGACGCTGCCGGCAACCCCTCCAAACTTTCGGTGATCGGGGACATCAGCTGCGATATAGAAGGTTCCATTGAAATCACAAAGGATGCCACCATGCCGGATAATGCCTGTTTTACATACCTGCCCGGAACCGGTACCTTTGAAGACGGCATCACCAAGGACGGGATTACGGTCATGGCCATTGACAACCTGCCCTGTGAATTTTCAAAAGAGTCTTCTATGTTCTTTTCTCAGGTGTTGAAAGGGTTTGCCCCGGATATTGTGAATGCCGATTTTGACACCGCTTTTGATGAGCTGGAACTGCCCTATGCTATCAAAAAAGCATTGATTCTTCACAAGGGACAGTTCACCCCCGACTACGAATACATGAAAGAGTACATTTAAGGAAACACCCATGAAAAACATATTGATACTGGGCGCAGGCCTGGTAAGCAGACCCGGTGTGGTCTTTTTGCTGGAAAATAATTTTAAGGTTACCGTGGCCTCAAGAACCCTTGAAAAGGCGCAAAAAATCGTCCAGGGGTTTGAGAACGGGACCGCCTGTCAGCTTGTAGTGGAAGACCAGGACGCCCTGGATGCCTTGGTAAAACAACATGACATCATTGTCAGTCTTCTGCCCTGGACCCTGCACCTCACTGTAGCCAAGACCTGCCTGAAATTTGATAAATTTATGGCCACCACTTCCTATGTGAGTGATCAGATGCGCGCACTGGATGCGGATGTTAAAGCCAAAAATCTGCTGTTCTTAAATGAAATAGGCGTAGACCCCGGCATTGACCATATGTCCGCCATGCAGGTCATTGACAAGGTTCATGGCCAGGGGGGTAAAATCCGTCATTTTTATTCCATCTGCGGCGGTTTGCCGGCACCCGAAGACAATGACAATCCCTTTGGCTACAAATTTTCATGGAGCCCCAAAGGGGTGGTGCTGGCCTCCAGAAATGCGGCCCGCTTCCTTAAAAATGATAAAGTCGTCGACATTAAGGGAGAGGATCTGTTTCTCAACTACCGTGTGGAAACCGTTGAAGACTTAGGAGAATTTGAAGTCTATCCCAACCGGAATTCTCTGCCCTATAAGGAGATTTACGGTTTAAAAGATGCCCTTACCATTATGCGGGGAACCTACCGGAACATCGGGTGGTGTGATACCCTTAAGAAAATTGTAGATTTGGGTTTGGTGGATGACACCCCAAGACCCTCTTTGTCCAATATCTCCTACAAACAGATGATGGCGGATATTGCAGGGGTGGTGGCCAGTGGGGATGTGGTGGCAGCCGTTGCCGAAAAAGTCGGGTTGGCGAAAGATCATTTTGTGATCCGGAATCTGGAATGGCTGGGATTGTTCTCAAACGAGAAAATGCCTGACTTGAACAACCGCCTGGATATTCTCAGTGAAAAATTGATGGAAAAACTGCCGTATAAGTCCGGCGAAAAGGATATGCTTTTGCTGCGCCACACTTTTATTGTGGAAAATGCGGATGAAAGTCAATCCACCATCACATCAACCCTGATTGACTACGGTATTCCTAATGGGGATTCGTCAATGGCAAGAACCGTGAGTCTGCCTTTGGGTATCGGGATAAAGCTTATGGCCGAAGGTAAAATTGATCTGACAGGGGTCCAGATTCCCACCAAAAAAGAGATCTACGAGCCTGTATTAAAGGGACTTGCCGATTTGAACATCAAAATGACCGAAAAGATAGTGTAAGCAGTTACGCACTGAGCAAGAAATAAAGGGGAGTGGATGGTGTCCACTCCCCTTTTAAAATTAACCGACCTCTTTCATGAAGTTTCTTAATACGGTATGCAGAATCCCGCCGTTTCGATAGTATTCAATTTCCACGGGGGTGTCCAATCTGAGCAGCACCGGAATTTCCCGGTCATCCGCTTTGAGTGTCAACGTCATGCCGGGTTTTATGCCGGCACTGAGTCCCAAGATGGAATAGGATTCCTTGCCGGTCAGTTTCAAAGACTCCGGCGAACTGCCGTCTTTAAACTGCAAGGGTAAAACACCCATGCCCAGCAGGTTGGATCTGTGAATCCTTTCGTAACTGGTTGCAATAACCGCTTTGACGCCTAACAGATACGTCCCCTTGGCGGCCCAGTCCCGTGAAGAGCCTGTGCCGTATTCCTTGCCGGCCAAAACAATCAAGGGCGTGCCGGCTTCTTTATATTTCAAGGACGCATCAAAAATGGACATCTGTTCCCCGGTGGGAAGATAGGTGGTAATACCGCCCTCCGTGCCGGGTGCAAGCTGGTTTCTCAATCGGATGTTGGCAAAGGTGCCCCGGACCATTACCTGGTCATTTCCCCTTCTTGAGCCGTATGAGTTAAAATCCGCCAGGGCGATTTTGTGATCAAGCAGATACTTTGCTGCCGGTGTTTTTTGTGCGATGGCACCGGCCGGTGAAATATGGTCGGTGGTGACAGAATCGCCAACCTTCACCAAAATCTTCGCATCCACAATATCACTGTCAGGTTTCAGCTCCTTGCTCATGTTCACGAAAAATGGCGGATTCCTGATATAGGTTGATGACTCATCCCATTCATAGACCTCATCGCCCTTGGTGGGGATTTCGTTCCAGAGCGGAGACAGTGTTTCAAAATTGCTGTACCGCTGCAGATACATATCCGGGGTGATCATTGAGATGACGTTTGCAATTTCGTCTGTATTCGGCCAGATATCTTTCAGGTAGACCGGATTGCCGGCCGGGTCTGTTCCCAGGGGATCTTCCGCAAGATTGGTGTTGACCGTTCCTGCGATGGCATAGGCCACAACCAGCGGCGGGCTTGCCAGGTAATTGGCCTTTGTGAGTGGGTTGACTCTGCCTTCAAAATTCCGGTTGCCCGAGAGAACGGAGGCAACGACCAGATCGTTGTCGATTATGGCTTTGGTTATCGGTTCCGACAGGGGACCGGAATTGCCGATACAGCTTGTACAGCCATACCCGACCGTAAAAAATCCAAGTTTTTCTAAAAATCCGTCAAGTTTTGATTTTTCAAGGTAATCCGTGACAACCCTTGAGCCTGGAGCCAGGGATGTTTTGACCCATGGTTTGGTTTTCAGCCCCTTTTCCACCGCTTTTTGAGCCAGTAAGCCGGCCGCAATCATGACGGACGGATTGCTGGTGTTGGTGCAGGAGGTGATGGCCGCCAGCACAACAGATCCGTGTGCCAGGGTAAAGGGCGTTCCTGAGTCGGACGGGGTGATCTCTGCCTGGGCCGCCAGCTCTTTTTCTTTTAAATCATATCCCTGGGGGCCAACGGGGGCGGTCAATGTTTTTGCCCATGTTGACTTCATACTCGACAATCCGATGCGATCCATCGGCCGTTTGGGGCCTGCCAGGGAGGGTTCGATGGTTGAAAGATCCAGCTCAATTTCCTCTGAAAATTGCGGGGCGGCCATGCCGTCGGTTCTGAAAAGGCCCTGCTCTTTGCAGTAACGCTCGACCCGTTCAATGATGTCAGAACTTCTGCCCGTCTCTTTGAGATATGCCAGGGTTTCGGCATCCGTGGGGAAGAACCCCATGGTTGCCCCATATTCGGGCGCCATATTGGAGATGGTGGCCCTGTCGGCAAGGCTGAGACCTGAAAGGCCGTCGCCATAGAATTCAACAAATTTTTCCACCACACCCACTTGCCTGAGGATTTGAACGATCCTGAAAACCAGATCCGTGGCCGTGGTGCCGGGGCCCATTTTGCCGGTCAGCTTGAATCCGACCACCTGGGGAATCTGCATATAAATGGGCTGGCCCAGCATGACGGATTCGGCTTCAATGCCGCCAACGCCCCAGCCCAGCACGCCCAGACCATTCACCATGGGCGTATGGGAATCGGTACCCACCACGGTGTCGGAAAAACAGACGTTATCTCTCATTTGCACGACATTGGCCAAAGACTCCAGGTTCACCTGGTGAACAATGCCCACGCCGGGGGGGAATATCCGCATGTTTTTAAAGTTTTTCTGTCCCCACTTTAAAAATTCGTATCTTTCCCGGTTGCGTTCAAACTCCTTTTCCATATTAAGCTGAAGCGAGTTTGCTTTGCCGAAGGAGTCTACTTGAATGGAGTGATCAATAATCAGATCCACCGGTATTTTGGGGTTGATCACCGCAGGATTGCCCCCCAACTGGCTCATGGATGTCCGCAGGGCGGCCAGATCAACCAGGGCGGGAACCCCTGTCAAGTCCTGGAGAATCACCCGGGCCGGCTTAAACGGGATCTCTTTGTCTGATTTTTGTTTGGGCTGCCAGTTTGCCAATGCGACGATATCTTCTTCATTGACTTGGAAGTAGTCCAGGTTGCGTAGGGTCTGCTCCAATAATATTTTAATTGAAAACGGCAGGCTTGAGATGTTCCCTATCCCTTGTTTTTCCAAGGTCTCAAGTCTATAAAACTGCGCCGTTGCACTGGACAATTTTAGTTGATCTTTACTACCAAATTTGTCTTGATCCATAAAATCTCCTTTTACTAATGAGGTGCAAATACTTTTGGAGCTTAAGAGACCCGCATGCCCTGCGTCGCAACAAAGAATATGGACAAAAGGGCATATAAAATGGAGAATTTATTTTTCGAGCCCCTAAGACGTTTATTTTCCTGAATGATATATCAGGCGGATTAAGTTACATTTATATCATAAATTTTTCGCAATACATACTGATTTCATCATTACTATTTTGTGTAGATTTTTGGATACCTGCGTAGGGCCGGTGCGCTTATTTTGGGGAGGCGGTTTTCAGGGCGTCCAACCCTTTTTCCGGGCCAAGCAGGATCAGGATATCTTCCTGGTTTAAAATGTGATCGGCCTTGGGGGAGAAGCGTGTATGGTCAGCGTCCTGACCTTTTATGGCAACGACCTGAACACCGTATTTATTGGTCAGATTAATTTGTTTAAGACTTTTGCCCACAAATTTTTCAGGCACGGTAAGCTCGATGATGCCATACCCTTCCATAAACGGCAGATAATCTATGAGGCTGGGGTTATCCAGTTTTCTTGCCATGGACAGGGCCGTGTCTTTTTCCGGGAAAATAATCTCTTCAACACCCAGTTTTTCTAAAACTTTTTTATGGGGGTCACTGATGGCTTTGGCTACAATATGGGGGATCCCATTTTCCTGAAGGTTGAGCACTGCAAGGATGGAGTCTCCAAGCACTGAGCCAATGCCCACCACGGCTGTGTCTACATTTTTGACGCCGAGTTCTTTAAGGGTGGCCGCATCCGTGGCATCCGCAACCACCGCCTGGGTGACATGGTCTTTAATGGATTGTACAAGCGCAGGGCTTTTATCTACGGCCATGACATCATGGCCCTTGCGGTATAAATGGGTGGCCAGGTGAAATCCAAAATTCCCCAGACCGATAATCAGAAATTGTTTCATTTCGATATCCTTTAGCCAATCATTATATTTTCCTGGGCATAGGAAAATTTACTTGGTTTGCCTTTTTTACTCACGGCCATGGCAAAACCCATGGGGCCCAAGCGCCCAATGAACATTATACATATGATAATCAGTTTGCCGATTCCTGAAAATCCGCTGGTAATACCGGTGGACAGGCCGACGGTACCAAAGGCACTGACCACTTCATAGAGGATTTCAAGAAAAGACCCCCGGGTCAGATTATGGGATACATCGCCGATTTCCGTCTGCTGGAGCAGCACCACACCAATGACAATCACCAGCATGCTGATGATGATCAGGCTCACCGCCTTGGATATACTGGCATCAGACACCCTGCGGTAAAAAATATGGGGATGCTCCTCGCCCCGGAATCTGGAATATCCCAGGATGGCGAGGCTGGATATCGTGGTGACCTTGACCCCGCCGCCGCAGGAGCCGGGAGCCGTGCCCACAAACATTAAAAGAATACTGATAAAAAGTGTTTCATTGGCCAGACTGCCGATATCAAGGGTGTTGAACCCGGCTGTCCGGGTATTGACGGCCTGGAAAAAAGCGGCCAGAAATTTGGTGTGCAGGGGCAGGTCCCTAAGGGTGTTGGACCACTCCAGCACAAAAAACAACAGTGTACTGCCGGCCAGCAGGATCAAGGTGGCCGTCAGTGTAAGCCGCGTATGCAGGCTCAGTTTTGACCAGCAGCGTTTTGAAAAAGAAAATTTCTGGCGGATCTCAGCCATGACAATGAAGCCGATACCGCCGGTGATAATCAGAAAGCAGATATCAAGATTTATCAGCCAACTGCCGCCATATTGGGTGAAGCTATCCGGGAACAAGGAAAATCCTGCGTTGCAGAACGCACTGACCGAATGGAATAGGGCATAGCAGATGGCCGTATCAACCGGAAACCTGCCAAGAAAATCGGGCAACATGAATACGGCCCCGATCAATTCAATAACAAATGTAAAGATCAGTATCTCTTTGACCAGTGAATATACATTCTTTCCCTGGCCGTAACTGTAGGTGTCCGAGAGCATCTGCCGGCCGGTCATACCCACCCGCTTGCCAAGGGTGAGCAGGAACATGGTGGACAACACCATAATCCCGATACCTCCCGCCTGGATCAGCGCCATGATGACCGCTTTGCCGAAAAAGGTGAAGGTCGACGCAGTGTCCACCACAATCAGCCCTGTGACGCAAACCGCCGACGCCGATGTGAAAAGCGCGTCGATAAAGCTTATCTCTCCTTTTTCAGTGGCTGCGGGTAAAAGAAGTAACGTTGCGCCAAGCAGAATCAACACGGCATAACTGAGCATGGAGATCCGGCCCGGAGATAGAAGTTTCCCTTTTCGGGTGGGTTCTTTAGGGTGCAGCAACGACATTGTTAAACCATGTTGGTGTTTTTAAGAAATGAAACTCCATAAATTCTGGATGAAAACTCTTTGTAAAATTGATCCGATACGGTCTTGGGCGTATGCAATTATATAAAACAATACTGGAAGCCATGATCTACAATATTACGCCTTCAATTTATGAAAATCAAATTTCATTACCATCTATTTGTTTTTGAAATACAAAAGGGGCCTGACGGTTACTATCAGGCCCCTTGTCTATTTTTCAAGTCGCTTTTAATTGTATTTCCTTAGCTATTAAAAATCAACAACAATCTCTTCATAGGTTTTACGCCATTTGGGCGGAGTAAGTTCAAGGCCGGGTTTTTTGTAACCTACGGCAAGCAGAATTGTAACCCAGTATCTGTCAGGGATGTTAAATGCTTTTTTCACCGCTTCGTGATCAAACCCGTCCATGGGATGGGAGTCAAGGCCTAAACTGACCGCTGCGTACATCAGGCTCATGGCAAAGAAGCCAGCGTTTTTGGCAGCAAAGGCCAGGTTGGCGTCCGGACTCCAGTTATACAGAGAGTTTGTTGCGTCCAGGAACCAGTCGCGCTGGGTTTCGGGCATGCCGGTTTTGACCATCTCCTGCCAGGTGCGTTCAAATCCGGGATGGCCTTGTTTCCATCCTTCCTTATCTGCCAGAACGATCATGGTCACCGGGGCTTCAACGATTTTTGGCTGGTCCCAGGCCAGGGCTTTGAGTTTTTCCTTTTGCGCCTTGTCCTTTAAGATCATCAGATTCCAGGGCTGGAGATTAAAGCTGGAGGGGGTGTGGCCGGCCAGTTCCACCATTTTTTTGATCACATCCTGGGGGACCTCTCTTTCAGGGTCGAAAAAGTTGATGGATCGTCTGTTCTGGGTAATCTGTTCAAAATTCATAATATCTCCTTACCGCCTGTTTATTTTAACGGCCGTATTTTTTAGTTAAGACTTATTTAGTCTTTTGTTAAATTAGTTTTGATTTCGGAAAGGTCAATGACCTGTTATGAATTTATTTAAACTGGTGTTCCGTCATTTGATCTATGGGTATGTACATCATAATCGGCAACCAAGAAGACCAAGAAAATATAGATCGATGGTTTTACTTTTTGGGGATTGGTCTTTTCTTGTGATTATCATCAATGGCAACATAGACGAATCGTGCTTCGGTCACTTTAAACCGCTCCGTACCGCAGGAGTTCAGCAGTATGGGTTTTACCCAGACTTCAAGCTTAATCGTAATAGAGGTATTCCCTATTTTTTCCACAGAACCATAGCAGCAAAAGATGTCCCCCACTTGAATGGGTTCAATAAATTTCATGCCTTCCACGGCAATGGTTACCACACGTCCGCAGGTGACCTCCTTGGCAAGGATGCTGCCTGCAATATCCATCTGGGACAGGACCCATCCGCCAAAAATGTCTCCGTTGGGGTTGGTGTCCGCCGGCATTGTCTGGGTGCGAAGAAGCAGGTCTCCGCGGGGCTTTTGTTCTTCTTCGGTTAATGGAATATCTTTCATTGGAATACCGTCCTTTCGATGAATTTTGATTAAAGTTAAATCTTTGTTCTGACTGGATGTGATATTTTCTTTTATAAAACACATTTGACCAACGGACAATAGTAGACTTGGTTGGCGTTGCCGCCGTCCCGGGATTTGATCTTGCATAGGCAAGCTGTTATATTGACGAATCCCGACGGAAAGATTGCAGGATGAGCCCGTCATTCCAGGAACCGACACAACTGACCCGCCCTTTTTAAGCAAGGGCCCAAAGGAGGAATTGAGAGATGGCGAATCGTACCGAACATGATACCATGGGTGCCATTGAGGTGCCCGCAGATGCATTGTGGGGCGCCCAGACCGAACGCAGCCGGCAGAATTTCACCATTGGCCGGGAGTTGATGCCAAAGACGCTGATCCATGCCTTTGCCCGGCTGAAAAAAGCGTGCGCCGCCGTCAACAGGCGAATGGACCTTCTGGATGACCATAAAGCAGACCTGATTATCCGGGTGTGCGATGAAATTCTAAACAAAGATCACGACGACCAGTTTCCCCTCCACGTCTGGCAGACGGGCAGCGGTACCCAGACCAATATGAATTTAAACGAGGTCATTGCCAACCGGGCAGCGCTTCTTGACGGCAAGGCATTGGATGATACCCGGCCCATCCACCCCAATGACCATGTGAACAAATCCCAAAGTTCCAACGACACTTTCCCGGCGGCCATGCATATTGCCGCGGTGTTTGAGATCCATGACACCCTGCTTCCCGCAGTGGACCGCATGTGTCAGGCCCTTGAAGAAAAATCCCAACAATTTTCAAAAGTCATTAAAATCGGGCGCACCCACCTCCAGGACGCCACTCCCCTGACCCTTGGCCAGGAGATCAGCGGCTGGCAAGCCATGATCCAAAGCAGCCGGGAGCAGATTCTGCAATCTTTGGAATCACTCTATCCCCTGGCCATTGGCGGGACAGCCGTGGGGACCGGTTTAAATGCACCCCAGGGGTTCGGCAAAGCAGTGGCAGAAGAGCTTGCCAAGTCCACCGGCCATCCGTTCACACAGATAAAAAATACCTTCCATGGCCTCACTGGACACGATCAGATGGTTTTCGCCAGCGGCGCGCTCAAAGGGCTGGCAGCCAATTTGATGAAAATCGCCAATGACGTCCGGTGGCTTGCCAGTGGTCCCCGGTGCGGCATCGGGGAACTCAATATCCCGGCCAATGAACCGGGCAGTTCCATCATGCCCGGAAAAGTAAACCCCACCCAGGCCGAAGCCGCCACCATGGTGGCCTGCCAGGTGATGGGAAATGATGCGGCCATCGGTTTTGCCGCGAGCCAGGGCAATTTTGAACTCAATGTGTTTAAGCCGGTTATCATCCATAACCTGCTTGAATCGGTGACGCTTTTAGGCGACGCCATCTCCTCGTTCACCTCCCATTGCCTGGCCGGTCTCACTGCGAACCATGAGGTGATTGAACGCCATTTGAAAAATTCGTTGATGCTGGTCACGGCACTGGCGCCGCACATTGGATATGACAATGCCGCCCTGATCGCCAAAAAAGCGCTTCAGGACGGCATGACTTTGAAAGAGGCGGCCGCAGAACTGGAGCTGGTTCAGCCCGGGCAATTTGATGAATGGGTCAAACCCGAAATTATGATCCTGGGGCAAAAATAGCTTTTCGGGGTCTTGGCAATAAATGCTAAGGTATTTTTCGCAGTTTCCATTGCGTCACTGTGTGATCCGTGACGCAATGGAAACGATAGCCTGAAAGGCGCTTATTTTTTTTTATATTTTCTTTTGACGTGGAAAAAATCCCATATGGCCCAGGGAATCAATACCGCGCTCAAGACCTGATTAAAAAGCGCATACTCGGCCATGTCCGGGTTTGAGCTCAGCCATCCGTCCCAAAAACACCACAACCCGAATCCGAGCAGCAGGAGGGTGAACACATAGGGACTCATTTTGGGCGGGGGAGGCGTCTGCTTCCCAGGCGTCTTTTCATCCATAAATACCTTTTCTCCACATTTTGTTGATTTGGTAATTCAATAGCATAGATCATTTTAATTGAGAAGGCATAACTGTTTTGTAAGAAAAAAATAATATTTCAACGGTTTTTGCCGTTGTATTTATATTAGAGCCTTATTAATGAAGGTACAAAAATTTGAAAAAACAGTTCAGCAAAATATAAAAATCATGTATATTCAACCTCTTTTTAAGTTTAAAAATTCAGTGGATTATTATTAGCGTAAGATATTGATAAATCATAACGGACTGACCCTGGACACCATCCGGGCGGTCTGGGAACATGGAGTAAAAAAATGGCTAAACCAAAAAAAGAACCAACATTGATGGACAAAGTCGTCGGGCTTTGCAAACGCAGGGGCTTTGTATATCCGGGATCTGAAATCTACGGAGGGCTTGCCAATGCCTGGGATTTCGGTCCTTTAGGGGTGGAACTGCTCAAAAATCTGAAAGAGGCCTGGTGGAAAAAATTTGTCACCGAGCGCATTGATATGGTGGGCCTGGATGCCGCCATTCTCATGAATCCCACCACCTGGGAAGCCTCGGGCCATGTGGGCAGTTTTTCCGATCCGCTGATGGACTGCAAAAAATGTAAATCCCGGGAGCGGGCTGACAAGCTTGTGGAAAACTGGCAGCAGGAAAACGACTCTGATGAGCAACCCGCCAACTGGGCCGGAGAAAAAACCCCGCCCCAGGATATGCTGGATTTTATTAACAGCAAAAATATCACCTGCCCCCAGTGCGGCAGCCTTGAATGGACCCTTCCCAAGGCCTTTAACCTGATGTTTAAAACCCAGCAGGGTGTGGTTGAAGGCGAAGGCAAGGAGATATATCTGCGGCCCGAAACCGCCCAGGGTATCTTTGTCAATTTTAAAAATGTCCAGACGACTTCACGCAAAAAGGTTCCCTTTGGTATTGCCCAGATCGGCAAGGCCTTCAG
This sequence comes from uncultured Desulfobacter sp., assembly GCF_963666145.1. Classification (NCBI taxonomy): domain Bacteria; kingdom Pseudomonadati; phylum Thermodesulfobacteriota; class Desulfobacteria; order Desulfobacterales; family Desulfobacteraceae; genus Desulfobacter; species uncultured Desulfobacter sp. Next base: position 2,454,619 of record NZ_OY762614.1, on the reverse strand, counting down.
AAACGAAATCACCCCGGGCAATTTTGTGTTCCGGACCCGTGAGTTCGAGCAGATGGAAATTGAATATTTCTGTAAACCCGGCACCGAGCTTGAGTTCCATGACTTCTGGAAAAAATTCTGCATGGACTGGTACCTGGGGCTGGGCGTTACCCCGGATAATCTGAGACTGCGCGACCATGACGCAGCCGAATTGTCCCACTATTCCAACGGCACGTCCGATATTGAATATCGCTATCCGTTTGGCTGGGGGGAATTGTGCGGCATCGCTTCCCGGACCGATTATGACTTGAGCCAGCACATGGAGTTCTCTTCCAAGGATCTGAAGTATTTTGACGAGGCTGCAAAGGAAAAATACGTTCCCTTTGTCATTGAACCTTCCCTTGGGGTCCAGCGTTCAGCGCTGGTCTTTTTGTGCGACGCCTATGAAGAAGAGGAGATTAACGAGGGCGATACCCGGGTGGTGCTGCATCTTCACAACCAGCTGGCCCCCATTAAAATTGCCGTTATGCCCCTGGCCAAAAAGATTGCCGACAATGCAAAGTCTATCTTTGACACCCTGGTACAGCAACTGGGTCTGAACATGGATTTTGACGTACAGGGCAGCATCGGCAAGCGCTATCGCCGCCAGGATGAGGCGGGCACCCCATATTGCGTCACCTTTGATTATGAATCCCTTGACGACAATGCCGTCACCATCCGGGAGCGGGATTCCATGGAACAGCAGCGCATGAAAATTGATGAGCTGGTTCCCTTTTTCCGGGAAAAATTTACATATTAAATTTTGTGTGAATAAATCTTTGAACGGCCGGTCCTGTAACCGGCCGTTCAAGTTTTTGCGAAAAGGTCAATTTTATGGCACTTTACTCCTACAAAAACATTGCACCCAAAGTTCACGAATCGGTCTATATTGCGCCTGATGCAAAAATTATAGGGGATGTCCACATCGGCCGGGACTCTTCGGTTTGGTTTAACTCTGTGATCCGGGGGGATGTCGCCCACATTCGTATTGGTGAACGCACAAATATCCAGGACCTTTGCATGGGCCATGTGGCCAGACAGACCCCGTTGATCATCGGAAACGGCGTCACCATCGGGCACAACTGCTGTGTCCATGGCGCAACCATTGAGGACGGATGCCTGATCGGCATGGGGACCGTTCTTTTGAATAAATGCGTGATTGGCCGGGGCAGTGTCATTGCGGCCGGTGCCGTTGTTCTGGAAAAAACAATCATTCCGCCGTATTCTCTTGTCACAGGGTCTCCGGGCAAAGTTAAAAAAGTGTATGAGAATCAGGCCGAGATTGAGCAGAGGCTGAAAAATGCCTCTGAAAATTATGTGTTGCATGCAAGGGAATATGCGTGCAGCGATCTGGTTTGTGAAATTAAGCAGAACCGAGACTGAAAACCGGATTTAGGAAGACGATTTTAGCAGCTTGTTTGTTGCGAAAATATCAATCTGCCCAGGCTTATAAATTCCCGCCAAGCCTGGGCCAGAATCGATTGGGCAGGTGCTTTGTTACCGACTCAGGGAAAAACCAATCCGGAAGATCTCTTCTTTTTCCTCGTATGCCTTGAGTCGTTCGGCATATCCGTTGAAATACTGAAAATGCAGGTAGAGATTCAGTCCGTTGTTGAAAAATGAGGTCAACGGATAGCTTAAATCCGCCTGGATGCTCGGCCCTGCTTCAGCCCACCTGGTGTGAGTGTCCAGGCACAGGCCCATGGGCACACCTGCCTGGACCTGTAAATCAAAATATCCCCGATAGTCCGCCAGGTCCGCGTTGGTTTCATCATCATTCATCGCATATACCCACAGCTTGGGTGCAACGGTCAGGTAGGCGTCGTCAAAAAGCGAAATCGCCATAATCGGCTTGATATATATGTAGTTGGTGGATCTGGATTCGTCCCCGCCCTTGCCGTTGGATTCGTGTTGGAAACCGCCCTGGATGCCGAAAATTTTAACCCAGGACAGATTTAAATCAATTTTGGGTACCAGATAGAATAGTTCGGGTTTATAACTGGAATCATCAAAGGGCTTTGAATCTGAGCTAAGATCCCAGAATGAGGTCTGGGTATAGGCCAGATGAAACCCATCCAGAAAAGAATTCAATCCCTGGCTGCCAAAAGGTCCGTTGAACAGTTTGTATTTAAAACTGACCTGGAATTTGCTTTTTTCCCTGCCTGGATTTACACCGAACAGGAAATAGACCGGCTCATAGGCGGACAGGTTTTTTAAAAAGGGCTGGAATTCCTCCTGTTTTTCCCCAATAACCAGTTGCCCCTGGCCTGTAATTTTTTCCTCCCGCTCCTGGGGTTCAACAGGTTCAGCGGCGGCAAACAACACCGGGTTGGATGTGATCTCTTCCAGGGCCAGGCTGACCGTTCCGGTCATCTCTTGGGGCAGTTCAAACTCATAGGTCAGTTTAGCAAATCCCCCGGCCGGAATCGTCACCGTTCCGTCAGGATTGCTCTTAACACCCACGGCCTTCACTCTGTGCGTTTGACCCTCTGAACTCAGCGCGACCATGACCGACGCGTAATCCGTTGAGGTGATATCCGTGGTGCCGGTGTTTTGGACAAACAGCGTAAACCGGGTGGGTTGACTGGCCACCGCATTCTCTTGGGGCGGGACGATGTATATGTTTGAGGTGGATGCCCTTGCCGGTGTTAAATGAAACGCATCTGCACCAAAGGCGATGATTACAAAAAATATAACCGAAAGTATAGCTGTTTTTATCGTGTTTGAGAAATAATACATGGAGGTGTTCCGTAAAGGGTTTAAATCATCCACAGCTAATTTAAAACCCCTTGCCGTGTCAAGAAAAATCTATTTTTTACTTGCTTGACACCCAATAGATTATGTTCTAAAAAACCTTCCGTTTGTGTGGTTTCTGAAATAGCTATAATGGAGGAGTATATGTCTGAACTTGAGACTCGAGTCGAATGTAAGAGCCTTCTGAAAAAAGTTATGAAGGCTGAAGAAACAATCCAGTTCTTTAAACCTGGAATGAACCTTGGCTGGTCAGGCTTCACGCCTGCAGGTTACCCGAAAGCAGTACCCATTGCCTTGGCTGATTATGTTGAAGCCAACAGTCTTCAGGGCAAATGGCGGTTCAATCTTTTTATCGGCGCATCGGTCGGCGCCGAAACAGAAAACAGATGGGCAGATCTGGATATGATCGACAGAAGATGGCCCTACCAGACCGGTAAAAACATCGCCAAAGGCATCAACTCCGGCCGCATTAGGATGGGGGACAAACACCTCTCTCTTTTCGCCCAGGATCTTGGCTATGGTTTCTACACAAAAGATACGGAGTCAGGTAAACTTGACCTTGCTATCATTGAAGTGTCCTGCATCAAAGAAGACGGAAGCATTGTGCCCACCGCCTCCTGTGGTGTTATTCCTGAAATCCTTATGGTGTGTGATAGAATCATCCTTGAGGTGAACACCGGTATGCCTTCGTTCGAAGGGATGCACGACCTTTTCATGCCGGGAACACCGCCCAACAGACAGGTCTTTAATATTACAAAGGCAGACAGCCGCATCGGTTCAACCTCCATTGCATGTGATCCTGAAAAAGTTATCGCTGTTGTAGAGTCCAAATATCCCGATAAAGGCCGCGCGTTTACCGATATTGACGCAACCTCCGAAGCCATTGCAGGCCACATTATCGATTTTTTCATCGCTGAAGTGAAAGCCGGCCGTCTTCCTGAAAATCTGCTTCCGCTTCAATCCGGTGTCGGCTCCATCGCCAATGCCGTTGTGGGCGGTCTTGCCAAAGGGCCTTTCAAAAATCTCACCGTTTACACCGAAGTGCTTCAGGATACCATGCTGGACCTGTTTGACTCGGGTAAACTGGATGCCGCCTCTTCATGTTCCCTTTCCCTTTCTGAGAAAGAGGGCTTCCCGCGGTTCCTGAGCAATAAGGATTTTTACGCAGATAAAATTGTTCTTCGTCCGCTTTCTGTTTCCAACGCCCCCGAGGCGGTCCGCCGTCTTGGCTGTATCTCCATGAACACGCCTGTTGAATTTGATATCTATGCCCATGCCAACTCCACACTTGTCGGTGGCACAAGAATGATCAACGGTATCGGCGGTTCCGGCGACTTTTTGAGAAACGGTTTCTTGAAGATGATGCACTGCCCCTCCGTCCGGCCTACGAAAACAGATCCGACCGGTATCACATGTGTTGTGCCCAAAGCCCCGCACATTGACCACACCGAACACGATCTTGACGTTGTGGTTACGGATCAGGGCCTTGCAGACCTTCGCGGCCTTGCGCCCAAAGAGAGAGCCCAGACCATCATTGATAAATGTGTGCATCCCGAGTATAAAGATATCATTCAAGAGTATCTTGACATGTCTTCCAGGATTACCCTTGCAAAGGGCGTCGGCCATGAGCCCCAGCTCTTTGACAGATGTTTTAAAATGCAGATGAATCTTGCGAAAAACGGCACAATGAAAATTGATAACTGGGATGTACCTGAAATGGTATAATCCATCCGTATATGCAATAGACACGCTGGACGCCAATGTCTTTTCCGGTGTGTGTCATACGATACTTTCAGGGAGGCCTTAGCGGGCCTCCCTTTTTCGTGGTGCCCCAGGTTTATGGAATTGACAATTCCTTCGGACGCCTGTTAGGGTGAAAATATGAATGATATATTAAAAATAAATACACCCTGTCGAACATTGATTTCCGTCCCCGGAAATAAAGCAAAGATGCATGCTAAGGCTACGGCGTCTAACGTTGATGTCATTATGCTGGATTTAGAAGACAGCGTACCGGCAGATGAAAAAGAGGCGGCCCGTAAAACGGTTGTGGATTCGCTTCTCGCCCTGGATTTTAACACAAAGCGTGTGGCCATTCGCATCAACAGTCTGGACACCCCGTTTGCCTATAAAGATTTGATCCATGTGGCCGAGTCGGCCGGAGATCGTCTCGAAACCGTTGTGGTGCCCAAGGTCAACCATGAGGCGGATATCCATTTTGCCAGCCGCCTGTTGGACGGCATTGAAATGGCATTGGGACAAAAAAGCCGGATTCGGATCCAGGCCTGTATTGAGACCGCCCAGGGCCTTGCCCGGATCAATGAAATCGCCTCGGCTGATGCCAGGCTCTCTTCCCTGTCTTTCGGCATTGCCGATTACCAGGCCAGCATCGGGGCCGCGCTGGTCTCTTTGTCCGGCCACGGAGAAAATGAGGAACAGGTTTACCCGGGTCACCGGTGGCATTTCCAGCTCAGCCGCATGGTCATGGCTGCCAAAGCCAATGGACTTATTGCCCTGGATGCCCCCTTTGGAAATTTCAGGGATGATCAAGGCCTTGAAAAATCAGCCGCCCTGGCCAAGGCCCTCGGATGTGACGGCAAATGGGTGATCCATCCCGACCAGATTGATACGGTCAACCAGGTGTTTACCCCGTCAACCGAAGAGATTCAGCGTGCCCGGCGGATTCTGGATGCAGCCGATGACCGCTCCCGGGGCGCCGTGGCTGTGGACGGCCGCATGGTGGACCAGGCCACCATTCGCATTGCCCGAAGGGTCTGGGACCAGGCCGTTTTTCTCGGGCAGGTTTAAACGGTGTGGGGCGCTGTCTTTGCGTCCCATTCAGCACTTTTTTGCCTGCGGGCCAAGCCGGCCATACGAAACCCAACAGCGATAAGTGATTCCCCTACGTGGTGGCCGATGTTATGGCCAATCCCAAAATTCCCACAGGAACAATTCTTCCACGAATTTAGACTACAGCTCGTTTGTTATACACTTTTTAATTCTTTGGTTTTTGCCGAAATCGTGGCAGTATCATAAGCTTTAAAAATTTGAAAGGAATGCAATGAACGAAGATAAAAAAGAGTGCTTAGATCCCACCCAGAACTTAACGGTTCAGCTGCCGTGTCAGATGGTAGAAAGGATGGAACGCTACGCCAATGATAATTGTACAGATATCGGTGGGGTTTTGATTGAGGCGTTGGATCGATTTTTAAGGGATGAGGATAAGGCCTGACAGATAATAATCGTTGGTTAAAGCCCTGTCTGGTTTTCAATAACGGAACAAAAATGCAATCAAACACAACCTCTCTTGCCGCATATATCTGGTCCCTGGCGGACCTTCTCCGGGGTGATTTCAAGCAAAGCCAGTACGGGCGCGTGATTCTTCCATTCACCCTGCTCCGACGCCTGGAAGCGGTGCTTGAGCCGACCAAAGCCCAGGTATTGGAAAAGAAAGAACAGGTCCGTAAAATGAACCTGCCGGACGTTGCGGAAGAAAAACTGATACTGCCGGCCACAAACGGCCTGACGTTTTTCAATGCCTCCCCCTTTGATCTGGGCAAACTGGGGGAGCGCAACATCAAAGAGAATCTGGAAGCCTACATCCAGGGGTTTTCAGCGGATGCCCGGGAGATTTTTGAATATTTTAACTTCACTGAGTTCATCGGCCAGCTGGCGGATGCCAACCTTTCATATAAAAGGTGGTTCAGCGGGTCAAAAGTGCTGATCTCTCCCCTGACAACGTATCCAACCGGCGCATGGGACTCGTATTTGAAGAACTGATCCGGCGCTTTGCCGAAAGTTCCAATGAAACGGCGGGCGAGCATTTTACCCCCAGAGATATTGTCCGTCTCACCACATCCCTGGCGTTTATGGAAGACGATGACATCCTGAGCACCCCCGGTGTCATCCGGACCATTTATGATCCAACCGCGGGAACCGGCGGCTTTCTCTCTTCGGGAATGGAATACGCCCTTGAGCATAACCCCGATGCCATCATCCGTGCCTTTGGCCAGGAACTGAACCCTGAAAGTTACGCTATCTGCAAGGCCGACATGCTCATTAAGGGCCAGGAGGTCAACAACATCAAGTACGGCAACACCCTGTCGGGTGATCAGTTGCCCGCCGACAAGTTCGATTACATGCTCTCCAATCCCCCCTTTGGTGTGGACTGGAAGAAGATCGAAAAAGAGGTCAAAGAGGAGCATGCGGTGAAAGGGTACAACGGCCGTTTCGGTCCCGGGCTGCCGAGGGTGTCCGACGGGTCGCTCCTGTTTTTGATGCACCTGATATCAAAAATGCGGGATAAAACCGAGGACCAGGGCAGCCGTATCGGCATCATCCTGAACGGCTCTCCATTGTTCACCGGCGGGGCCGGTTCCGGTGAGTCGGAAATTCGCCGGTACATCCTGGAGGCAGATTTGCTGGAAGCCATTGTGGCCCTGCCCACCGATATGTTCTACAACACCGGCATTGCCACCTACATCTGGATATTGTCCAACAAAAAGCGTGAACCCAGAAAAGGTAAAGTTCAATTGATCAACGCCGTTCATCTCTTCTCCAAGATGCGCAAAAGCCTTGGGTCCAAGCGCAACCTCATGAACGACGATGACATTCGCACCGTCACCAGGGCCTATGGTGATTTTGAGCCTCTGGATATCACCCTGGACGAGGAACCGGATGCCCCGTCGGGCAGAGGGCGGCAGAGCCGGAACGGTAAAGCCAGGGAGATCAAGACCTTTGGCTGTAAAATTTTTGACACCCACGAATTTGGGTACCGGCGGATAACCATTGAACGCCCGCTGCGCATTTCCTACCAGTTCAATGAAAAACGCCTGGGCGTTTTGCAATTTGCCCCCAAGCCCTTCTTTGATCCGATGAAGTGGATGTACGACACCTATGGAGACGACTGGGCCGACCATAAAGATGACGTCCGCAAAAAGTTTAAAGCCGATTTCCCCAAACTCAAGGAGAAGCAGATCAAGGATCTTTTAAATCCAAAACTGTGGGCATTCCAAAAAGCCCTGCTTGGGAAAGGCCGAAAGCTTGCCGGGGTCATCGGCACGGATCAGTGCGATGACATGAACACCTATGACGCCGCCATGAAATCTGCATGCAAAAGCCTGAATATGACACTTGATGCCAAGGAGAAAAAGCAGATCCTGGAGGCTGTCGCCTGGAAAAACCCGGAGGCCGTTCGGGTGATCAAAAAGGTGATTAAAAAGGGCTCCGTCAATCCGACGTATGGGCATTTTGAAAACAACGGCAAGGTGGTGGAGTACCAGCCGAACCCGGATTTGAGGGATTACGAAAATGTTCCCCTGGATCCGTCAAGGCCTGTGAATGAAACCAATGAGGACTATTTCAACAAAGAGGTTTTACCCCATGTCCCCGAAGCCTGGATTGATGCTGAAAAAAAGGATGCCATTGATCAGGAGATCGGTATCGTTGGCTATGAGATCCCCTTCAACCGGCACTTTTATGTGTACCAGCCCCCCAGGGATCTTGCGGACATTGATGCGGATCTGGACAAGGTCAGTGCTGAGATCATGCAGCTGCTGCAGGAGGTGCATGGGTAATGCCAGCTGATCGTCCTTTTACAAAAAGGCCTTGCAATCACCTTAAGTCGTTGTTAAATCTACCCCATAAGATCCAGTGGAACAATGTCTTGTGTGTTCCGGGGATCAATTCAAATATGGAAAATACCCCCCAAGCCTATCATTGTGATGCTCAAATCGGGGGGTCACTTATTTGGGAATATCGTCATGCGATATGAAAAGCTCCCAATGACTATTGAAGACTATCCTCGAATATTCACGCCATGGGATTCCCCAATGATTGTAAAACTCGTTCCTCCGTGGAAGGAGGTGTTGTGATGGCTGGAAAATATCAGCCTTATCCGGTGTATATGGATTCTGGGGTTGAATGGCTGGGTGAAGTGCCGGTACATTGGGATATAGTCCAAATTAAGCATTTGAGTTCTGTTAAAAGAGGAGCCTCTCCACGCCCAATCGAAGATGAAAAATATTTTCAAGAAAACGGAGAGTATGCGTGGACACGAATCGCCGATGTGACATCTTCAAGTACATACCTGAAAACATCATTACAGCGCTTGTCAGATTTAGGCAGTTCCCTAAGCGTTAAGCTTGAACCAGGCGAACTTTTTTTAAGCATAGCTGGAACTGTTGGAAAGCCCTGCATCACAGCAATAAAAGCTTGCATTCATGACGGTTTCGTTTACTTTCCAGAACTTAAAATTCCACCAAAATTCTTATTCTATGTTTTTGCTGGAGAACAAGCATACAAAGGGTTGGGGAAATTCGGGACGCAGCTTAATTTAAACACAGACACTGTTGGAACCATAAAAATTGGGCTTTCCGATTATAGAGAACAAACTCAAATAGTGAGCTTCCTTGACCACGAGACCGCCAAGATCGACACCCTGATAGCCAAACAGGAAAAGCTGATTGAACTGCTTCAGGAAAAACGTCAGGCTGTGATCAGTCATGCGGTGACCAAAGGGCTTGATCCGGATGTGCCCATGAAGGATTCAGGTGTGGAGTGGCTGGGTGAAGTGCCAGTTCATTGGGATATAAACAAAATCGGCCAACTCTATAACGAAAGCTCCACCAAGGCTACCACTTTGGAAGAACAACGTCTTCCTATTCTCAGTGTTTCAATTCATTCAGGAATATCTGATACAGAGCTGAGTGAAGATGAGTTGGATAGAAAAGTGGCAAGAAGCGAAGATCGATCTCTTTATAAAGTTGTCCATAAGAACGACATTGCCTACAACATGATGCGGGCCTGGCAGGGAGGATTTGGAGCACCAATAGTAAATGGATTAATAAGTCCAGCATATGTTGTATGTCGTCCGAAAACAAAGATAGATTCCAAGTTTGTTGAGCTCGTATTACGGACCCCCAATGCCATAACTGAGCTGAAAAGATACTCTAAGGGAATAACAGACTTCCGGCTCAGGCTTTATTGGGATGAGTTTAAAAAATCCATATCCCTTGCCCCCCAATCGCAGAAATCGAGGAAATCTTAAACGCTATAAACAAACAAAATACAACTTATGATAAACTTTCTGACTCTTGTAAAAAGCAAATAGTTTTACTCAAGGAACGCAGAACTGCTCTAATCTCCGCAGCAGTAACCGGCAAAATAGATGTCCGCAACTGGGAGCCAAACAGAACCCAAGCCACATAAGGATAAAAGCCATGGCCATATCAGACAAATCCTGTGAGTTTCAGTTCCAGAAAAATGTCATCAATGATCTTTTGGCCAATGGCTGGCACCTGGGTCGACCCGATCACTATGACCGGAAACGGGCTTTGTATCCTGATGACCTCATCGCCTTTGTCAAAGAAACCCAGCCAAAGCAGTGGGAAAAGTTCAGTAAGATCTATGCTAATGATACAGAGGACAAATTCTTGGATCGGGTTGCCGCCCAGTTGTCCAAGGCCGATCCCAACTCCACGGGCGATGAATTGCGCACCTTCGGCACCCTGGGCGTCCTGCGCCATGACATCAAGGAGCGGGGCACCCGGTTCCCGCTGTGCCAGTTCAAGCCGGACGATGAGCTGAACCCCGTCACACAAGCCAGGTACCAGGCCAATATCCTTCGGGTCGTACCTGAACTGGTCTATTCTCCCTGGGCCGGCGAAGAAGAACGAGAAACCGACGGAAAAAAGGCCAAAAAATATCGCATTGATCTGGTTCTGTTTGTCAACGGCATCCCCATCATCACCATGGAGTTGAAATCCGAGTTTAAGCAGGCCGTGCAGAATGCGATTATCCAGTACAAGAAAACCCGTCCGCCCGTTGATCCGCAGACCCGGAAACCGGAACCCCTGCTCACCTTCAAGCGGGGTGCCCTGGTTCACTTTGCGGTCAGCCAGTATGAGGTTTATATGTGTACCCGCCTGGACGGTGACAACAGCTTTTTTCTGCCGTTCAATAAAGGCGCCAAGGGCGGCGGTGCCGGTAATGACGTACCGGATAACCCGGATCAATACGCCACGGATTACCTTTGGAACGACGTGTTGCAGCCGGGCAACCTGCTGAACATCCTGGGCCGCTATATCCACCTTGAGATCGAAGAGAGGGAAGATTTCGAGGGCAGGAAGTCCAAGAAAGAGGCCATGATTTTTCCCCGGTATCACCAGTGGGATGTGGTCAATAAACTCATCAATTCGGCCAGGGAGAATGGGCCGGGCCTAAAGTATCTGATTCAACACAGTGCAGGCTCCGGCAAGTCCAACTCCATTGCCTGGACAGCCCATCAACTCTCTGCGTTGACCAAGCCCGACGGCAGCAAAGTCTTCAACTCGGTCATCGTCATCACGGACCGGACGGTTCTGGATGACCAGCTCCAGGATACCATCTACCAGTTTGAACATGCCGACGGGGTGGTTGGCCGTATCTCCCGGGATCTTGGGGGCGGTTCCAAGTCGGAGAAACTGGCCCAGGCCCTCACCATCAGCCAACCCATCATCATTGTGACAATTCAGACCTTCCCCTTTGTCCTCAAGGCCATTGAATCCGATGTGAATTTAAAGGCGCGGTGCTATGCGGTCATTGCGGACGAAGCCCACTCTTCCCAGACCGGTTCCACGGCAAGGCAGCTCAAGGAAGTGCTGATGATCGACAGCCGGGACATGGACGAAGAGTTGACCCCGGATGAAATCCTTGATGCCACCATTGCGTCCAGAAAGTTCAACCCGAACTTGAGTTATTTTGCCTTCACCGCCACACCCAAGGCAAAAACCCTGGAGCTGTTTGGCCGGTTACCAGACCCGACCCGGGTGGCCTCCCGGACAAATAAGCCTGAACCCTTCCACGTTTACACCATGCGCCAGGCCATTGAAGAGGGGTTTATCCTTGATGTGCTGCAAAATTATACCAACTACAAGGTGGCATATAATCTGGCCCTCAAAATCCAGAGAAAAGACCATGAGGTGGAATCGAGGAAAGCCAAGGTAAAACTGAATCAGTGGGTTCGTCTCCATGACTACAATATCTCCCGGAAGGTTCAGGTGATCATTGAGCACTTTAAGGACAACGTCATGGGGTTGCTCGGCGGCCAGGCCAAGGCCATGGTGGTGACATCATCGCGAAAAGAGGCTGTACGGTACAAGCTGTGTTTTGAAAAATACATCGCCAGGCAGGGATACAAAAATATTCACGCTTTGGTTGCTTTCTCGGGCGAGGTCGAATTCAACGACAAGGACCCGGAAGCCGCCGCGCTGTTGGGCAACAAATATACCGAAACCGGGTTTTTAATGAATCCCGGCCTTAAAGGGCGGGATATCCGTATCGCATTTGATGCCGATGACTATCAGGTCATGATCGTTGCCAACAAGTTCCAGACAGGGTTTGATCAGCCCAAGCTCTGTGCCATGTATGTTGATAAAAAGCTGGGCGGCGTTGAATGTGTGCAAACCCTGTCCCGGTTGAACCGGATATATCCGGGCAAATCCGAGAGCGGGACCTTTGTCCTGGATTTTTTCAATGAACCCGAAGATATACTGGAAGCCTTTCAGCCCTATTACATGACAGCCGAACTCGGCGGGGTCAGTGATCCGGATCTGATTTTTGATTTGCATGAAAAGCTGCGGGCTTCGGGGATTTTTCTGTGGACAGAGGTAGAACAGTTTTGCGACGCATATCTTCAAAAGAACAAAAGCAGTGCGGCCCTGGCCAATATCTGCAAGCCGGCACTCCAGCGCTGGGCCGTTGCCGGCTACAATGAAACCAAAGCACTGTTTGAACGAACCAAGAAAAGCACCAATGATGCCGTGCTCCTTGCCAATGCCGAAAAACAGTTCAAGGAAGCCAAGACCGAAAAGGACCGCCTGGAGATATTTAAAAAGGACCTGGGAACCTTTGTCCGGTTTTACGAATTTATGTCCCAGATTGTGGAGTATGATGACAAAGATCTTGAAAAGCTGTCTCTGTATGCCCGCCATCTGCGTCCCATGCTGAGGGAGAGCATCACTGACGAGGACGTGATTGACCTCACAGGGGTTGAGCTTACCCACTATCGCCTTTCCAAAATCAAGCAGCAGGATCTTGAACTTCAGGAAAATAGAGCCGAGTACACACTCCATCCCTCCGACGGTTTGGGGACGGCCAAAGCAAAAGACAAGCAGGAAATATGGCTGTCATATCTCATTGAAAAGCTAAATGAGATATTTATCACGGACAATCTGACAGACAAAGATATGCTCAGCTATGCGGAAACCATCAAAGGCAAGCTGCTCGAAAACCAGAATGTTGTGATCCAGATGAAAACCAATACCCCGGAACAGGCAATGCTTGGGGATTTTCCCAAAGCCCTTGATGATGCCGTCATCCAAAGCGGCCTGGCACACCAGGATCAACAGATTCAACTCTTATCAGATCCCGGTAAAATGGCCGATTTCGGCCACCTCATTTTTGAAATGATGAAAACTTATCTTTCGTCAGAGATACGCGCTTCGGATTGTTGACTTTAATGCCCTCTGAATTGTGCTGTCCGTTGGCTTTAATAATTAGGATGGCAAAGAGGCGGGTCAGGGAATAGTCGAGAATTTTAAATTGATAAATCATTCCCTTTGGAAATAAGAGGGAAGCGTTCGGGGTGCTCAATAGATTCAATTCCCAAATCAACATCAAGATCGGGCCAATAAAAATGCCCCGGGCTTGGTTCTTCGACATTAATTATTTTGCCGATGGGAACGTCTTTAAACCAAGGGAATTGATCATAACTGAGAAATAATTCTCTGTCTCCTGACAGCAGCCAGATGCCATGGGTAGAAATATTTGTGATCTCAACGCCGGAAATGTTTTTGCCAAGTGGCTTTAAACTGCTCATAATTATTCTCGATTATTTTTTCAATTTGTTTAAGTTCAAATCTGGATAGACGGTGATTTTGAGCTAACTCGATTTCAGGCTCCAGCCAGAATTTTGTCTCTCCATTTTCACAGTTAATATGCACATGCATTCTTGTTTCTTCACGAGAAAAAAAGAAGAACCTATATCCTTTTTCACGTAATATTGTTGGACTCATGACAACCTATTATAGTCTGTATTCATAGATACAAGATGCACAATCTTTGGATTGTTAAATCATTTTCGCTTTTGAACATCAAGGCTTTTTCAATGGCATTTCCGGCAGCGTTACCGCATTGTTGAACTCGCTTACCTGCGAGATAGAGGCGTTGGTGCAAGTGTTTTGGGGTGAGAGCACGCAGGAAAAACGATTAAGCTGCTTATAAAAATGGCGGAAGCACATGGGAATCGAACCCACCCGCGAGGGTATCAGCCCCGCACATCGGATTTGAAGTCCGAGGGCCCCACCAGTGAGCCGCGTGCTTCCGCAATTTATTCTATAAAATATACTTTTAGCCTGTTGATTGTCAATTCGTTTTAAGCGTTCAGGCAAATAGGTGTGTTGCAGGAATTTGCTGTTGGGTTCCGTACACTCAATAATTTATTCATGGGCTTCAAGTGCCGGTTCCTTGATCATGGGATGGATTTCGTTCCAGGAGGTACACCGAACAAGGTTGTCATGTGTGACGCACGTTCTGTTCCAGGGCCGATGGACCAATGCTGTAGATACGCCCATGTCCTGGGCCAGGAATAAAGCCATCTCCGGGGAATCTTCCACGGCCAGATCGTAATCCATCATGGCTAACTCCTCTTTTGAAATGGCCAGGGACAAGTCATTGCCGGGGCGGTTGTATTTATCCACCATGATGAATCCCCTGAACGGCACTCCGTTTTTTTCAAGCCAGGCAAGGGTCGCGTCCTGGGCCGAGGTCGGACGTCCTGTTACAATATCAATGGTGTGACCCATATCAGCCCAGTCCTTCAGAGTTTCAACCGCTCCTTCCACTGGCTTAAATCCTAGAAGGAAATCAGACTGATGAACCAGGTTGAAAAAATATTGAAACTCATTATCCGTCAACTGAAAACAACGTTTCAAATCAAAACCGGTCAGGTCTTCAAAGGATACGGTCTTTCCAAACTCCTGGGCCACAACACCCGGATAAGTTTCTGTGGTTCTGGATACAACGTCATCCACATCGACATATATTGTTTTGGCTTGAAAACCGGTCACTTGTCTACCTTCTCCTGTTTCACATTCAACATGGTACTGTTTTCCACTGAAGGCTTTTAGCAAAATCTCAGGCGTTTTGCAAAACCAAATTATTCAAATATGGACAAAGCGGCTTTGAATCGTTTTTTTATGGAAAATTCAGGCTTGCTGAAATGACGGAAACCTGGTTGAATACGCCCATGAAAATAGAAAATGCAAAAATATCTGATTTAAATATCCCTTTGTTTGAAGCCTCAGCCGGTGAATTCTGGTGCATCCTGGGTCAAAACCGGTCCGGGATTGATAAGTTTTTTAATCTGTTGTCCCCGGATCACGCCAACATTCCAGGCGCTGAAATCTGCCTGCCCAAAGATATGGGCATTTTTTCCTTTGCCGGGCAGCAGGAGATATTTGAACAGGAACTTAAAAATGATGACAGCGATTTCATGGATCGCCTGGATCCGGGTACCCTGGCCCGGGCCTTTATCCATGATCCGGATCAATATACCGACATGATCTGTGCCTTTGGCATGGATCAGGTGCTGGACCAGGGCTATCGGCAGTTGTCCACGGGGCAGACCCGAAAACTGCTGCTTCTGTCAAGGATCTCATCGGGCAGTCAATGGCTGTTGATACAGTCTCCCTTTGACGGTCTGGACAAGGCTGGTTGCGGACAGCTTGATACGGCACTGGATCATTGCAGGGCTTGCGGGATGGGTATCCTGGTTTTTGTGTATGATCCAGGGGACCTCCCCGCCGGCGCCACTCATATTGCGGTGATTGACAATGGACAGATGCCCCTTTGCGGGCCGCGGCAGGATATATTGCCTAAACTGATTGACTTCCAGGGACCGGCACACTTTTCAGCCGACATCAATGATTTAAAAACTGCAAAAACAGGTGGTTTGAAAGATGCTGTGCCCGGGGAAATACCGCATTTAAATGAACTTGTCAGGCTTGAAGACGGCCATGCAGGTTATTCGGGAGATCCTGTTTTTTCCGGTTTAAACCTGAGCATCTCTACGGGGCAGCATACCCTGGTGTCGGGTCCCAACGGCTGCGGTAAATCCACGTTGCTGCAGATGATCTCGGGCGATCATCCCGCCTGCTACCGGAATCGGTTGTGGATATTCGGCACCCGCCGGGGCACTGGAGAGTCCATCTGGGAGTTGAAAAAAAGGATGGGTATTGTCAGCACGGAATTTCACCGCAGCTATCGGGTGGCCGGCAGCGTTCTGGCCTGTGTGACCTCCGGTATTTATGACACCATCGGCCTGTACCAGCGCCCAACGCCTGAAGATGATAAAAAAGCCATGGCCTGGCTGGAACGAATCAGTCTGGCATATAAAGCAGACGCCCCTTTCCGCAGCCTTTCCTATGCCGATCAGCGACTGACGCTCATTGCCCGGGCCCTGATAAAACTGCCCGATCTTCTGGTGCTGGACGAACCCACCCATGGACTGGACCGGGCCAACCGTAATGCGGTTCTGGACTTTTTGGGTCAGGTGGCAGCGGAGCAGTTAAGCACCATTTTATACGTCAGCCACCGGGAGGATGAGTTTAGGGATTTCTTTGTCTCCCACATTCGCATGGGGAACTAAGGACCAAGAATTCGGGCCAGCCACATGGTCAACGGCGGATAAAATGTGATCAGGGCAAGATCCACAATGAGCACCAGTAAAAACGGCACCACACGGCGGCTCACCGCCCCGATGCTCTGCCCGGAAATACTTGACGAGACAATCAGGCAGATGCCCATGGGCGGGGTGAGCATGCCGATGGCAAGATTGGCCACCACAATCACGCCCAGCTGAACCAAATCTATGCCCAGGTTGGGCACCATGGCGGTGATCATGGGGACCAGCAAGATCAAGGATGCCGTGGTTTCCACAAAAACGCCGGTGATCAGCAGCACAAGGTTTATCAAAAGCAGCAGGTATACGGGGCTGTCCGTGATGCTTAAAAGTCCGCCTGCCAGTGCGTCAGGGATGTTTTCAATGGCGGCGATCCAGGAAAATACATAGGCCGTGGAGATAATGAACATCACAATGGCAGAGGTGATGCCGGCCTGACCGAAAATCGGAATAATATCTTTGAACCGTATCTGTCTGTATACAACCATGGATACGACCAGGGCATACACCACCGCCACCGCTGCCGACTCCGTTGCCGTAAATACACCGGAAAGAATCCCGCCTAAAATGATGACCGGCGCGCCCAGTGCCAGCAGGGCATCTTTGGCTGTACGCACCAGGGTTTGCCAGGAAAATTGGTTTTCCGGGGCAAATCCGTTCTTCCAGGAGATCAATGTGGCAACGGCGATCAAAGAGATCGCGATGAGCAGGCCGGGCAGGATGCCTGCGGCAAAGAGCCGGGAAATGGAAGCCCCGGTGAGAAACCCGAAAATGATCATGGGTATGGAAGGCGGAATCACCACGCCAAGCGACCCGCCCGCGGCCTGGACCGCAGCCGAAAAATCCGAAGGGTACCCCGAACGTTTCATGGCCGGAATCAGGATGGCGCCCACGGCAGCCGCATCGGCAGCCGCCGAACCGGAAATGCCGGCAAAAAACATGGCCGAAACGATGGACACCGCCGCCAGTCCGCCGGGCAGCCAGCCGGTCAGCGCATTGGCAAAATCAATGAGCCGCTGGGACATCCCGCCCTTTTCCATGATGGTGCCGGCATACATAAACAGCGGCACCGCCATGAGATGAAAAGAGTCTGTACCTGCCACCATCCGCTGGATCACCACCATAAGGGAAAAATCTCCCTGCACCGCAATGGCCGCCAGAGAAGCTGTACCAATGGCAATGGCAATGGGGGTGTTGATCACAAACAAAAAAAACAGGGACAGGATGAGGATTTCAGTGATCATGGGAATCGCTTCGATCTGCACACGCGTTGCAAAACCCTGCCAGGGCGTGAATTAAAAAGATGATGCCGCACACCGGTACCACGGCTATGACAATCCATTTGGGGAGGTTCAGGGCCGGGGTGATCTGGAGTTTTACAAACCAGGCAAATTTTGCGCCCCAGACGACCATCACCACAAACAGTGCTATACCCGCCAGGCAGGAGATCAGTTTTGCCGTCTGTTGAAGATTTTCCGGCAGGCGTTTGAAAACCGTGTCAACACCCGGATGAAGTCCATGATAATAGGCCACCGTAGCGCCGAAAAACGTCAGCCAGACCAGAATGAAACGGGCCAGCTCCTCGGACCAGAACAGCGAATGATTCAGCACATACCTGGAAAACACCTGGGATGCAACAATCATGGTCATGATAATACCCAGGATGCTGACCAGATATTGAATGAAATCATTCAGTCGTCGGCTTAAATGTATCAAAAAATTCATGTGGTTATTTAGTATTAGGATCGGCGTCCGTGTTTGGACAAACACTATTCAACGGCATTGAGCATTTGATTCAATAACGCCTGCACCCGGCTGTCGGCATACATATCCATATCTTTCAGCCCCGCAACCTTCTGCCGGAACGCATCAATATCCGGATGTTCATTGATCTGCATACCCTTTTCCCGGAGCAGGGCCAAGCGGGCCGCGTTCTTGTTGCGGTTATCCGCGCGCTGGAATTTTGCCGCTTCAATCATGCACGAGGTTATCAGATCTTGGTCCTTGGCGGAGAGGCTGTTAAACCAGGCAAGGTTGGCCACATCAATATGGGGGGAGTAGACATGGCGGGTCAGGGTCATATATTTCTGGATTTCATAAAATTTATAGACTTCCATGACCCACAAGGGGTTTTCCTGTCCGTCAATGACGCCTTGTTCCAGTTCCGTATATATGGGCCAGGGCATGGGTGTCGGGTTGGCGCCGAGGGCCTGCCAGACGGCCTTGTGCAGTGCAGAGGACATGACCCTGATTTTCAGGCCCTTGATATCTTCGGGGGTGTTGACGGCTCTTTTGTTGTTGGTTAGATTTCTGAATCCGTTTTCGGAAAAGCAGATCCCTTTAAATCCGGAGGTTTCAAGGCTTTTTAATATCTGCTGCCCCAAGGGGCCGTCCAGGATTTTATCGGCCTGGGCATGATCCTTAAATATAAAAGGATAGTTGATCACCCTGACAATGGGATCAAAGGTGTCAAAGGGTCCGCCCGTGATAACGCCCATCTGGATCGTGCCCATCTGGATCTGCTGGAGGATTTCGGTTTCATTGCCCACGGATGCGGAGTGGTACACTTTGACTTCCCAGGCATCGCCGGCCTTCTCTTCAATCAGTGATTTAAACTTCTGGGCGGCAATATACTGGGCCGATTCGGGTTTGGTGACCAGTGCCAGTTTGATGGTTTTAGGGCCTGCCGTTCCCAAAGACGCCCAGGCCAGCAGGATCACGATTGCCAGAGTTGCTATTCCTGTTTTTTTCATGTCCCCTCCTTGAAAGTTCTTTAGTTTTTGCTCCGACACTATTTAAAACAAACGGTGAAGTCAAGATTCAGAAATTCTCAAAACGTCCATGAGGTGACCTTTTCTTGTTTTTTCCCAAACATCTGTGATAATAATTTGGTCAGTTCTTTTCGAGTTTCTTGTTCAGTAACATTAAAAAAAGGATAAAAAATGAACAAAAAAGTACTCACTATCTGCTTTGTCGCCTGCAGTATCGTTGCAGGGCTGTCGTTAATTTCTGTTTCCAGTGTAATGGCCCAGAATACCGGCCGCCCTGAAATGACCCTGAACGGCGGCAGTAAAGGCCCTGTCCTCTTTAAGCATCAACTTCACCAAATCGTTGTCAAAGATTGCGCCGTTTGTCATAAGGATTTCGAAAAAAAATCGGGCGCTTTGGATGAGGCAAAAAGGACCGGCGTCCTTAAAGCGAAACAAGTGATGAATAAAACCTGTCTTGCCTGTCATCGGGCACAACATAAAGCCGGGACAAAATCCGGACCTACCAGCTGCAATGCCTGTCACTCCTGATAGAGTATGCTGTATATACTACCTGAATTTTTAAAGGAGAGTCACAAATGAAATCCACAAAACGTTTTATTGTTCTACTGACAGGTCTTTTCGCTCTTTTTTGTACAGTTCCGGCGTTTGCTGCGGATTCATGCACCAGCGCGATCAATGTGTTTAAGAAGGCAGAGGCGGTTCAGCCTTTTTTTGAAACCTGCTATGGTTATGCGGTATTTCCCACCGTGGGCAAGGGCGGCATCGTCATTGTCGGCGGTGCCTACGGCCAGGGCCGGGTTTACCAGGCCGGTCTGATCACCGGTACGGCCACCATTACCAAAATTTCCGTCGGGTTTCAGCTGGGCGGTCAGGCGTTTTCAGAGATTATTTTTTTCCAGGATAAACGGGCCTATGATGAATTTACCCGCGGATCATTTGAATTTGATGCCTCGCTTTCAGCTGTCGTGGTGACTGCCGGGGTCCAGGCTAAAGTGGGCAGTGATGGCGGCACCGCCGGCGCCAGTGCAGGCCCTGCCACGGGGGCCCAGGCAAAAACAGGATATTTTAAAGGTATGGCCGTATTTATCCATGCCAAGGGGGGGCTGATGTATGAGGCCTCTATAGGTGGGCAGAAATTTGACGTTAAGCTATTTCAATAATGTTTGAACGGAAAGTCACCCACCTGCGGCGTTGCTTCACAAAGCTGCCCAATTATAAGATCGGGCCTCACGTACTACGTACGCTCCGGTTTCAGCTTTGCTTGCGCCTTGCATCTGGGCAACTTTTCGTCCAAACACTTAGTTTCTGCTTTTAAATAGGATTTTGCCTGCGTAAAAATACAGACAAAAACAGCCTGGGGGATAAGCTTTTATCCCCCAGGCTGTTTTATTTTAAATGCCGTGATTTTTTAAATCACCTTAAACGTTATTCGCCCAGATAGGCCTCCCGGATTTTGGGATTTTCAAGCAGGGCGGATGCCTTGTCCTCAAGGGTGATTTCTCCGGTTTCCATGACATATCCCCGGGTGGCGGACTGCAGGGCCAGATTGGCGTTCTGCTCGACCACCAGGATGGTGGTTCCGTCTTTTTTATTTATGTCTTTAATGATATCAAAAATCTGCTGGATAATGATGGGGGCAAGCCCCAGGGAGGGTTCATCCAGAAGCAGCACCTTGGGTTTTGTCATCAAGGCCCTGGCAATGGCCAGCATCTGCTGCTCGCCGCCGGACAGGGTTCCGCCTTCCTGTCTGCGCCGTTCTCCCAGTCGCGGAAAAAGATTATAGGAGTAATCAATGTCTTTTTTGATCTGTTCTTTGTCTTTTCTGTGAAATGCACCAAGAATCAGATTCTCTTCCACTGACAGTCTCGGAAATATTCGGCGCCCTTCGGGTACCTGGCATAGCCCCATAGTGGGCAGTTTTTCCGGATTCAGCTTATTGATTTTTTTGCCGTCATACCAGATTTCACCGGCAGTGGCTTTAATAATTCCGCAGATGGTCATCAATGTTGTGGATTTACCGGCACCGTTGGCACCGATCATGGCCACGATTTCACCGGGCATCACTTTCATGGATACGCCCTTCAGGGCTTTGATGGATCCATACCCGGAATGGACATTTTTCATTTCAAGTATTGGCTGTTCACCCATGGGCTTAGCCCTCCTTTTCTTCAGAGCGCTGGCCCATGCGCTTGGCGGGGATTAATCCGGCCGGGCGGAACAGCATCATCAGGATCATGGTTAAACCGAAAATCAGCATGCGGTAGGCTTCAAACTCACGGAAGGCCTCGGGCAGTGCGATCAGGGCAATGACGCCCAGAATAACGCCCGGAATGGACCCCATGCCGCCCAGAACCACCATGCACAGCACCATGGCCGATTCGAGGAAGGTGAAACTTTCCGGGGATACAAACTTCATGCGGGCTGCAAAGAACGCACCGGCAAGCCCTGCCAGAAAAGCGCCCATGCCGTAGGCCATGAGTTTGTATAAAAAGGTGTTGACGCCCATGAGTTCTGCGGCGGTCTCATCTTCACGGATGGATTCCCAGGCCCGGCCCACCCGGGAAAAATTGAGCCGGTGCACCACAATGATGACCACAATGGCAAGCCCCAGGGCAAAATAGTAAAACAGCTGAAGTTTTTTCACCCAGATGGTTTCAAAGCTGATGCCGTCTTCAAAAAGGAACCGGAACCAAGCGATGCGGTCAAGGCCGAGGATACCGTTGGGGCCGTTGGTCAGTTCCATCCAGTTATTGAGAATCAGCCGGATGATTTCACCAAACCCCAGGGTCACAATGGCCAGGTAGTCGCCGCGCATTCTCAGTGTCGGATATCCCACAATGCAGCCGGCAATGGCGGCAAACACCGCAGCAAAGGGCAGGCAGACCCAGAAGGCCAGGCCGTATGTTGTGTTTAAAAGCGCATAGGTGTAAGCACCCACACCGTAAAACGCAATATAGCCAAGGTCCAGCATGCCGGCCAGGCCCACCACGATGTTCAGCCCCAGGCCCAGGCAGATGTAAAACAACACACTGATGGCCACGTCCGTGCCGTAACGTCCAGCAAACTGGGGATAGGCCAGGGCAAAAATCAGTAATGCCGCCAGCCAGGCCCCTGTCGGCAGGGCTGTGGCATTTTTCTTAAATCCCTGGATCGCCCGGGTTACAGGTGTGCTGATAAAAGAGGCGGTGCCGCTGACATGGACCAGATAAGCAATAATGCAGACCAGTGACCCTGCGGCAATATATCCCCACACCGTAAAGGTCTGGTGAAAGGAGAGGGTGCCGTCCGGATGGATGCCCAGCATGGGCCACAGCAATCCCAGCAGCCACAGCATGCCCAGGACATAGGGTTTTAATACTTTTTTAAACTCTTGTATCATCGATATTCTCGCCCATAATTCCAGTAGGTTTAAAATAAAGTACCCCGATCAGGATGATAAAGGCATACACGTCCTTGTACTCACCGGAGAGGTAGCCTGCACCGAAAATTTCCACCAGGCCGATGATAAGACCGCCGATCATGGCGCCGGTGATATTGCCGATACCGCCGAGAACCGCTGCGGAAAAGGCCTTGATGCCGGGCACAAACCCCATGTCATATTTGACGGACCCGTAATAGAGCCCGTACATGATACCGGCGGCGGCGGCCAGTCCGGCACCGATGGCAAAGGTCAAAGAGATGATTTTGTTGGACCCGATGGCCACCAGGGCGGACATGGTCTTGTCCTGGGCCGTTGCCCGCATGGCCATGCCGATTTTGGTCTTGAAAACAAGCAGGTTCAGCCCGATGAGCAGGACCGCTGTCAGGCAGACGATGGTAATCTGGAGGTATGAAACCGTCACCGAGCCAAAACTCATTCCACCCTGGAAGAGTTCGGACGGATAGACCGCATCATACACCCCCCGGGTGAGCATCATGCCGTTGGACAGAAAAATGGACATGCCCAGGGCCGAAAGCAGAACAGAGAGACGGGACGCCTTTCTCAACGGTTTGTAGGCGATCTTTTCCACGCCGATGGCCAGGTAGGCGGTGTAAACCATGGCCACGGCAAAGGCAATGGCCAGGCACAGGACCGGATGGGCATCCATGTATCCTGAGCCCGCCAGATACGCCAGGACAATGGCCCCGATGTAGCCGCCGGCGGCGAAAAATTCACCATGGGCAAAGTTGATAAGCTGGATGACACCGTAAACCATGGTGTAACCCAATGCTATCAAGGCGTACATCCCGCCCAGGGTCAAACCGTTAATCAACTGCTGAATAAAATATTCCATGCTTTAATTTTTTCTTGTGGCTTGTGTGTGAAAACAGGTAAGCCGGTCCTGCAACCCGATGGTCTGTAAGACCGGCTGTATGCTAAGTCTCTGTATTGATGTTATTTGATTTCGCCTTTGGCGGGGTCCCAGAAGGGAACAAATTTGCCGTCTACCACCTTAAAGGCAATGTAGGAAGATCCTGAATCGCCCTTCTTGTTGAATTTTATGTGCTTGGAGACGCCCTGGTAATCCAGTTTCATCATTTCAGCTTTTACTTTGGCGGCATCTGTGGTGCCCGCAGCCTTGACCGCTTTCATATAAACCATGGCACAGTCAAATGCGTAGGTGGCATAGGCGGCGATTTCTCCGTACTTGGGAATATAGCGGTCTGAAAATGCTTTGTATTCAGGTGTTTCCGGGTCGGTGTATCCATAGGTGAGGAAAACGCCTTCGGCTGCGTCCTTGGCCACTTCCATGTACCGGGGCTGGAAAACGGCATCATTGGTAACGATCTGGGATTGCAGCCCCAGACGTTTGGCCTGCAGGGTCATCATTGCAGCCGGAGAAAATCCCTGTAAAGACATATAGAACACGTCGGCGTTTGATTTTTTAGCAAGTGTCAGGATGGCGGAAAAGTCTTTGTCCCCCTGGTTTACATGCTCATGGGCCACAACCTCGACGCCCATCTCTGTGGCGGATTTGCCGACGCTGTCTGCAAGGCCCTGAGAATATGTGGTTTTATCATCAACAATGAAAAGGGTTTTGGCTTTGAGTTCTTCTTTGATGAAACGTGCTGCTGCCGGAGCCTGGTCATCATCGCGTCCGGCCATACGGAACATATAGGGAAGCCCGCGGTCTGTAACCATCTCATTGGTGGAAGCCGGCGTGATCATGATAATCTCTTCCTCATCCAGGGTTTCAGATGCCGGGATGGTGGACGAAGAACAATAGGCGCCTACAACGCCGGTAACTTCTTCGTTTATCAGCTTGTTGGCCGCCGCAACCGCCTGGCGGGGGTCGCATGCGGTATCCTGGGGTACCAGTTCAATCTTGTCGTATCCTGGAATTCCGCCTTGTTCCATCATCACCTCAATGGCTGTGAGTGCGCCGTTTTTGATGTCAGTACCGTCAGAGGCATAGGGGCCTGTCAACGGGCTCATGGAACCGATTTTCAAGGTTTTTGCATACGCCGCGCCCGCAAGGCAGGCAACCAGGAACAGGCCTAAAGCTAAAGTGGAAATAACTCTTTTCATTTTTCCTCCTAAAAAATTTTATATGAAAGTCTTAACCTCCACAGGTTTTATGACTTTCGTTGTGGGCTGAACGCCGGTGAAAACCAGGTCGGCCCGGGGCTGCTTTTTTTTATAAAAACGTCTGTGTATTTTCCGCCTATATTTTTATTTTAATATGATTTTAATCTTGTTTTAATATTCGTTGGGGGGAACCCGGGGACTGGTCCGGTCAAGTTGGTCGGCCAGGTTCATCCATGGCTGTTTATTGGTTGGCAGGCTGACCAAGATATGCCTCTATTACATTGGGGTCATTCTGGATCTCAGAAGGGGAGCCTTCGGCGATTTTCACGCCATGGTCAACACAAACAATATGGTCACACACGCCCATGACCACTTTCATGTCGTGTTCCACCAAAAGCACATCAATGCCAAGGTCTTTCATGCGGGCAATATCATGCATCAATTCTGCGGACTCGCTGGGGTTCATGCCGGCGGCGGGTTCGTCCAAAAGCAGCACCTGGGGTTCGGATGCAATGGCCCTGGCAATTTCCAGACGCCGCTGGAGGCCATAGGGCAGATTGGACGCCACTGTGTCTGCATATTTATCCACACCCATGAATTTGAGCGCCTCCATTGCTTTTTCCCTGATCCAGGCCTCTTCCCGTTTCTGGGAGGGGGTATGCAGGAGGGCGCCGATAATCCCTTTTCCGGTTCTGCAGTGGCGGGCTACCATGGCGTTTTCAACGGCCGTCATGGCTGAAAACAGACGGATATTTTGAAATGTTCTGGCAATCCCTTTTTCAAAGATAACATAGGGGCGTTTGCCCTTGATGCTTTTGCCGTTAAATATCACGTCGCCCTCGGAGGCCTGATACACACCGGTCAGCACATTGAAAACCGTTGTTTTTCCTGCGCCGTTGGGTCCAATGAGCCCGACAACCCGGCCGTTGCCGATGGTAAAACTCAATTTGGACAGAGCAAGGAGCCCGCCAAACCGTACACTGATTTCTTTAAGTTCTAATTGAGCCATCGCAAATCCATTAAGGTTAACATCTTAAAAATGCTTTAAATAGCATCATACAAATTGTCCCATGGGTATTATTTTCTGTAGCCCATTGAATTCTGGTTTGTCAATATTTAACTTTTTCATATACATTTTTGCATACATTCACAATAAGCTTTACATTGGCATTGACATTGAATGTGACATTTGCCATATTGATTTAAAAAACAACGGAAAAAGATTACAGCAAAAATGAGGCCAAAGCTTACAGAAAAACAAGAAAAAGTGATGGGCTATTTGAGATCTTCATTGGGGCAATCCGGAGAAACGCCAAGCCTCAGAGAGATGGCAAAACGCCTTGCCATCAGCCATGCGGCTGTGGCGCAGACCCTGAAACTTCTTGAAACAAAAGGGTATATCCGCAGAATGGGCCGGTACAGCAGGGACATTGTTGTCCTGGATAAAAGCGGTGCCGCCCAGGCGGATCATCGTAAAAAAATTATCCCCATTGTAGGACAGATCACCGCCGGGCTTCCCATCTATGCCACCCAGGAGTGGGACGGCAGCCTGGTGGTGGACGACACCCTGTATCCCGGCGACAATCTGTTTGCCCTGAAGGTTCAGGGGCAATCCATGACGGGCGCGGGTATCCTTCATCGGGACATTGCCATCAGCAGGCCCCGTCAGTATGCCGTGGACCGGGAGATTGTGGTGGCCCTGATCAACGGAGAGGAAGCCACGGTCAAACGGTTTTTTCTGCATGCCGACCACATTGAACTGCGCCCGGAAAATCCGGCGTTTAAACCCCAGACCTATGGGTTTGATGATATCATGATCCAGGGCAAGGTGATCGGTATTGTCCGTCCCGCCCAGGCCATGGAGGGGGAATAATCCGGTGGAGATGCTGTGTGCCGGTACCAGCGGCTACTCCTATGCGGAGTGGGTGGATGCAGGCGTCTATCCGGCCGGCACCCATGCGGCCGGTATGCTGCCGGCCTATGCCCGGCTGTTTAAGGCCACGGAACTTAACTATACCTGGTATCAGATGCCCAAGGCCCGGTCCCTGGAACGGATGGTTGCCCAGGTGCCCGACGGGTTCAAATTCAGCGTCAAACTCACCCGGACCATGACCCATGAAGTGGATAAAACCGGATGGCTCCGGGATGTGCTGATGTTTCGCCAGGGCATCGCCCCTTTGGAAGCTGCGGGCTCTCTTTTGTGCATACTGGTACAGCTACCGCCTTATTTTATGCGCACCCCGGAACGGCGTATTTACCTGGCCGCCTTGCTGGATGAGCTTTCGGGGTTGCCTGTGGCCGTTGAATTCCGGCATCCTTCCTGGATCCATGACAAGGTGTTTTATGAGTTTGAACGGCGGGGAGTCACCCTGGTGACCGTGGACGGGCCGGATCTGCCCAGTCTGTTCCCCCGGCTGGATATTGTGACCAATCCCCGGCTTTTTTACCTGCGGCTGCACGGCAGGAACAGCCAGGGATGGCGATCCGGCAATATGCAGAAACAATTTGACTACAATTACAGCGAGACCGAACTTAAAAGTCTTGCCGACATCATTTCTAAAACCCTTGCCCCTGCCGCAGATACGGGCGCTGTGTTTTTCAATAATCATGTCAGAGGTCAGGCACCCAATAACTGCCGGCGGCTAATCAATATTCTCGGTCATCAGTCATGAGGCCCCGGGCCATCATCCATCTGAACATTGCGGATTTTGCCGCCCGGCTGGAGACCATGTCATCTGTCGCTTTACAAGACCGTCCCGTGGTGATTGCGCCATTGGGCGCTCCCCGGGCTGTGGTGTATGACATGAATGAACCGGCCTTCCGGGAGGGCGTTCGAAAAAGTATGCCCCTGTCACAGGTATTGTCCCGGCGCCGGCGCATCCAGGTTCTGCCGCCTCGTTTTGACCGGTATGCAAAAGCCATGAAAGAGATCACCCGGCTGGGCCTGGCAGTGACCCCGGCCGTGGAATCCGGCATGGGAGACGGCCATCTTTTTTTGGATATCACCGGCACGACAAGAATGTACGGCCCGGGCCCTGATGTGGCCTTCCGGTTGAAAAAAGCTGTCAAAAAACAGATGGGATTAGACCCTGTCTGGTCCCTTGCCACCAATAAATTGGTGGCCAAGGCTGCCACCCGGCTGGTCAAGCCCCTGGGGGAGTACATTGTGGGGCCCGGAGAAGAGGCTGATTTCCTTGCGCCCTTTCCCCTGAAGCTGTTGCCCGGCATCAGTCGCGGTGAAGCCCGGGCTGCCGCCCGGTTCAATCTTGAAACGGTGTTTCATCTGCGGCAGCTGACCCCGGCCCAGCTGGCCATCCCCTTTGCGGACAGGGCGTATCTCATTCATCAGATGATTCAAGGGATAGACACCAATCCTGTGGGTTCGTGCGTTTCGACTTCAAATCCGGCGTCCGGACAGACACTGGATCTGGTTGTTGACCATGAATTTGCCACAGATACCAATGATCAGGACGAACTCAAAGCCTGCATTGCTCTGTTGAGTCGTCAGCTTAGCCGGGATCTGGCGCGCAGCCGGGCGTCTGCCAGTCGTTTAACCCTGTGTCTGTCCTATGCCGATGGTATCCAGCATCATGGCAGATGTACCCGGATACAGGACAGCAGCCTTTTCATGTTCAGGTCGGTCTGGGCGCTGTTTGCACGCACCTGGAAACGCAGGGTTCGCATCCGGCATATCAGTCTTGCTTGCAACACGCTGCCCGCGCCGACGGATCAGTCTTTTTTGCCTGTCCAGGCCGACCTGTTTCAAACGGTGGTCAGGGACCCCAAAAAAGAGAGAACTTGTAAAGTGCAACGGGCGGCCATCCGTATCGGTGAGCGGTTTGGGCCGGGATCCATCACCCTTGGGGCCGCTTTAAATCTG
Source organism: uncultured Desulfobacter sp. (assembly GCF_963666145.1). Taxonomy (NCBI): domain Bacteria; kingdom Pseudomonadati; phylum Thermodesulfobacteriota; class Desulfobacteria; order Desulfobacterales; family Desulfobacteraceae; genus Desulfobacter; species uncultured Desulfobacter sp. Next base: position 2,425,967 of record NZ_OY762614.1, on the reverse strand, counting down.
CCGGGGAAATCTGCTGTGCCATGATCCCCCTGGCCGTCCACTCCCATTACTCTCTGATGCGGGGTGTTCCAGGTGTCCGGGAATTGTGCCTCCGGGCAAAGGTGCTGGGGTACAAAGCGCTTGCGCTGACGGATACCAATAACCTTTACGGATTGTGGCCGTTTCTTGAAGCCTGTGCCGAGTATGATTTACGGCCCGTGGTGGGGGCTGAAATCAATGATCCAAAGACGGGTGCAAAGGTTGTTGCCCTGGTAAAAAACAGCGCGGGTTACGCCAACCTGTGCCGGCTGCTGACTCGGCGCCACAGGGGCTCGGATTTTAACCTGGAACAAGTCGTACCGACCCTTGGGCAGGGCCTGATTCTTTTGACTTCGTCGGTTCAATGCCTGGCCCGCTGGCATGGGCTTTGTCGCCGGGGCGCGGATCTGGATCTTGCCGCCTGTATCGGGCGCGCCCCGGTTTCCCGCAACCATCCCCTGTGCCGGGCGGCCCGGGCGGCAAATTTGCCCGTGGTTGCAGTTCCGGACAGTTATTTTCTATCCCTCGGGGATCATGAGGTCCACGCGTTGCTGCGGGCCATTGACGCCAAAACCAGCCTTTCCCGGATCTCTGTTGAACAGGTTGTCCCGGCCGGCGCTTTTTTAGGCAGCCCCGAATATTATCTTCACAAATTTGCCGCCATGCCCGAAGCTGTAACCGCCACAAGGGTTCTGGCCGAACGAATTGAATTTACAGGACCGAAGTTTGGCATTGTCATGCCTCCGTATCCGCCGCCTTCAGGACAGACATGTGCCTCGCTGCTGCGGGAAAAAACCATGGCCGGTGCCATAAAACGATATGGGGCAAGCCTCTCTGGTCCGGTGATCCGGCGCATTGATCACGAGTTGACCATTATTGAACAAACACGTTTTTCCGCCTATTTTCTGGTGGTGGCCGATATTGTGAAACAGGCCTCGCGCACCTGCGGCAGGGGGTCGGGTGCCGCGTCCATCGTGGCCTATTGTCTGGGGATCACCAACGTATGCCCCATCAAGCACAACCTCTATTTTGAACGGTTTCTAAATTCGGAACGCCGTGATCCCCCGGATATTGATGTGGATTTTGCATGGGATGAACGGGATACCGTGCTCAACCATGTGCTGAGTCGGTTCCAGGGGAGGTCTGCCATGGTGGCAAGTCATATTTTGTTCCAGCCCCGGATGGCGGTACGGGAAACCGCCCGGGTGTTCGGCCTGCCCGAAGCTGAGATCAAGCAGGGAATCTCCCGGTTGCGCCGGGATAATCCATTTTTAAGGGGTGCCAATGCTTTTAACGCAGACCATTCCGGGCGGCCATCCCGGTGGACTGATCCCTGGCCAAGGATCATTCATCTTGCCGGCAGGCTGATCGAAACCCCCAGGCATCTGTCTGTTCATCCCGGTGGTGTTGTGATCACCCCGGGCCCCATTGACACCTATGCCCCCGTGGAAGATGCCCCCAAGGGGATTCCTGTCATCCAATGGGAAAAAGAGGGCGCAGAGGCTGCGGGTCTTGTTAAAATTGATCTTCTGGGCAACCGCAGTCTGGGTGTTGTCCGGGACTGCATTGCCTCAATCCGGGAGACCCGGGGCGCGTTTACCGATTTTCAGGACATTGATCCGGAAGATGACCCGGCCACCCAGCAGCAGGTGGCCCAGGGCCGGACCATGGGGTGTTTTTACATTGAAAGTCCGGCCATGCGCCTGCTCCAGAAAAAATCCGGCCAGGGTGATTTTCGGCATCTGGTCATCCATTCCAGCATCATCCGGCCCGCGGCCAATGAATTTATCAACGAATATCTTGAACGTCTGCATTCGGGTGTGTGGGAGCCGCTTCACCCTTTAATGGCCGGGCTTTTGGATGAAACCTTCGGCATCATGGTGTTCCAGGAGGATGTGTCAAAGGCTGCGGTCCGGTTGGCCGGTTTTACCCATGCCCGGGCCGATGAACTGCGCAAGGTTATGTCCAAAAAAGAGAGACACAAAAAACTTGAGGTTTTCCGGGCTGAATTTTTTGAGGGTGCTCGGCGCAAAGGTGTTGCGTTGGGTGCTGTTGATCGGATCTGGGATATGATCCTGTCGTTTTCCGGCTACTCTTTTTGCAAGCCCCATTCGGCATCTTATGCCCGGGTCTCGTTCCAGGCCGCATATCTTAAGACCCATTATCCTGCGCAATTCATGGCCGCCGTTATATCCAATCAGGGCGGTTTTTATTCCACCTTTGCCTATGTGTCCGAAGCCCGGCGTATGGGGGTGACGATTCTGGGGCCTGATGTTCGATACAGCCAGGTGCGCTGGTGCGGCATTAAGCATGAGATCCGGGTCGGGCTCATGGCGGTAAAAAATTTGGGTCGGGCAACCATGGATAAAATTGTTTTGGAACGGCAGGGGCGTATGTTTTCAGATGTCTTTGATTTTTTTAGCCGCATTGCTCCCCGGGAGGATGAGGCCCGTGCCCTGACGGACAGCGGCTGTCTTGACGCTCTTTTGCCGGGTAAAAGCCGCGGGGCTTTAGCCTGGGCGTATTGCCTCTGGCAGGCCGGTCAACGGTCCATGGCGGACGGGGTGGATCTGTTTGGGCCGGATATACATGACATCCCCGATTTGCCCGGGGACACGCCACGTCAACGGCTTCGCCGGGAATTTGCCGTTCTCGGGTTTTTACCGGCCTGCCACCCCATGACGCTCATAAGGGAAAAATTTAAAGATCTGAACGCAATTAAAGCTGTAGATCTGCCTAATATGGTGGGCCGGCACATCCGTTTTGCAGGCTGGCTGATTACAGGCAAGCTTGTAAAGACCCGACAGGGGGAGGCTATGAAATTTCTTACCTTTGAGGATGATACCGGGGTGGTGGAGACCGTATTTTTCCCCAGGGCATATGCCCGTTTTTCCCATCTTCTTGATAATGGATATCCCTATCTTCTTTCCGGCAGGGTGGAAAATGGTTGGGGGGCAATTTCATTAACCGTCAGTGAAATATCCCGTCTTTAATAAAGTTACAATTATGTTTTTTATTCAATCATCATTTCTGCTATTATTTGATTTTGCCTGCATATTTCGCTTGAAATCTGAGAAATATAGCGATACTTAAGGTATACCATTGGAAAACAACATTTTTGTATGATGATTTTGACTTTAAGTTTACATTTTTGTGGATTAAAAAATGGGTTGTGTTTTGTATGTGATTTTGTATGCAGTGTTTCGTTCTATTATTATGTCTGTAATTTCAAATAATTACCTCTGCTTCTGTCGACGTTGCGGGGTGTCTGGTATGACATTTGCTAAAATGCAAAAACAAATTTGTTGATTAATATGTACTTACAAAAAAAATGATTTTTTTTTGTAAGTTAACCGCTTTAACCTGAGAAGAGGACACTATGATGTTAAAACGCTTTGCAATTGTCGTTGGTTTGATCCTGTTAAATGTATGGCCTGCCCTGGCTGGAGACGGCACCATTGATACCGGAGATACGGCGTGGGTAACCATGTCTACGGCCCTGGTCATGATGATGACACCTGCGGGGTTGGCTTTATTTTATGGCGGTATGTCTCGATACAAAAATTTGCTGAACACCATTGCCATGACGCTTGTGGCCTATTGTTTGGCCTCCGTGGTCTGGGTGGCCTGGGGATATTCGCTTGCCTTTGGCGAAAGCGATTCTCTTTTTATCGGTAATTTGAGCCATCTGTTTTTATCCGGCATTGACATTAATTCGGTTTCCGGTTCCATTCCCACCCTGATTTTTGTGCTGTTCCAGCTGACCTTTGCCTGTATTTCCATTGCCATTGTGCTGGGCGCTGTTGTGGATAGAATGAAATTTTCCTCTTGGATTGTGTTTACCGTTCTGTGGGTCACATTTGTCTATGCGCCTGTATGCAACTGGGCGTGGGGCGGCGGATGGATGCATCATATCGGTGCTTTGGATTTTGCCGGCGGCAACGTTGTTCATATTAATGCCGGTGTGTCAGGCCTGGTCCTGGCCCTGGTCCTTGGTAAGCGCAGCGGCTACGGCAAGGAGGCCATGATCCCTTCCTCTGTTGCGTTTACAGCATTGGGTGCGGGCCTTCTGTGGTTTGGCTGGTTTGGTTTCAATGCAGGCAGCGAGTTGGCCGCCGACGGTGTGGCTGCATCCGCGTTCATGGTGACCAACACTGCCGCTGCTGTTGCCGGGCTCGCCTGGTTGTTCACTGAGTGGAAGATCTCCGGAAAGCCCACCGTCCTCGGACTTGCCTCCGGTGCCGTTGCAGGCCTGGTCGGGATAACACCGGCCGCAGGGTTTGTCTCCCTTGGCGGCGGATTTGCCATTGGCGTAGTTGCCGGTGTCTTGGGATATATGGGCGTTGCTGTTATTAAACATAAGCTTGGGTACGACGACTCCCTTGATGCCTTCGGCATCCATGGGCTTTGCGGCATTTGGGGGGCGCTTGCCACAGGTCTGTTTGCCAACCCCACAGTGACGGAAGGGGCCACAGGTCTTTTTTACGGCAATACGAGTCAGTTGGGCATCCAGGCGCTTTCCATTATCGGAACCGCAGCCTTTGCCGCCATTGGTACCCTGATTGTTATTTTTATTACCAAAACGCTCACCGGCGGAATCCGGGTGACGCCGGACGATGAGCGCTCCGGTCTTGATAGTGCCATCCACGGCGAACGCGGTTTTGAAATTGAATAGCATCTCGACTGAACCGTAACATCGTTGCAACTTTCTGTCTCACAATGCCAAAGTCCCGGATAATCGTGTCCGGGGCTTTGTTGTTCAGTTGTTTTCAAAAAAGTGTTGACAGACGCCTAAAATTCGATTAGTTTCTTTCGCTCATGGGCCCAGGTAGCTCAGTCGGTAGAGCAGGGGACTGAAAATCCCCGTGTCAGCAGTTCAATTCTGTTCCTGGGCACCATTCAAATTACATATACAGATGTACGTCCCCATCGTCTAGCCCGGTCCAGGACACAGGCCTTTCACGCCTGCGACAGGGGTTCGAATCCCCTTGGGGACGCCATTTAAAAATAAAGGCTTTCAGCGTTTCGCTGGAAGCCTTTTTAATTGGTGGACACAAAATCCGGGCACATAGAAAATGTGTCATCCTGCTAAAATATTCTTTATCACATAAATGATGCCGGATCTGGTGTCCAGCCTTGAATTTTTTGTTGTTTTACCCATCCATGTACAGTATCCTTTTATATTCCTTTGTAAAACTTGCTTAAATCATTTTCAAACAGACTCTAAGATTTACTCATCTTAGGAACGAACAGTGTCTAATCAGGATTTTAATAAAGAGCCAAAAAAGCAATCCAATGCGATTGCGGATGACGATAGCGAATACCGGAAGGTGAAACTTGAGCTGGAAAAAACGGTTAATACCTATATGGCACTGTTCGATGCGGCAAATGATGCCGTATTCCTTCACGATGCCCGGGATGGGCACGTCCTTGCGGTGAATCAGAAAGCCGTGGACTGTTTCGGTTATACCAGGGACGAGATGCTTGTGCTGGGTGTCTCATCTTTTTGCGGCGAGATGCCTCCGTATGATCAGGCCGCGTTCCATAAAAAAATACGGCGCGCAGCACAGGGTGAAAATCTGTTATTCGAATGGCAGGCCAGGAAAAAAAACGGTGATTTTTTTTGGTTGGAGGTTGCCCTGAAAACATTGGAATTTGAGGGCAGAAAGCGGATTGTTATCATGGCCAGGGATATCAGCCTCCGAAAAAAGATTGAAAGAGAGCTTCAACTGAGCCGGAAACTGTCAACGGCCATCCAGCGTCTGGCCAAAATCGGTGCCTGGGAGTTAGACCTCGACACCCAGACGACGTTTTGGACCGAAGAGGTCTTTCGGATACACGATATGGCGCCTGACCTCAAAATTTATGATTCAAACGATCTCATCCAGAAAGGCCTTGCCTGTTTTCATCCGGCGGACAAGCCGGTGGTTTGGGATGCCTTCACAAAATGTATTGACCACGGAATTCCATTCTGTCTTGAAATGCCTTTTACCACCACCAAAGGAAGAGAAATATGGATACAGACAGAGGCCGAGCGCGTCAGGGATGAAAACGGCAGGGAGCGTGTCCTCGGGTATTTCAGGGATATCACCAGCCGCAAGGAACAGGAAGCGGCGCTGCTGGCCAAAGAAATTGAGTATAAAACAATTCTTCAGACTGCCGAGGACGGGTTCCTTCTGACAGATTCGAATGGCCGGGTTTTGGAAATCAACGCAGCCTACCGTCAGATGAGCGGCTACAATGAAAAAGAACTGCTTTCAATAAGCCTGTTTGAGCTTGAAGGCCGCATGACGCCGGATGAAATTGCATCTGAAGTTGCGCTCGTAAAAAAAAGGGGGCATGACCGTTTTAATACCAGGCACAGAAAAAAGGACGGCAGTCTATATGATGTCGAAGTCAGTGTAAAACACCTGCCGAATAAGGGGGGAACGTTCGTCAATTTTGTTCGTGATATCTCTGCGCTTAAAAGAGCAGAGAAAGAAAAATTAGAACTTCAAACCCAACTGAATCTATCCCAGAAGCTGGAATCCATCGGGCGCCTTGCCGGGGGCGTGGCCCATGATCTGAACAATCTGCTTACCCCGATTTTAGGGTATTGTGAGATACTCATGGAGGAAATAGACAAAAATGCATCCCATCAGAAAAAACTTAAATCCATCTATCAGGCCGGGCAGGGCGCCAGGAGTTTGATCAGCCAGCTGCTGGCGTTTAGCCGGAAACAGACACTGGATTTCAGTCTGATAGATGTGGACAAGGTGATCTCTGCATTTAAAAAGCTGCTTCGTCGAACCATCCGGGAGGACATCCGTATTGAAATAAACGATTCCCCCGGCGCAAAGACAATCATGGCGGACCGGAATCAGCTTGAGCAGATCATCATGAACCTGGCGGTCAACGCCGCTGATGCCATGCCGTCCGGGGGGACCCTGACCATAAATACGGATATGGCCCGATTGGATGAAACATATGCATCCAGACATCCCGGTGTGCAGCCCGGAGCGTATGTTTTAATGAGCTTTGTTGATACCGGGCATGGTATGGACCAGGATGTCTGCAATAAAATTTTTGAACCTTTTTACTCTACCAAGGGAACACAAGGCACGGGGTTGGGACTGGCCACGGTCTATGGTATTGTTAAGCAGCATCGGGGCAATATCTGGGTGTACAGCGAGTTGGACAAGGGCTCGGTTTTTAAAGTCTATCTGCCCTATGCCTCGGGAACGGATTCTGAACCTGCTTTGCCAAAAGAACAAATAAAGGATTTAAAAGGTACTGAAACCATCCTGCTGGCCGAAGACAACGATGATGTGCGTGATCTTACCGCTGAAATTTTAATGGACAGCGGTTACACGGTATTCACGGCTGGAAACGGTAATGCCGCGCTTGAAACATGGGCGGCCAGGGATGAATCCTTCCATCTGCTGGTGACTGATGTCATCATGCCGGAAATGAACGGCAAGGAGTTGTTTGATACGCTCAGCAGCCTGGATGGGAATATCAAGGTGCTTTACATGTCGGGATATCCGGACAATGCTATTGCCTGCCACGGTGTGATCGATGAAAATATTTCCTTTATCCAGAAACCGTTTAATAAAAATGATCTTCTGGTAAAAGTCAGGCAGGTGCTGGATAATAATTCCTAAGCGCGTTAACTGACAGGGGTCAAAATCCATGGCGAACATATTGATTATTGATGACAACCGGGAGCTGTGCGAAATGCTCTCGGAAGCCTTTGTAAAAAAAGGGCTTGGGGTTGATTTTTGCCTGACGCTTCAACAAGGGCTTGATCGACTGTTTTCAACCACGTTTGATGTTGTTTTTCTGGATGTAAATCTTCCGGACGGAGACGGCCTGGAATACATCCAGAAGATTAACACCCACCCCTCCAAACCCGAGGTGATTGTGATCACCGGTTACGGGGATCAAGGCGGTGCCGATATTGCCATCAAATCAGGCGTTTGGGATTATATCCCCAAAGGAGGCTCTTACAAGGAGTTTGAACGCTCCCTTGACCGGGCGTTGATGTATCGCCGCGAGAAAAAAGAGACAAATCGGACAAAGACGCTCAAAAGATCCCATATTATCGGCGACTGCCAGTTGATCAAAAGCTGTCTTGAAAAGGTTTTTAAAGCGGCGCAAACCAGGGTGCCCGTACTCATCAGTGGTGAGACCGGAACCGGCAAGGAACTGTTCGGCAAGGCCATCCACCAAAACAGCCCGTGCCGGGACAATGAGTTTATTATCGTTGATTGTGCGGCATTGCCGGAAAATCTTGCCGAAAGTGTTTTGTTCGGCCATAAAAAAGGGGCATTTACCAGTGCGGATTCAGATAAATTCGGTTTGGTTCAGCTGGCGGACAAGGGCACGCTCTTCCTGGATGAAGTCGGCGAGCTATCACTTGCACTCCAGAAAAAATTTTTAAGGGTGCTCCAGGAAAAAAAATTTCGTCCCATTGGCGCCAAAAAGGAAGTGTCATGTGATTTCAGGCTGGTGTCGGCCACCCACCGCGACCTGAAGCAGATGGTTGACAACAAAACCTTCAGGGAAGATCTTTACTTTAGAATCAATGCCATAACAATAGAGATTCCGCCGTTAAACAAACGCAAATCGGATATTCCGCTTCTGGCCAGGCATTTTATCAAACAAAATGAAAATCCGGATACCGACGTCTCCTATGAAGACACCCCTGAATTTATGAAAGCCCTGCTGGTTTATCACTGGCCGGGAAACGTCAGAGAACTGCTCAGTGCCGTTAACCATGCCTGTGCATACAGTTACGGTGGCGGAAAATTATATTCCCGACACCTGCCCGATCATATCCGTCAATATAATATCAACATAAAATTAGATAACGAACCCAAATTGGACCAGCCCCACTCATTTCCTGAACAAATCCCTTTCCAGGAGATGAATTTAAAATCGTTTCTGGAGGCCCAGAAAAAAGCGTATATCACCCAGTTGATGACTTTTGTTGAGGGGGATGTAAAAACGGCGTGCGAGTTGTCCGGCCTTTCAAAAGGTCATTTGTATGCCCTTTTACGGAAATTCAAAGATTCCGAAGTCTGACCCGTGATAAAAATCTCACTGAAATTTTTATCTCACTGATTCTCCCTGACGCCTGATTTTCCTGGCGATTTTTACATTTGTACTCCCATACCACACCTGCCTGCCGTCATATTGTCATATATCTCTCACAAAATGAATTTGTCTTGTTTGTGTTCAATAGCTTGAAATAATTTAATTATTTTAAGATTTTGACGTTGGCACGGAAGTTGATATCGAGATAGGCCTATATAAAAAACAGGCGTGTCAATTCAGTAAAATTGGAAAACAATGCGATTCATCATTTTTTGTCATAGAGCAACGCTGACGCTCGGCAGTTGTTTTAGCCAAAGCATTATTCAGCAGTGGCCCGGTGTTGAAATAGAATTATTTCAAACCGTCAGGACACTTCAATTGCGGCTAAGGCAGGTGCCCGGCACCGTAAAAGATGAAATCCATATATTCCTGGCCGATTCAAAGCGTCGTTTACTGGAACTGATACAATTGAACGGGTTGGTAGAGGATAAAAAGCTGGTTCTTGTTGTGCCCGAACAATCCGAAGAGATGATGCGGTTAGCCGTTCAACTTAGCCCACGCTACATTGCCGGAATAAGAGATGGTGATGAAGCGCTGAACCGCGTTTTGAAAAAAATGACCCGAAATTCATATGAACTTTAACGTGATGGATGGATATGGACTATCATTCAAGTCAGATCGTAACCCTTGGCCGGGGGAAATATGCGATTCCCCGCAAAAAGTTAAAAGAACTTGTCAGAATCCCTGCAGCTGAGGTCAAGCAAAAGATAGACAGCGTCGGAACATCGCCGGTGGTCAGGTTGAGGCAACGATTTTTGCCCCTGATAGATCTTGCGGATGTACTGGGCGTCGAGAAAACTTATGTGGCCTCTGATGAACAGGTCAAAGAAGACAGGAGGAAACAGGTTGCCGACAGGAGATCCCTTAGGCATCTGACCACTGGAGATAATAGGCCCCCTGAGGATAAAGAGAATTTTATCTGCAGGCAGGAAAAGGACAGAAGAACAAGCCGTTCAAGTGCTATCAACATTGCCATCGTTTATTCAGACGCTTATGAATATGGACTTGTCGTCGACAAATTTCATGATTCGGAAGAGATCCCTGTCTTTCCTGCGGGCAGATACATCGCTCCGTCAAAAATTTACCTTGGAACGACCATACTCAAAAGCCAGGAGGCGGCCCTTGTCATGGATATTGACCATGTGGCGCGCGGGGGGGATCTGTCCCGGATTGCCGAGACGATAGCGGATGCGGTCTCCCATGATGCCACCCTCAGGCCCCAGACCGATTTTGAAACCCTTTCCCTGCTCACGTTCAGGAATGCCGGCACCGAGTGTTTTGCCGTGGATCTGGACGCTGTTGAACGCCTGGAACGGTTTAAATGTTCGGATTTCGAAAAAACAGGAACAAGAGAGTTCGTGCAATACCGCGGCGGCGTATTGCCTGTGTTTGAATTGTCCCAGGCGATAAGGTGCGGTGAACTGAATCACGCTGAACGCCAGGAGGTCATTGTATTCAAGCACGGCGGCACCCTTGCCGGTCTCAAAGTCCGGCCGCCGATTGACACCATTGAGTTACGCGGGAAAATTGATACATCAATTTTCAACACGCCGCCGGTGAGAGGGGCAATTATTTTAAACGACAACACCGTATTGCTGCTTGATGTAACGGCCTTGGCCCACTTGATACAAGGGGGCGACGCATGACATCCACATCCCAAGAGATCCAATTTTTAGTCTTCAAAATCAACGAGACAATGATCGGGCTGGATATTCTTGATACCCAGGAGGTCACCAAGGTGTTCGACATCACAGCAGTTCCCAGGACGCCTGACTATGTTGAGGGCATCATGAATCTAAGGGGGCATATTGTGACTGTAATCAACACAGGCAGAAAACTGGGACTCAAACCCGTGGAAAGGAAACCGGAAAATCAGGTGATCATCCTTTTTAATGAAAAAGAATACATCGGCCTGATGATCGATGAGATTGATACCGTCATCCGTGCGGACAGCGCTGCGATCGGACCCGCTCCCGGGAATTTGAACGGGGCACAGAAAAATTTTTTTAAAGGCACCCTGAAAACCCGGGATCATCTGGTGGGTGTTTTAGAAACAAAACGATATTTTTAAGCATTAGAAAGATTAAAGGAGAATTTATATAAAATGAAGTGGGAAAACATATCACTGAGGATAAAACTGATCCTCAGTTTTTCAATTGTCACGGCATTAATGCTGGTTGTTGCCCTGGTTGGTTTTGTCTCGCTGGACAGGGCGTCAAAGGGGTTTGACCAATACAGGGAAGCGGCCTTGGCTTCCAGTAACGGCGGAATAATCATCTCGGATTTGCTGGAGGCCCGGATCAGTGCCGTAAATTATATTTACAACGGCAGCCAAGAAAGTCTTATCGCTTTTAACACGCGCTGGGAGGCTTTAACGCAATGGATGGAGATCTCCAAACAAAGGATAACAAAACCGGAATGGGCTGAAACCGTCAAAGAGATCGACAAAAGTATATCCGTTTACAAGAACGGATTTGAACAGGCGGTCAATTTGAGGCATTTACGGGATGAGTTGATTACGGACAGCCTTGATGTTAAAGGGCCGGCCATCGTCAGTGCACTTACGGGAATTATGACCTCGGCAAATCAAGACGGCGATGTCACAGCGGCCTATTGCGCCGGACTTGTTTTAAGGGATTTCCTTGTGGGGCGCTTGTATATGCAGAAATTTATGGATACCAATGATCCGGCTGTCGCTGACCGGGCCCATGAAGAATTTCAGACGCTTACAGAAAGCCTGGATGTCCTGGACAGTAAATTGGAAAATCCCAAACGAAGGGAATTGCTCGCGATCGTCAAAAATGAAAAAGCGGGATATCTGATCTCCTTTGATGAGCTGGTTAAAACCGTTCATGAACTTGATAAGATTGTTATCGATGTTCTGGTCGACAGCGGCAAGGAAATTTCCCAGAAGACGGAACACCTGGAAACGGACATCAAAGCCCTGCAGGATAAAATCGGTCCCAGGCTCCGGGCTGCTAATCATCAGGCGGTCTTAATTATTGCATTGATCAGTCTTGGGGCAATTGTTCTTGTCATTGGTATTGTTTTTGCGATTACCCGGGGCGTGATGAAACAGCTGGGGGCTGATCCCCGTGAGATTGCCGAAATTACAGAGCGCATTGCCAATGGGAATCTTGCCGCGGATTTTGATGAGACCGGTCTTAAAAATAGAGGGGTCTATGCCAGCATGAATCATATGGCAGTAAATCTGGCCCGAATGCTCAAAGATATCAATTCAGGGGTGCAGACCCTTGATTTGTCTTCGAGCGAACTTGCCGGCGTTTCAGAGCAGATGGCAGGCAATGCGGAGCAGACGGCCCAGCGTTCAAGCAGTGTGGCGGCAGCTTCCGAGGAGATGGCAACCAATATGAGCAGTGTGGCTGCGGCAACGGAACAGACCTCGGCAAATATACAGAGCATTGTCTCTGCCGTGGAAGAGATGGCCGCCACCATCAATGAAATTGCCGGGAATACTGCCAAAGGAAGTGAAACCACTTCAAATGCGGTGGAGATGGCCCAACTTGTTTTAACCCGGGTGGATGAGCTTGGACGGTCTGCGTCAGAAATCAATAAGGTGACGGAAACGATTTCAGACATATCAGAACAGACCAACCTTCTGGCGCTCAATGCCACCATCGAAGCGGCAAGGGCCGGTGAGGCCGGAAAAGGATTTGCCGTGGTAGCAGGGGAGATTAAGGCCCTGGCCCATCAGACCGCCGATGCAACCCGTGATATCAGCGACAAAATTGCAGGTGTTCAGAATACGACCCTGGAATCCATTGAAGCCATCAAATCCATTGTTTCCATTATCAACGAAACCAATGAAATTGTAACCTCGGTGGCAACGGCCATTGAAGAACAATCTGCCACCACAAGTGAGATTACAAATAATATTAGCCAGGCCGCAGTCGGCGTCCAGGACGTCAATGATAGTGTCAACCAGACCTCTGCGGTAGTGGCCGAGGTAAATGTGGATATCACCCAGGTGAACCAATCTGCAGAAGAAATGAATCAGGGAAGCGGCAAAGTCAGGGAAAGCGCCGTCCAACTGTCCAACCTTGCGGGCAGCCTCAAAGAAATGGTCAATCGCTTTACAATTTAAAGGAGAAATTAAAGATGAATTTGTCCATTAAAACAAGAATGTCTTTGGTCATGGGAAGCATACTCGTATTGTTCATTACGATGATGTGGTTTTCGGTGAACGGCAGCAAACAGATTCAGGCGTTGTCTATTGAAAAAAACAAGGCTGTGATGATAGAAGGCCAGAAGGAAAAAATACAAATTGCGACACACGCCATCGCGGTTTCATTAGGCCATGCCATCGAAGATATACATGACATCAACGAAAAAAAAACGTCCTGGGAAAATTGATTGACGACATCCGGTTTGAAGAGGACAAGTCCGGGTATTTCTTTATATATCAAGAGACCACCAATGTTGCCTTACCTCCGAAAAAAGAAATTCAGGGTAAAGATTTGAAGAATACAAAGGATGCCAATGGGGTCTATCTCGTAAAAGAGTTAAGAGCTTTGTCAAAAAAAGGGGGCGGTTTTTTGACGTGGATCTGGCCAAAACCCGGTGCCGGAGACGTTCCCAAATTAGGTTATGCCGAAATGATCCCTGGAACTAATTTTTGGATTGGAACAGGTGTTTATCTGGATAATATTGATGCTTATCAGCAACGTATGGCACAGGATATTCATGGTAAGGTTAAATCTTCAACCCTCAGAATGCTTATTTTTTGCGGCATCATTGCCGCATGTATCATTGTCCTTTGTCTGTTCATTATTGTCGGCATTGTGAAAAAACTGGGATTGATTATCGACAATGTAAAAGATATTGCCCAAGGAGAAGGGGATCTGACAAAGCGGGTTGCCATCCGAAGCCAGGATGAACTCGGTGAACTTGCCGGTTGGCTCAATGTTTTTCTTGAAAAACTGCAGGGCATCATTAAAAAATTGGCCAACAATTCAGAGCATGTGGGCGATGCCTCTAATACCCTGGCAGCCATCGCCGCCCAGATGTCGTCAAATGCAGAGGAGACAAGCCGACGAGCCGGTCATGTGGCTACGGCCTCCGAAGAGATGAGCGTAAATATGAACTCTGTGGCCTCTGCAATGGAACAATCCTCAAGCAATGCTTCAATGGTTGCCTCTGCTGCCGAAGAGATGAACGCCACAATCAATGAAATTACTATTACGGCAGAATCTGCCCGGAATATTACTGAAAAAGCCGGTGAAAAAGTAAGCGAAGCGTCCGGGAGCATGGCGGATCTGACACAGGCTGCTAAAGATATCGGTAAGGTGACGGATACAATCAATGACATTTCCGAACAGATTAATCTTCTGGCACTGAATGCGACGATTGAGGCTGCAAGGGCCGGAGACGCCGGTCGGGGCTTTGCCGTTGTGGCAACGGAGATAAAGGGTCTTGCATCCCAGACGGCAGTGGCAACGGCAGACATACAGTCCAAGATCAATAACGTCCAGACGACCTCGGATGGAACGGGCAGGGTCATTTCTGAAATCACAGACGTTATCAATGATGTCAAGGCGATGGTGGCAACCATTGCCACCGCGGTCACAGAACAGTCCTCCGTCACCCGGGAAATTGCCGGCAATGTTGAACAATTGTCCCTGGGTATCCAGGAAGTTAATGAAAACGTCAGCCGGAGCAATCAGGTGGCCGGGGAAATGGTCCAGGATATTACAGAGGTGAGCAACGCCTCCGGGCAAGTGGTCTCAGGCAGTTCAAAAGTCGAGTTAAACGCGGGTGAACTCAAAAAAATGGCAGCTGACTTAAAGCAGATCGTGGACACTTTTATCATATAGAAGAAAAATAAAGGCTTTCAATCTTGTGATGAGGGGCTTTTGCTTTTATTGCTCTCCAATAAAAAAAGGCCGAAATGCAGATTCGGGTTGCTGACGTGCGGCTTGAATCTGCTTTATTATTTGGCCTTTTGATTCAGGCAGTTTACCGTGAACATCGATATAATTAGTGTAATGATCACTGGCCAGATAGGAAGTGACTTTCAGCTGTCGAACCAATCGTTCGGTCTCGTCTAAAATACCATGTGGGCCGAGCATTTTAAATTTGCCGGACTCAACTTCATCCAGCATTGGGGTATTGATTTTCGGTACAAAGGTTCTAAGCCGGATAAAGTCCGGATTAATCTGGTTGAAGGCCTCCGCCGTTGCGTCGGCATGCGCGTTGGTTAAATCAACGCCGCCAAGTCCCAATACAACATAGAGACTTAACTCTATGCCGGCGGCAACCACCCATTGGCCTGCCTCGATTTGGCGTTTGGCATCTACGCCTTTTTTCACATGGCGCAGTACATCATCGTTGCCGGATTCAAGACCCACGTGGATTCGGTTCAATCCGGCCTCTGCCAGTTGTTTTAAACACGTGGGGCCTTTTTTATGAATATATTGGGACGAGCCGTAGACCGTTATCCGTTCCAAATCAGGAAAAACTTTTCGGGCATAGATGCAGATCTCAGCCAGGTCATTCGTTTTCATGGCAATGGTGTTTCCTGCCGGGAAAAACACCGTTTTGACATTCTGTCCATAAACTTGGGCGGCAGAATCAATATCCGCCGTAATATCTTTAACAGGCCTGATTTTGAAACGCGTGCCATTTTTATAAATCGTACAAAACGTGCATCGATTGTGGGGACATCCCACCGTGGCTTGGATTAAAAGTGAATCCGATTCACTGGGCGGACGATATATAGGACCTTCATATCTCATATTGCTCTTTTTGCATGTTACCAGCGAAATTACAACAGAGAACCGACAATTAGCCAATTTCGTTCATTTCCCAAGAGCTTCTTGCGCTATATAGTTGTTTTGTGTATATATCTATAATACTTATCCGTGATATTTCTGTTTCGTAAAATACATATTTCGTAAATGACTTAATTAACCTTCGCGATAAAGTCATTCCGGTTATGGCTTTGGGGTTAAAATTTACAATGTGCAGGAAGTCAAGGCCATGAAGAATATATTAAAATATCTAAAGAATGGTCAGTCAAAGGAGGAGATATGAACTGGAGCCAATTGACCATAGGCAAAAAGATAACCATTGGTTTTGGAGTTGTTATCATCCTTCTGGTCGTGCTGGGGGGATTGAGTTTCACCGGTGTGGGGGGAATTGTCAAAAATGCTTCCGAGGTTATTGACGGCAAAGCCCTGGACGGGGAACTGGCACAAAAAGAGGTGGATCATCTGAACTGGATCGGGGAGATCAACAAATTTTTAACTGATGAGACGGTTACCAAACTGACCGTACAGACAGATCATACACAATGCGGGTTCGGTAAATGGCTTTACGGTGAAGGCCGGAAACACGCCGAGGTGCTGGTTCCCTCCCTGGCTCCTCTCTTCAAGGAGATAGAAGAGCCCCACCGCCTGCTCCATGAATCTGCCATTCATATTGATGACGTGTTTACCGAAGCAGATCCGGCCCTGCCGGGATTTATCGCAAACAAGCTGAACGATCATCTTGAGTGGACTGCAAAAATTCAGGAGGCTCTCCTGGACAATGCACCGGCTGTTGAGGTGCAGACCGACCATACCCTGTGCGCATTCGGCAAATGGCTTTACAGTGATGCCGCGGCCAAAACAGCGGCATCGGATGCGACCCTGGCAAACCTCATGGAACAGATTAAAGTCTTTCATAAACAACTCCACGATTCGGCAAAGAACATTATTGAATCCTACCGCCAGGTTCATCTGGGACTGCGCAATACCCTGCGCCTGAGGCTGGATGATCACAGAAAGTGGGCCGCCGAGGTCAGCAAAGGCATAATAACCCGGACGCCCTTCAATGTAAAAACTGATCCTGAGACGTGCCGTTGTGGAAAATGGCTGATCTCAGAAGAAATGTCTCGTATCAAGGCTGAAGATGAGCGATTAAAAGATATTTTCAACCGGGTCAAGGAACCACACAAAAAACTGCATGAAAGTGCCGTCACAATCAATCAGTTGATAAAAACAGGAAATGTAACGGCGGCGGCGTCTGTTTTTACGTCAGAAACCCAGGTCCGTCTAAAGGAAGTTGCCGGGCTTTTCGAGCAGGCCATTGATTACGAAGAAGTGCTGATGAAAGGCCGGGAGAAGGCCATTGAGATATTTCAGGCCCAGTCCATTCCGGCATTAAATAAAATCAAAGAGTTGTTGAGCAAGCTTCAGAATCAGGCCCAGAATCTTTTGGAAGGGCAGTACAAGGCATTTGCCATTTACGGCAGCCAGACCGCGCCCAACCTGAAGAAAGTCCAGCATTTATTGGGAGAGCTCAGGAGAGAAGTAAAGAAACATATGCTCACGGATAAAGCCATGCTGGACGCTGCAACCGCAACCAAGAGAAATGTGGCCATCATCGCAGTGGTTGCCGTAGTTGCCGGTTTTTTTCTCTCCTTTGTCATTGCCAAAGGGATTATCGGCGTTTTAACCCGGATCAGCAGCGGTTTAAGTGAAGGTGCGGACCAGGTGGCTGCTGCTGCCAACGAAGTTTCAGCGTCCAGTCAGTCCATGGCTGAAGGCTCTTCCGAACAGGCCGCTTCCATTGAAGAGACTTCCTCTTCCATGGAACAGATGGCCTCCATGACAAAGCGGAACGCGGAAAATGCCTCCAATGCCGATTCATTAATGAAAGAGTCCAATGGCGTTGTTGCCGGGGCAAATAAATCCATGACCGCGCTTACCTTGTCCATGGAAGATATCTCCAAAGCCAGTGAGGAGACATCAAAGATTATCAAAACCATTGATGAGATTGCGTTTCAGACCAATCTGCTTGCCTTGAACGCCGCTGTCGAGGCTGCCCGGGCCGGAGAAGCCGGTGCCGGATTTGCGGTTGTGGCAGATGAGGTCAGAAATCTTGCCATGCGGGCGGCAAGTGCGGCCAAGGATACGGCTGAAATGATTGACGGTACCGTTAAAAAGGTCCATGAAGGGGCAAAAATAGCGGCCACCACAAGCGAGGCATTTACCCATGTAACTGAAAGTTCCAAAAAGGTGGCCCAGTTGGTGGCTGAAATATCTGAAGCCTCAAAAGAGCAGTCCGAAGGCATCTCACAGGTCAATATCGCCATTGCTGAGATGGACGGCGTGGTCCAGCGAAATGCCGCCAATTCAGAAGAATCGGCATCCGCGGCAGAGCAAATGAGTGCCCAGGCAGAACAGCTTAAGGATTTTGTGGATGATCTTGTACTGCTGGTGACAGGCAAGAGAAATTCAAAGCGAAGCCCTGGCAGACGCCGGCCGGTCAAACAAATTTCAGCAAGTTCTAAAGCCGGAGCAGCAAAAGGGATGAAACTTGGCCATATCCCCAAATCAGTTCGCTCTGATCAGATTTCGTTTGATGCCGAAGATGAATTTAAGGATTTTTAGTCAGGCTCACCCGCCCCGACCGCTTCCGGTCGGGGCGGGTGAGTTGTGCATCTATCTGAAATACCCTGTTTCGGGTGTTATGCTGCAAAATGTATGAACAGCCTAAAAGAAAGGTTTTAAGGCTTATTTCTGGCGATATGTACTGAGAAAATCACCGATCTGATGCATCGCCTGTGACAACACTGCGGGTTCCGGCAGCATGACGATTCTAAAATGGTCAGGATCCGGCCAGTCAAACCCGCTGCCTGCAACGAGCAGAATATGTTTGCTTTCCAGTAAATCCAGTACAAATTTCTTGTCGTCTGTAATATTAAACTTTTGTGCATCAAGTTTGGGGAAAAGATAAAACGCGGCCGAGTTTTT
This sequence comes from uncultured Desulfobacter sp., assembly GCF_963666145.1. Taxonomy (NCBI): domain Bacteria; kingdom Pseudomonadati; phylum Thermodesulfobacteriota; class Desulfobacteria; order Desulfobacterales; family Desulfobacteraceae; genus Desulfobacter; species uncultured Desulfobacter sp. The sequence continues at coordinate 2,407,053 of NZ_OY762614.1, read as the reverse complement.
AACGTATGTAATTCCCTCAATCTGGTCCAACGCTTTGATTGTCGCCTCTCTTTGTTCATAAATTCTTCCGCCGGGCGCAATCAATGCTTTTGTACTCTGGCCATCCGCCAATGCCGCCGGAATCACAAGCTGGGTCAATGCATTGCCGCACAAACGCATTGCCGCTAATTTTGTGATAGAGGCGATTAAATCGGCTGTTTGCTTGCGCGGCCCGCTGACGGCCAGCCATCCACAGCGAAACCCGCATATGATATGTGACTTGGATAAGCCGTTGAAGGTGAAAACCGGCAAGTCGGGCGCAAGTGCCGCTGTGGATACATGTTCCAAATCATCCATCACCAATCGGTCATAAATTTCATCCGAACATATCAGCAGCTTATTTTCTCTGGCGATTTGAATAATCTGTTCCAGCACCCCTTTGGAATATAGGGCTCCCGTTGGATTGTTGGGATTGATAACAAGTATGGCGCGGGTTTTAGCGGTGATTTTATTTCGAATATCGGCCACATCGGGATACCAGTCAGATGATTCATCACACCGGTAAAGCACCGGTTTTGCGCCGACAATATATGCCATATTGGTCCAAAGTGAATAACTTGGAGACGGAATCAGAATCTCATCATCGGGATTTAAAAATGTAGTCATCGCCATATTGACAACTTCACTGACCCCGTTTCCAATGAATATATCATCCATGGAAAGGTCCACAAGGCCTTTGCCGACATGATAGTCACATATTGCTTTTCTGGCTGCGGGCATGCCTTTTAGATCACAATATCCCACGGCTTTGTCCACGTTATCGACCAAGGCCGTGCGCACACTGTCGGGCATGGTAAATCCAAATGTATCCGGATTTCCGGTATTGAGTCTCAGGACATCAATGCCGGCGGCAACCATTTCCATGGCTTTTTCAAAAACAGGACCACGTATGTCCGAATGTACATTTTTCATTCGATCTGAAGATTGTATGGGATTCATTTGTTACATGCCTCTTTATACTTTTTATAATTGTCTTGCATTACTAATATGAGCCTTCCATAACGGGCATAATAAGGATTTCCACGCGCCGGTTCACTGCGTCGTTGGACGAGATTGGCCGGGACTTGCCATAGCCTACGGTTGTCACCCTCTGGGCGGAAACGCCATTGTAGATTAATTGATTTGCAACGGCTTGGGCGCGTTGTTCAGAGAGTCTCTGGTTATAATCTATGGACCCTTTGGTGTCCGTGTGTCCTGCCACTTCAATGCGGGAATGGGGATATTTGATTAAAATATCGGCAACCCGTCTCAGTTCGGGGTATGCCCCTGGTTTCAAACGGCTGGAGTCATAATCAAAATACGCTTCTGATTTAAAGGTTGCCTTTAAAACATCCTGTTCTCGCTGTATACTTGCCGTTTCGGATGCCGCCATTGCATTTCTCAGCTCTCGCTCCTCCAGATCCATATATTTTCCGACCTGATTACCTGTCAGCCCGCCAAGGGCCGCACCGATACCCGCACCGATCAGCGTTGCTTGGGTGTCCCTGCCGATGACCTGGCCTAAAATGGCACCCACGGCCGCTCCGGCCCCGGCACCCACAGCCGTTCCCCTTTGTTGATTGTTCTGCATGGTTGCGCATGAAAAAAGAGTGGCTGAAAAAACAATAACAACGCCTGTGATAATTAATTTTTTCATTTAATTTTCTCCATCACAAAATTTAATGGTATAGGAAATAGCCCGACCCAAAGGGCCTTATTGCTAATTTCATTAAAGATAGGATACCTGAAGCTGCAAAAACTCATAAGCTATGAGGGTCTAATATAAACTATAGAGAGGCTGTACCCCGCATGCTGCATGCCCGAACGCGTATATATCAGAGGAGGGCGGCAACAATTAGGAGTAATATATATACACTTGCCGGGTTCATCAAGGGGGAGGTTTTTTCTTTCTTGTATCTGGGGAATAAAAATTGTTTTGTTTCAATGTTTCAAATAAAAAGAGGGCCGGTTAAAAAAAACCAGCCCTCTTTTATTATTGTCTAACTAAACGCTGTTTTATTTTCTGTTGGCGTAATCTGCATAGCCCATTGCAACCGTACGGTAAACAATGTGGGCCATTTTTGAGAACGGCAGGAATGCAAACAACTCGAAAATGGCAACCAGATGAATCCAGTAGAAGAAATAAGCAAGCCAAGCAATATCAGCCAGGCGGGCCATTTCAGTGAGCATACCGGTAAGGCCAAGGGTGAAGACAACACCAAGAATAAACCAGTCTTTATAGGCTGTCAGTTGTTTTTTGTTGGTGAGTCTGTTTTTGATCATGATGCCTGAACCGATGACCAGGGAAACACCTGCGATGTTGGCCAGCCATTTAATGGGGTTCAGCTGGGGATAAGGACCTGCATAACCGCCCACGTAGAGCATGATGCCGCATACAGCCGTAACAACGAAAAGGCCGATAAAGGCAAACAGCACCATCATGTGCGGGGTGGCACGATCTTTATTGGAACCGCACTGGTTGAACTTATCATGTTTTAACACGGTGGGGATGACATTTTTGATGGACATTAACAGCGCTTTGTAATCCAGGCTGGTTTTGTCTGTTTTGCCTTCAAGAACCGCATTTTCATGAATGTCCACAATGAAGCGTTTCAATGCAAGAAAGAAAACAGCAGTGGCAAAAATAGCCGTGGGAACAAAGGTCATATCCACAAACCAGGTGGACACAAAGTTAGAATGTGCAATCACATGTTCTGCACCCGGGTGCGCATGGGACCAGTGAAGGCGCCCGCCAAGGGCATCGCCGAACAGGAAATGGAAAATTTTTTCCATGGTGCCGCCAAAACCGGTGGTGATGATGGCAAGCAGGGCAAACCAGGCAGCAGGGATACCAACCAGCAAGGGCAGCTTGCTCGGATCGTTTATAGCCTTGGCAAGGGGTTTGGGCGTTGCATATTCAGTGATGGCCGCAGAGCGAATCGCTGCAAGTACATCACCAGGTGCCGCACCACGGGGGCACATGTCCGTGCAGTCACCGCACTGGTGGCACAGCCAGATGTCACCGTTGCAGATCAGTTTATCTTTAAGACCCCAGGAAGCTGCAATCATTTCCTTTCTGGGAAAGGGGCTGTCTTCCGGTGCAATGGGGCATGCCACAGAGCAAGTGGCGCATTGGTAACATTTTTTCAGCGTTTCTCCGCCAAGACCTCTAATCTCGGCAATAAATCCCAGATCTGGTTGGGCAATATAATTGGCACTCATAGTAGTAGATACCTCCATTAAATTTGTATGCCGTCGTTAGAAACCTTTGAACGGGTTCGGACCCAGTGCGTCCACTTCTTCAACAAAGTCGTTGATGATCTTGGGCAGTTTGTCATATTCATCAATGGCAACTTCTGCAAATGCAACACGTTCATTTTCAAGGGCCAGTGAAGCAAGGGCGTCACCGATCTTTTTCACGCGGATTTCAGCAAGTTCGGAACCTTTGACAAAATGGCACTGGTAATCATCGCCATGTTTGCAACCCACGAGGATAACGCCGTCAATACCCTGGGCAAGTGCGTCCTTGATCCAGATGGTATTCACGGAACCCAGGCAGCGGACCGGAATGATCCGGACATCAGGTGAGTAATCCACGCGGTTCATGCCCACCATATCAAATGCAGGTAATGCATCGTTTTCACACACCAGGGCCAGGAAGCGCAGGGGCGGTTCACTGTAATCGTCCTCGGAAGGAACGCTGATGGCCTTGACCTGGGAACCGATACTGTCAATGGTGTAATCGGCAAAGGAGATAATACGTTCCGGACAGGCACCCATGCAGGTACCGCAGCGACGGCAGCGGGTGGGATTGGCTTTGGGGGTTCCTTTGGCATCATCATCCAGGGCGCCGAAGGGGCATTCAACCGTGCAGCGTTTGCACTGGGTACATCTCTGGAAGAAGAAGTCCGGGTAAGTCATGTCGCCGGAACGGGGGTGAACGGCCATGCCGCGGTTGGCGCTTTCAATACACTGAATGGCTTTGAGTGCTGCACCGGCTGCATCTTCCATGGACTCTTCAATGGTCATGGCACGGCGGATGGTGCCAGCGGCATAAATACCGGTTCTTTGGGTTTCATAGGGGAAGCAGATGTAGTTGGAGTCGGCATACTGCCCAAAAATATCGTTATCCCTGAAGCCAGGGCCCTGGCGGTAAGCCAGGTTGATGATCGGATTGTCTTTGGTGGCAGGAACCATGCCGCTTGCCACAACAACCATGTCGGCTTTGATCACCAGGTTTTCACCCAGCAGTGTGTTTTGGGCGGTTACCATCAGTTCACTGCTTGTGGCAGTAACGTCGGTCACAGCACCCTTGGTCAGGAAAATACCGTCATCCTGCTGCATGGCTTTGTAGAAATATTCCTGCAGGCCGGGGGTTCTCATGTGCTGGTAAATTACATAGGCTTTGCCGTCAGCATAGTCTTCCCTGACATAACGTGCCTGTTTCAGGGCAACCATGGAAGTTACGGAACCTGTGTATTCAAAATCGCTGTCGTCCTCATCCTTGCCGGCAGACTGGATGAATACCACGTTTTTGGCTTCCTTGCCGTTGGACGGTTTCAGGATTTTTCCCTTGGCCGCAATCATCTCAAATTCGTCATTGGTGACTACGTCTGGATTATCTATTGAAAGGTGAGCGTATGCTTCGCCTGCAAGAACGTCAGGCCGCCATCCGGCTGCAAGAACTACAGCACCGTAAAGCTCTCCGTTCGGGTCAAGGGAAAGAATATCTTCTTTGCCTTCATTGTATATCAGATATTTTTCGTGGGCAGCGTCGGCGTCCAGTTCTTTGCCGCTTTCATCCACAAGCTCTTCAGGAGGCAGTGGAAAGGGTACATCAAAGGGGATCTTTTCACCGGGGTTTTTCATGGTTACGGTGAACTCACCCGGCTGGCCAGCAATACGTGCCACAACGCAGTTGGTCCGCACATCAATGTTGGCGTTGCCTTCAACTTCCTGGACAAGTGCGTCAACAACTGGGGCTTGAAGGGTTTCAAAGGGGGACTGAACCGGCATCTGGCTGCGAAGCTTGGCTGCATATCCGCCAAGGGATGCTGTTTTTTCTACGATGGTGACTTCATAACCGGCTTTGGCCGCATCAAGGGCTGCAGACATACCGGTTACACCACCGCCGAGCACAAGCACCTTTTTGGAAAAGGACTGTGTCTGGTAGGGTTCGGGAAGCCCGACTTTTTCCAGGCGGATCATACCCATTTTGATGTAATCCTGAGCCTTCATCTGGATACGGTCAAAGCTTTCTCCGTCATCTTTTTGTTCTTCGGTCAGGGCCGGGTAGGTTTCCCGTGAATGGGGCCATACGACACCTTCTCTGAGATTGGAGCGTTCAATGATGCATCCGGGGAAGTTAAATACATCGAAATTCACCCGGCGGGAGCAAGCGCCGATAACCATGGCGTTTACTTTGCCCTCGTCAATGTCCTTTTGGATGAGTTCAACACCTGCTTTGGAGCACAGGAAGGGGTGGGTAGTGCAATTAACACCCTCGTCATCGGGGATACTTTTCAGCGACTCAATGTCAAGTGTGTCACCGATACCACAGCCTGTGCAGATATATACGCCGTATTTTTTATCCATGGTTCGTTACCTCCTCAGAGTCTGAATGGCTTTAAGGGCCATGCCGGTTGCATTCTGGTTGGATGTCACAACATCGGCCGGTTTATTGGCACACCCTGCTGCGAACAGGCCGCCTTTAGCAAAGTCATTGATAATAAAGCCTTCGTCATCAAAGGTCAGATCCGCTGCGGGTTTATCAATGGCGCAGGAGGGCTGCATGCCGGTGGCAAGTACCAGCATGTCAACGGTCTGCCTGATTTTTTCACCGGAGATGGTATCTTCAGCCACAAGATTGATGTTGCCGGTGCCGCTCTGTTCACTGACTTCAGCAACCTTGCCTTTTACAAAGAATACGTTTTCATCTGCTTTGAGTTTGGCATAGAAGTTTTCGTATTTTCTGCCTGGTGTCCGCAGATCTATATAATATATGTAAATTTTGGCATCGGGATACTGGGCTCTGATGTAGGTGGCATGTTTTAGGGATGCCAGGCAGCAGATATAAGAGCAGTAGGGCAGGTGGTTCTCATCTCTGGAACCTGCACACTGGGCAAAGGCGATGGTTTCGGGGGCCTTGTCATCGGACGGGCGGATGATTTTTCCTTCGGTGGGGCCGTTGGAGGAAGCCAGGCGTTCCAGCATCATGTTGGTAATAATGTTCTGGTACCGGCCAAAACCCAGGTTGTCAATGCGGGTGGCATCATAGGGCTGCCATCCTGTGGTGAATACAACCGCACCAACCTTCAGGTCAAATGTGTTTTCTTCCATGGTAAAATCAACAGCGCCGTATTTGCAGGCTTCTTTGACTTTATCCCGGTCTTCTTTGCCCATGGCTGAATCCATGACATACCGCTGGGGGAAGGCCATGTTGTGGGGCAGATATGCAGCTTTGCGCCGGTTCATGCCAAAGTTGAATTCATTGCTGATTTCAGTTTCGCACACTTTTTCACATTCACCGCAGCAGGTGCAGTTGCTGTTTACATACCGGGGTGCGGTTTTTACGGTGACGGTGTAATCTCCAGGCTTGCCGTCAACATTCTGTACCTCGGAAAGTGTGTACACTTTGATGTTTTTGTTATCTTTGAGGCGTCTGTAATTGATTTCAAGACCGCAGGTAGGCGGGCAGAGTTTGGGGAAGTAGTGTTTGAGCTGGGTAACTCTTCCACCAAGGGAAGCTTCCTTTTCAATAAGGAAGACTTCATAGCCCACTTCGGCAGCTTCCAAAGCGGTTGTAAGACCGCTGATTCCACCACCAACCACCATAATGCTTCCACTTACCGGGGCTGAATTTTCTGTAGTCATGCTGTCCCTCCGTGCATTTAAGTTGTGTAGTTGTGTTGTGTATAAATTCCAAATCTTTGTATGCCGGATCCTGGCAAAACCAATGGTATTCGGTTTCGGCCCGGGGCCAGCATCCTGTTCTCCTTATTTGCAAGATTGCAAATTAACCTATAAATCGTTTGCTTGCAAGCTAGCAAAAAAGGAGACAGGGCCGGGCAGGCATCATCATAATCTGAAAAACCTCCAGGCACCGGTAAGCCGGCACCTGGAGGTTCATATCAAGACATCCTTAGGTTAAAACGTCTTACCGCACTAGTCGGAAATGATTTTAACGTAGGGTTCTTTTTTCAGAGTCCACTCGTTGGTCTTCTTGTCATAAGAAGAGTTAACAAAGCAGAACCATTCTTCGTCATTCTGGCCCATGAAGTCGCCTCTGTAGTAGAAACCAGGGAAACGGGATTCTTCACGGAACTGGATGTGACGGGTGTGAGCTTGAACTGTGTAGAGACGATGGATAATTTCCCAAGCTCTCAGCAGTTCATGAAGGTCAGCAGCAGCGATCTTCTCAAGGTCTTCACGGAACATTTCGAACAGGTCCATGAGAACTTCAAGGGATTTGCCATTGGTCATGTAGAAAGTACCAGTACCAGCACCATACTCGTTGGTCATTTTCATCAGACGCATAGCCATGCCAGCAGGTTTGCAGTACTTGGGGTTAACGTCTGTGGCAGTGGTGTATTCAAAGTTATCCAGGTAGTTGTATACCGGATAGTAAACCATATCTACCAGTTCCTGGTCAGTTTCAGCAAAACCAGTAACCTTGTCGCCTTCGGCTTTCAGGTATTGAAGCATAGACTTAGCAATGATACGGCCTTCTGCATGTGAACCAGAGGAGAATTTGTGACCGGAGCAACCAACGCCGTCACCAGCAGTGAACAGACCACGGCAAGTGGTCATTCTGTTGTAACCCCATTTGTAAGAAGCAGGTACCCAGTCTTCTTCGGGACCGGAGCACCAGATGCCGCAGCAACCGGAGTGAGAACCCAACAGGTACGGTTCGGTCGGCATAATTTCGGAGTCTTTTTTCTCGGGCTCGGTGTTGGTAGCACACCACAGACCAGCCTGACCAACGGACATGTCAAGGAAATCTTCCCAAGCTTCTGACTCGAGATGTTTCAGTTCTTTTTTGTCCATGGTTTCGCCAAGAGCAGCAAGTGCTTTGGTGGTTTCCATGATGATGGGACCACGACCTTCTTTGTATTCTTTCATCATCAGATGGTTACGCAGACAGGTGGGTGTTACGGCAGCAGTTCCGTAGGGAGCATATTTTTCAAGCTCAGCTTTGGCATCAGCGGAACCGGCATAGTTTTCACCAAGACCGTTAACGGTTTTAGCTTTGAACAGAAGGAACCAGGCACCAACAGGGCCGTAACCATCTTTAAAACGAGCGGGGGTGAAACGGTTTTCCATCATGGAAAGTTCAGCACCTGCTCTAAGAGCCATGGTGTAAGTGGAGCCAGCATTCCATACGGGATACCATGCACGACCTTTACCTTCAGCAACGGAACGGGGCTGGTAAATGTTAACCGCGCCACCGCAAGCAACCATCATAACTTTTGCAGAGATGATGTAAACTTTGTTTTCACGTACGGAGAAACCAACTGCGCCGGCAGCTCTTTTGGGATCATTTTTGTCGTTGAGGATTTCAACGATGAAAACTCTTTCAAGAATGTTATCGGCACCAAGGGCTTTTTTACCAGCTTCAGCAACGATTCTCTTGTAGGATTCACCGTTGATCATGATCTGCCATTTACCAGTACGTACAGGAGTGGCACCAGCTTTAAGTGTACCGGCTTTCTGGCCTTTTTTACCGTCGAGGTTTTTGCCGTCGTCGGTTTTTTTCCAGATGGGAAGTCCCCATTCTTCGAACAAATGTACGGAGTCGTCAACGTGACGGCCAAGGTCAAAGATCAAGTCTTCACGAACAATACCCATCAAGTCATTACGAACCATGCGGACGTAGTCTTCAGGTTTGTTGGAGCCGATGTAGGTGTTGATAGCGGACAGACCCTGGGCAACAGCGCCGGACCGTTCGAGGGCGGCTTTGTCAACCAAAAGAATTTTGGTGTCGTCGTCAGCCCATTTTTTGATCTCAAATGCAGTACCGCAGGCAGCCATACCACCGCCGATGATAAGAACATCAACGTCTCTTTTTTCTACCTCTGGCTCTCTAACAACTTTAATTTCACCAGCAGGTTTATTAGGTAATGCCATTATATACCTCCAAAAATTTTATAAGTATCAGAATTAAATTTAAGCAACCTTAGGCCAGTTCGGAAGGAGTAACCAATACATAACCGTCAGCTTCCTGAGTGGAAAGCAGACCGGAAGACAGGTCTTTACCCTTCAGGTCTTCATAAGCGTTGGCTTCACCTTCGGGAGTGGTTCTGATGGGGAACTTGAAGCGTTTTACAACGCCGTTTCTGAACTTACAGGTCCACATAATGTCCTCAGTACCCATCATGGGCTGTACAGAAGCGCCCATGGGTACGAAGTCAGAGTAACCTCTTACTTCGATGGCCTGGGAAGGGCAAATTTTTACGCAAGAGTAGCATTCCCAGCACTGATCGGGTTCTTGGTTGTAAGCTTTCATTGCATTTGCATCCAGAACCATCAGGTCATTGGGGCAGATGTACATGCATGCGGTTTTATCTCCGCCTTTACAGCCGTCACATTTTTCTGCGATTACAAAAGATGGCATTTAAAATACCTCCATAAATGTAGGTTAACAAAATTGCACAAATACCGTTGTGCGACAATTTATTTCTATCTAGATTAAGGCCTGCCGAAAGTTTCAAAAGGCCTGTAATTTAAAACATTTAGCATTTGAGGTTGATGGCTTGAATTCCTTTAAAATTTCATTCAATTATGCCTTCCCCCTCCGAACAAATGATATGGGAATAACACCCTGACAAGGTCTGTGTCAAGAAAATTCAAAAAAAATGATTTAATGATTTCTTCAATTTTTTTGAATGATTATAGTATAGACAATATATATGTTTTGATGGGTGTCTAAAGCACTATATATTGTGAATACATACGTTAAAATCAGCTGGAAAAACCAACAATATCCTGGTAATTTATCCGCCGATTATCGAGAAACCGTTGTATAGCATAATTTTAAAATAATAAAGGGAAAAAAATGAACGATGAAATGTTACCTGTGGCCTTGGATGATCCTATGCAATTTAACTGCAGCCCGGAGAACCCTTGCTTTAATCAGTGCTGCAGGGATTTGAATCAAGCCTTGACGCCATATGATGTGTTGAGAATGAAAAATGCGGTAAATTTGCCGTCCGGGCAGTTTCTGCAAAAATATACATCCCGGCATACCGGGCCTGGATCGGGTTTGCCGGTGCTCACGTTTAAACCCAATCCAGCCACGGGCCATGCCTGTCCTTTTGTGACCGAGGCAGGCTGTTCAATATATAGAGATCGCCCGGCTTCATGCCGGATGTATCCTTTGGCCCGGGCCGTTGCCAAGGACAGACGGACAGGAGCAAATGTCGAGTATTTTGCTTTGATTGAAGAGGAGCACTGCAAAGGTTTTTGTCTCCAGGGGGATAAAACCATCGCCCAGTGGCTCGAAGGTCAGGATGTGATCGCCCACAACAGGGAAAATGATAAAATTCTTGAACTGATCAGCCTTAAAAACCAGATTCGGCCGGGAAAACTTGAAGGTGCTGAAGAAGATCTTTTTTATATGGCGCTGTATGATCTGGATGATTTCAGGGTTCAAATTAAGGAGAATGGGTTGCTTGGTTCTCTGGATCTGCCTGCAGGAAATGTGGATAAGGTTGTGACCGATGATTTAAGTCTGCTTAATTTTGGTATTGCCTGGTTAAAATATCAGTTGTTTGGAAAGGATCTGGAAATTCAGGGTTGAAAATTATGGAAATCAAAGGGAAAGTGGCATTGGTGCTTGGGGCGGTCAAGGGCATTGGCAAGGGGATTGGCCTCGACCTTGCCCGCCAGGGGGTGAGTCTTGTCCTGACACGCCATGACTGGCCCGATGCCTTTTGTGATATGGAGGCGGCCTTTGAAAAGACAGGTGCCCAGCACAATATAATAAATGCGGATTTGCGTAACACCGATGATATTGAACGGCTGGCAGCGTTTATAAAAGATCGGTATGGGCGCCTGGATATTCTGGTGAACAACATTGAGCGCGGCGGATGGCCTACGGTTCACGGCGCATATGTTGAAGATCAATGGGACCTGGAGATTGAAACGACGCTTAAAGCCAAACGCTGGGTTTTTGAGGCGATGTTCCCCTTACTCAAGGCCGGCCATGACGCCGTTGTTATTAATATCTCTTCTGTTGCGGCCATCACCGGCCGGTCCGGTCCTGCTGCCCTGGTTTTTAACGAGGGGTATTCAGCTGCCAATCGTGGGGTTGGCATCCTCACCGAGACATGGGCCAGAATGGGGGCACCGTTGGTGCGGGTGAATGAATTGATGCTGGGTATATTTGAAACCCGCCATGCCCAGGGAACCCGGGGGTGGCGGGAGGTGCTGACGGATGCGGAAAAACGTTCTTTGATAGAGCATACCTTGCTCGGCCGGACCGGCCAGGTTTCCGATGTCGTCAAGGCCGTTAATTTTATTATCAAAGATGCCCCTTATATGACCGGTGCCACTCTGCGTATCGACGGGGGGTTTATCCTGGGCGGCGCACCGGTTCCGCCCATGCCTCCGGGAATCGTTTAAGTTTTTATGGCTTATCTTCTGTGATGGCTGTCTGGGGCTATTTGGGGGCGTCTAAGTATCTGTATTCAAAAAATTGAACAAAATAATCAATATTTTTGAATATGGGCTTTGGGTAAAACCTCCAGCGTGATATAGTTGTCTTAATATTGCAAGTTCCCTCATTTTTTTGTTTCAACGTCTAAAGGCCTGTGTGGATATCCTTGCCAAGCAGGTCTGTGGAGGTATGCTATTGACATTAAGGCAACTTGAATTGTTTCTTGCGCTTGTGAAAACACCCCATTTAAGCCAGGTGGCCAAGGATTTCGGCCTGACCCAATCCGCTGTATCCATGGCCATAAAATCCCTTGAAGAGACATTGGGTAAGTTATTGTTCGACCGCATCCACAAACGGCTGGTGGTGAATGAAAACGGGCGCTATTTTTTCAGGATGGTGGAGCCCCTTGTTCTTGGACTGCGGGAAAGCGAGTCCATGTTCAGGGATCAGGATTTGGTCGGAGATATCAAGGTGGGTGCCAGTTCATCCATTGCCAACTACATCCTGCCCCAGATTATTTATGAGTTTGCCGAGCTGTATGAAGGCGTTCGGGTGGAGAAAATAACCGGGAATACCATAGAAATCGGCAAGCTTATTGAGGACGGTGAATTGGATATCGGATTTGTTGAGGGCGACTACAACAGTACCGAGATCGAGCGGGAGGTGCTTGGCCTTGATGAATTGTATGTGGTGACGGGTGATCCGGATCTTGTTATTGATGAAGATTACTGCATGGATGAGCTTTTATCAAAGCGCTGGATTTTCCGGGAAGAGGGGTCCGGTACCCGGGAGGTATTTCTTTATCATATAGAGAAATATAAAAAACGGTTTAAACCCTTTTTGGAGGTCGGGCATACGGAAGCGGTAAAGTCGGTGCTTTGTAACAAAGGGGCGTTAAGCTGTCTGTCCAGAATTTCGGTAATGAATGAGCTTTTGTCCGGACAGTTGTTTCGCCTCAAGATAAAAGATTTTAAATTTTCCCGTTCCTTTTATACGATCTGGCATAAGGATAAATATTTTTCATCTGTTCTTCAGGAATTTATCTATTACACCAAAGAGCGTTATAAAGCGGTGTATGAAAATCAGGTCCATGCCCACTAGTGTTTGAACGAAAAGTCCCCCACCTGCGGCGTTGCAGAAAAATTTGCAAGCCTCACATATATTAGTATGCTCTGGTTGCAAATTTTTCCGCGCCTTACATCTGGGCAACTTTGAGTCCAAACACAAGAGGATCGTTCAGTTATTAGGCCTGGTTTTTCATATCCTGCTCGGCGGCCTGGATGGCTGTGATTGCCACTGTGTTGATGATGTCGGTCACAAGGCATCCCCGGCTCAGGTCATTCACCGGTTTGTTTAAACCCTGCAGGGTCGGGCCAATGGCTACGGCCCCTGATGATCGCTGCACGGCCTTGTATGTGTTGTTGCCTGTATTCAGGTCCGGAAAAATAAAAACCGTTGCCCGGCCCGCCACAGGGGAGTCGGGCATTTTTGTTTTTGCCACATCGGGTTCTATGGCTGCGTCATATTGGATGGGGCCTTCAATGAGCAGGTCCGGGCGTTTTTGCTGAACAATCCTGGTGGCTTCCCTGACCTTGTCAACATCCTTGCCTTTGCCCGAGGTGCCTGTGGAGTATGAGAGCATGGCAATTCTTGGTTCGATGTCGAACATTTTTACAGTTTCCGCCGAGGTGATGGCAATTTCTGCAAGCTGTTCGGCATTGGGGTCCGGATTGATGGCGCAGTCGCCATAGGCTAAGACCCTGTGCGGCAGGCACATGAAAAACAGTCCTGATACCGGGGTCTGCGGGTTTTTGGCTTTAATGATTTCAAATGAGGGGATGATGGTGGCAGCCGTGCTGTGGACAGCGCCGGATACCATGCCGTCCACATCGCCCATGTGTACCATCATGGTGCCGAAATAGTTGACGTCCGTCACCCGGTCCCTGGCATTTTCAATGGTCATGCCCTTGTGCTTTCTTAATTCGCAATATACCCGGGCATAGGTTTCGAGCCGTTCGGATTTTTCGGGATCAATAATTTCAAATCCTTCCATGCGCATGCCAAGCTGTCTGATTTTCTGACGGATCTTTTTTTCATTACCCAGCAGGGTGAGGTTAACAATGCCACGTCGCAAAATGGTTTCAGCAGCACGCAATATGCGGTCTTCATCTCCTTCGGGCAGAACGATGCGTTTTTTGAACTTCCGGGCCTTGCGAATAAGCTCGTATTCAAACATTTTCGGCGTCATGATCGTCGAGTCCGTGGTGATGAGTTTGTCCATCATCCGGTCGATGTCCACATGCTGTTCAAATAACGCCAGGGCCCGGATTATTTTTCTATCATCGTACGGGGAGATCGACCCTCTGATTTTTTCCACAGCTAGGGCGGTGGGAAAGGTGTTCTCAGTGACGCTGATTACGGGAACGGCATTCGGTATGCCCTTGATCAGTTCCCATACCGGTCCTTCGGGGATAAGTCCGCCGGTCAGAACGATGCCGGAAATATTTTCGATGGAAGCCGAAGACAGCGATGCCAGGCACCCCACAATCACATCGACCCGGTCCCCGGGGGTGATAATCAGGGTGCCGTGTTCAATTCTGCCGAGCAGGTTGGTCAATTGCATGGCGGCAACGGTGAAGCATCGTGCATGGCGATAGAGCTGCTTGCTTCCGAGGAGTACTCTTGCGCCCAGTGCGCTTGCAACTTCTGAAATGGTCGGGTTGGCCAGGGCCTCTTCCTCGGGAACGGCGTATATCAGTTGATCGGGGAACAAGTTGGTTTGTTTGAAATAATCAACGATTCCGGAGTGATAGGCTGGTGTTACCCGGTTGATGATGGTGCATAGGATGTGGCAGCCCTTGCTCCTTAATGAATCCAGGGACATGCCGGTGAGTGTGGCGGCCTCCTCCATGGACTTATTGTGTGCGTCCGCCACCAGGAGCACAGGGCAGTTTAGATTCTGGATAATCGTCGCATTAATGTCGAATTCCACACCGGTGGTGGAAGAGACAAAATCGGTTCCCTCGCACAGAATAAAAGAGCATTTTTCTTTGGCCTCATTGTATTTCTCAATGATTTTTTCTAAGAGCTCGTCTTTTTTTCCATGGCTTAGCAACTGATCCGCTTCATTTTTGGTGACGCCGTACATGGTGGCATAGGGGCGGTCAAGGTGGTACTGGCTGGACATCAGTTCAATATCCAGGTCCCAGGCATCTTCCGGGTCTTTGGTGATGATGGGTCTGAAGAAGCCCACACGCTCCAGTTTTCGAAAAAGCATTTCCATTACGCCTAAGGCGATGGCTGATTTGCCGGCACCCGCCTGGGTGGCGGTGATGTATAAGCCGCTTGACATTAAATTTTCTCCAAAGGTGCTGGTTTGGTGTTCAGATAAAACGGAACGTTTTATATAAAATTTTTAAGGTGTTAACTTTTTAATAAATTATAGGAATGTTTTCGCACTGTCAAGGTGCCTTTGTGTCTGTTTTTTTTTAGTCCGGTGTCGAATCCATAATGATTTGAGCGATGGTTTTTTTAATTTTTCCGGTTTTGCCTGTCAATTGCCTGAATGTCATCTCTATGGCGGCCATCCGCTTATAAAACGGGGTGCGGTCAAAAGGAATATATGTGCGTCTGTCAAAGTGTCCGGCATAGCAGCCGGGTCCTTTGATGATATTGAATCCGGGTCTGTGCAGCTCGTGGGGAAGGCCGTGCATCCGGCATATCATGGGTCGAAAGTCGTAAAGGCCGCATCGCTCCTCTTTGAGCAACGGGCAGGGGATTTTCTTTGATGTTGGCTGGTTGTGCTGTTCTGCCGCATCAGAAAAGGTTTGGTTGCAGTAGTCCCGGCTAAGGTTCAGTATGTGCGCCTGGTCTTTTGGGGGTAATGTCTGAAATCCATATTGCAGAAAAGATACCTCTGCGTGGGTGTGGTGGAAAAACAGGGAAAGGCAGCAGTTGTCTTCACATCCGTTGCATTGAAATTCGTATTGTTCGGCAACCTGATTCCACGTTTTGTCCATATCTTGGTAGAGTTCGACCAGTGTTGAAAAATGTTCCGGGGTATGTGTCATGACAGTCTTTTGTATTTATTTTCTAAACTATTTTTTTAAACTAGAGGATTAGGGAAAAACAAGCGCGCATACAGTTTGAGTGCGTAGCGATCCGTCATAGAGGCAATGACATCACACACCGAACGTTTCAGTTTGTTTTTTGTGGAATCCCATGGGGCCATTTCCATTTTTTCCAGTTCTTTTTGCATTTCGTCGGGATTTTCCATGAAATATTGATAAAGGCCGATGATGACTTTTTTGGCTTTTATAAATTCTCCATGAACTTCCGGAGATCGGTATACCTTTTCAAAGAGAAATTTTCTCAGGATTGTCATGGCTTCCATGGTCTCTTCACCCATATTTAGAATAAATTCTCCGTTTTGGGGCCCACTGTTGTAAACCAGCTGTTCCATCATTGTCGATGCCCGGGCGGAGTGGGTTGTGCCAAGTTTTCGAATGCAGATGCTGGGTACCTCATCTTTGGAAATGACTTTTCCTCTTAACGCATCATCAAGGTCATGGTTCAGATATGCAATAATATCGGCCACACGCACAATCCGCCCCTCAATGGTGGAGGCTGTTTCACCTGGGGTTGCCGGGATAATGTTGCCAAACCCCTTGGAGTGTTTAAGGATGCCGTCTCTGACCTGGGTGGTGAGATTCAGGCCCTTCCCCCTGTTTTCCAGCACATCCACAACTCTTAGGCTTTGGTCGGAGTGGGTAAAGTGGGGGGAATGTATTTGGATCAGGGCTGTTTCTCCGCCATGACCAAACGGTGTATGTCCTAGATCATGCCCCAGGGCCACGGCTTCAGCAAGATCTTCGTTCAGGCGCATGGCCCGGGCAATATTTCTTGCTGTTTCCGACACCTCTAAGGTGTGGGTAAGCCGGGTTCGATAATGGTCTCCCAACGGCGATAGAAAAACTTGGGTTTTGTATTTCAGCCGCCTGAAGGCATTGGAGTATACAATCCGATCCCGATCTAATTGAAACGGAGTTCTGATGTTCCCGGGGGCAATGTCGGGGTGTCGCCGTTTGCCGCTGGTGCTTGGTGTGCCGTATTCTGACAGGAAATTGTGCTCCCGCTGCTGGAAGCTTTCCCTGATACTGGGAGTTTGTTTTATTTGGGGGGGTGTTGTATTCATCAAAACAGTATTGAAATAAAATAAAAATAAAATTAAATACAGCATTTAATAAAAAAAGCAAGAAAAGGAGTGTTTTTGAACTACGAGTTTTTTATGGAGCAGGCTTTAGAGCAGGCCCGAAAAGCGTTTGACCAAGGGCAGTTTCCTGTTGGCTGTGTGATTGTGCAGGGCGATCAGGTGATTGCAACAGGCTCCAGGGCCGGCACATCGGGAGACCTGTCGTTTTTTAGTGAAATTGATCATGCAGAGATACGTGCGCTTAAGGCGCTTGAATCATCCCGTGACCGCTTTGTCCCTGAGCGCGCCGTGCTTTTTTGTACCATGGAGCCGTGTCTGATGTGCTTTGCTGCAATTATTCTGTCGGGTATCCGCACGGTGGTATTTGCCTATGAAGATGTGATGGGCGGCGGTACCGGTCTGGATAGAGATGATTTGGCGCCATTATATAGGGATGCGCAAATTAAGATCGTTCCCCATATACTACGCAAAAAAAGTCTTGATCTTTTTTATAATTTCTTTAATAAAGATGCTAATTTATATTGGAAAGACAGTCTTTTGGAATCATATACGCTTAATCAATGGCGTGAGTCCTAAGAAATAATCAATGGTGTGATTCAGGGCTAAAATAAATAATTCTTGATTTGTATAGCTATTCTATATATAATTCAAAGGTTATGCTTGTTGTATTGACATGATTATAATTTGTGCTTCGGCGGGAGGTTAAAATATCTACTAAGCGAGTTAAGCAAGATCAGACAAGAGTGAATAAGGGGATCAGAGCTAATGAGGTACGGGTTATTGGTTCTGATGGCGAACAGATAGGCGTTGTGTCTATTGCTGAGGCGTTACGTATTGCTGAAGGCGAAGCACTGGATCTGGTTGAGGTGTCTCCGGATGCCAAGCCCCCTGTCTGTAAAATAATGGATCATGGAAAGTATAAGTACGAGCTGACTAAGA
Organism: uncultured Desulfobacter sp.; assembly: GCF_963666145.1. Taxonomy (NCBI): domain Bacteria; kingdom Pseudomonadati; phylum Thermodesulfobacteriota; class Desulfobacteria; order Desulfobacterales; family Desulfobacteraceae; genus Desulfobacter; species uncultured Desulfobacter sp. The sequence goes on along the minus strand of NZ_OY762614.1, from coordinate 2,389,228 downwards.
AAAAACAGGAAGCCAAAAGGAAGCAGAAAAGTGTTCAGATCAAGGAAATCAAAGTTCGTCCCAAAACAGATGACCATGATCTTGCAACCAAGGCTCGGCACATAGAGAAATTTATTTGCGGTGGTGATAAGGTAAAAATAACCCTGGTTTTTAGGGGGCGTGAGTTTATGCTCAAGGAGCAGGCCAACGCCGTCCTGGAAAAAATAGTGGAGATTACCAAAGATTTTGCCCAGGTGGAACAGCTCCCCAAGTTTGAAGGGCGGGTCATGACCATGCTGCTTGGTCCCAAATAATCACCAATTATCTGTTTCGGGCTTTTTGTACAGACCTTTTGGTGTCAAAGGGATCTTTATGTGTGGTGGTATATTGCCTATATACCGCCTTTAGTTTTTATAATAGTTATGAATTTTCAGGAGATTTAGTTATGCCAAAAATCAAGACATGCCGTGCGGCTGCCAAACGGTTTGAAAAAACCGGGTCGGGTAAATATAAATTCCGCAAATCCCATGCCAGTCATATTCTGACCAAGAAAACAACCAAACGGAAAAGAAGCCTTCGTCAGCCCCAGATTGTTGCGGGATCTGACATGAAAGAGGTTCGCCGGATGCTGCCTTACGGTTAAGTGATGCCGAAGGCGTTTTTATATATTGAAATGAGTGCCGGTCAACCAAATGGTCGGTTGATGGTTTATAAGGAGTGCAGAAAAAATGAGAGTTAAAAGAGGTTTTAAGGCAAGACGGCGCCGCAATAAGGTGCTTAAACTGGCAAAGGGTTTTAGAGGCGGAAGAGGCAAACTTTACAGAACAGCTGCAGACGCAGTGGATAAAGCATTGATGTATGCCTTTCGGGACCGTCGGGCAAGAAAAAGAGATTTTAGAAAATTGTGGATTGTCCGTATTAATGCCGGTGCACGTATGAACGAGTTGTCCTATTCCCGGTTCATGAATGGGCTGAAGCTTGCCGGCAGTGAATTGGATAGAAAGGTTCTGGCTGATTTGGCGGTGTCTGATCCTGCGGGATTTTCTCAGCTGGCTTCCCAGGTGTCTGCCCAATTAAACTAACTGCGTATTTTCGGGGGAACCTTGCAAAACAATCTCCAAGACATTGAAAAACAGGCCCTGGAACAAATCGGCGCGGCAGATTCGACGGATGAGCTTGAATCTATTTCCACCCACTTTTTGGGTCGTAAGGGCGTGCTTACCGCTTTTTTGCGCAATATTCCCTCTCTGCCTGTGGACGAACGTCCTGCTGCAGGGAGAAATGGTAATCTGCTGAAAGTTAAGCTTGAAAAAGCGGTGCAGCAGGCCAAATCCGATCTCGAAGCCGGCGCGGCGGATGGTGCGGAAGGTATCGATATTACCCTGCCCGGACGTGCGGTTAAAAAAGGCGCGTTGCACCCGATTACCCAGGTAATAGACGAGATTTGCGGTATTTTTCTGCGCCTGGGGTTTGACATTGCCGAAGGTCCGGAAGTTGAGACCGATTATTATAACTTCGAGGCTCTGAATATTCCCCCATATCATCCGGCAAGGGACATGCAGGATACTTTCTATGTGTCTGAAAATATTGTTTTGAGAACCCATACGTCGGGTTCCCAACCCCGGGTAATGGAAAGAACTGAGCCGCCTGTGCGCATTATTTCCCCGGGAAAGGTGTTTCGCTGTGACTCGGATTTGACCCATACCCCGATGTTTCATCAGGTGGAGGGGCTCATGGTGGACAAAAACATCTCTTTTGGGGATCTAAAAGGGGTGCTGACTACGTTTGTCCAGCAGTTTTTTGATAAGGATACGTCATTGCGGTTCAGGCCCAGTTTTTTTCCTTTTACCGAACCCAGTGCGGAAGTGGATATCCGCTGTGTTATGTGCAAGGGTAAGGGCTGTCGGGTGTGTTCAAAGACCGGCTGGATTGAGATTTTAGGCGCCGGTATGGTTCACCCTGCTGTGTTTGAAAATGTCGGTTATGATACCCATAAATATACAGGGTTTGCCTTTGGCCTTGGCATGGAACGGGTTGCCATGCTCAAGTACGGAATTGATGATATCAGAAAATATTTTGAAAACGACATGCGTTTTCTAGGGCAGTTCTAATTATGAAAGTCAGTTTAAGCTGGTTGCGTGAATATATTCCCATTGATCTTGATCCCCAGGAAATATCCGACAGGCTGACCATGGCCGGCCTTGAAGTGGATGGAGTGGAAAGCCTTTATGATTACCTGGACAATGTGATTGTGGGCCAGGTTGTAGAGGCCAGGCAACATCCCGATGCCGACAAGCTTACCTGCTGTGTTGTGGATATTGGAAAAGGGGAGCTTTCTCCTATTGTTTGTGGTGCACCCAATGTCAGGGAAGGTATGTATGTCGCCTGTGCCTTGCCTGGCGCCACGCTGCCCGGCGACTTCAAAATAAAGAAAAGCAAGCTGCGGGGCGAGCCGTCCCATGGCATGCTGTGTTCTGCCGCGGAATTGATGCTGGCCAATGATGCGGCTGGTATTATGGATCTTGAAGGAGATCTTGTTGCCGGGACCCCCCTTGCATCTGCCTTGACGTTGAATGATGCCGTTTTTGAGATTGATTTGACCCCCAACCGCCCGGACTGTCTAAGTCTTATCGGGGTGGCGAGAGAAATCGGGGCGTTTAGCGACCCCAAGAATAAGGTGGTCCTTCCGGATGTGACGTTTTCGGAATCCCAAATGGATTCCCGGTCTATTCACGATTTTGTGTCCGTAGAAATCCAAGACCCTCAATTGTGTCCAAGATATACCGCGGGCATGCTTTTTGACGTTAAGGTCGGTCCTTCTCCGCTTTGGCTGAAACAACGCCTTGAGGCGGTTGGACTCTCTTCGATAAATAACGTCGTGGATATTACCAACTTCGTTATGATGGAAACCGGACAGCCTTTGCATGCCTTTGATTATGATAATATTGCCAAAAGCAATATTGTCATCAGAACAGCCGGCAAACCAGGCGATTCCTCCCTGGCGTTTACGACGCTTGATTCCAAAGTTCACAAACTTGAACCTGAAATGCTCATGATCTGCGATGGTGAAAAGCCTGTGGGCATTGCGGGTGTTATGGGGGGCGAAAATTCTGAGATTACGGATGCGACCACCCGAGTGCTTGTTGAGAGTGCATATTTTAATCCTGTGTCCATCCGGCGTACTGCAAAAAGGACGGGTATTTCTTCGGATGCTTCTCATCGGTTTGAGCGCGGTGTGGATCCCGAAGGTACCATGTTTGCTTTGAAAAGAGCTGTTTCATTGATGGCTCAGGTGTGTTCGGCGACCATTGCCAAAGAACTCATTGATGAAAATCCCGTCAAGATCCAGCCGGTTACCATTAATGTGAGGCCCGAAGCATTGAATGTGCGTTTGGGAACTTCATTTTCCGCAGATGAAATGGCTCAGATTTTGACCTCCGTGGATTTCGGGGTGGAGAAAACTCCGGACCAGGGAGGTGAAGGCGTTCTGCGGGTTCATGTCCCATCTTTTCGGGTGGATGTGACCCGACCCGAAGACTTGTCCGAGGAAGTGGCCCGGTTGTGGGGATATAATAAAATTGAAACCAGTTATCCTTTGGTAAAAGCAAAGGGACGCCCTCTAAGCAGCAGGTTGGTGTTGCGTAGCAAAATCCGTCAGGTTTTGCCTGGGTTTGGATTTTGCGAGGCCATTAATTACAATTTTATTCGCAAGGACGCCTGTGGGCGCTTGGGTATTGAAAATCCGGATAAAAGAACCCGGATGGTTGAGATTCTAAATCCAATTTCCGATCAGATGTCGGTCCTTAGAACGTCCATTCTCCCTGGATTATTGGAATCCATGGCCAGAAATACGGCCCAGCAGGTGGATACGCTCCAGTTGTTTGAAGTCGGCAAAACCTTTTTTGATGTCGCTCCTGGTGAGCAACCCGAAGAGGTCGAAGTGGTTGGCGGGCTCATCACCGGATATCGCTGGGATCAAACATGGTATTCCAAAAAGGAATCGGTTGATTTTTTCGACCTAAAGGGTGTTGTGCAAGGCTTGTTGGATGCGCTTCAGATCTCCGGCGTTGTTTATGAAAGAACGGATGCGGAAACCTGCCCTTATTTTGAGCCGGGATATGGTGCCAAGGTTGTTAAAAACGGTCAGGTTCTCGGTACGCTGGGTAAAATTTCAGCGGGTGTGGGATCGGCCTTTGGTTTAAAACAGGATGCTTATGTTTTTGACCTGGATATGAATAGTTTTGAAAGCGTGGTTCCGGCTGCCATTCAAGCGGTTGGGCTGCCCAAATTTCCTTCAATTTCCAGGGATATGACTTTCATTGTGTCAAAACGTGTTGAGGTGGGATCCATGATGGAGGCCATTTCAACGTTTGCCCAAAAACAGGGTTTGATTGAAGATTATTTTTTATTTGATGTGTTTGAAGGCCAGAACATTGGTGAAGACAACAAGTCTCTGTCTTTCAGAATTGTTTATCGCTCTGCTTCAAAAACCCTGACAGAGAAAAATATTAAAAAGATCCATGATCAACTGTCCCAGAAGCTCATCAATGATTTTAACGCGGGACTACCCGGATAGTTCAAGATCGTTCAAGTGTGTTGTAATCGGCCGGGGAGACCGGTATAAAAGAAAAATGCGCTAATATAACAAGAGTGTTGACAAATTTAATGTGCCTTGCTATATTTAGCCGCTAAAATGCGGGCATAACTCAGTTGGTAGAGTGCAAGCTTCCCAAGCTTGATGTCGCGAGTTCGAACCTCGTTGCCCGCTCCAAATCATATTGATATGGGCTGGCAGATTTGTTCCACTTGTTTGGGGGAAAGTATGATCTGAACCTGATATTTCGGTGAGGATTTTTTGAGTTTTTTAGTATCTGGAACGGGCATCTGCCCGTTTTTGTATTTGTGGAAAAAGGAAGATTGCTGCAAGGTTATGACATTTATAAATCCTAAAAAATACGGCATCGTTGAACAGCAGATTGAGGCTGTGGCCGAACCCCTGATTGACTCTATGGGGTTGGAGTTGGTGCATATTGAATGTGTCGTGCATAACCGGCAGAAATTTGTGCGAATTTATATGGACAAGTCCACCGGGGTTGGCCTGGATGATTGTGTGGCCGTCAGTCGGGAGCTTGGAGATTTGATAGATATCCATATTGAAGATATCGGTCCTTATCGCCTGGAAGTCTCATCCCCAGGTCCAAATCGTCCTTTGAAAACAAAGGCGGATTTCATCAGATTCCAGGGTGAGAAAATCAAAATCGAAACCCATGACGTTGTGGAGGGAAGAAGAAAATTCACCGGAATTCTTGAGAAGACAAATGATGACTCTGTTACGATTGCAGTCGACGGCAAGTCCTTTGATGTTTCCGGATCCAATATCATGAGAGCAATTCTCGCAGGTCAGTAAAATGGAGAGCATGTAACATGTTTATTACAGACATAAAAAGGGTGATCGATCAGGTAAGCCGTGAAAAAGGTATTGATGCTGAAATTCTTATTAATACCCTGAAAGAGGCCATTGTTTCTGCCGCCAGAAAAAAAATCGGCCCACGGGCGGATATCGAAGTCCATTATGATGAGAAAAGCGGAGATGTTGAAGTTTTCCATTTTAAAGAGGTGGTTGAAGAGGTTGAGTATTCGGACAGCGAATTAACCCTGGAAGAAGGGTTGGAATTCGATCCCGAATGTGAAATCGGTGACTCTTTGGGGATTCGGATGGATACCGAGGAGTTTGGCCGTATCGCGGCCCAGTCCGCCAAGCAGGTGATCATTCAGAAAATGCGGGAAGCAGAGCGTAATGCCGTATATGAAAATTTCATCCACAAAAAAGGCAAAATAATTAACGGTATTGTCCAACGGTTTGACCGGGGGGCCATCATTATCAACCTGGGCCAGGCAGAGGCGGTACTGCGGCCAAGGGAGCAGATGCCCAAAGAAAGCTATAAGCGTGGGGACCGCATCCGTGCGTATGTCCTTGATGTGCTCGAAGAGTCCAAAGGCGCCCAGATTATTTTATCCAGGACCCATCCGGAATTTTTGGTTGAGTTGTTTAAAACCGAGGTGCCTGAGGTGGCAGAGGGTATTGTTTCCATCCGTGGGGCTGCCCGTGTGCCCGGTGTCAGAGCAAAAATAGCTGTCTCCTCCATTGATTCCGATGTGGACCCTGTGGGGGCCTGTGTGGGTGTTAAGGGCAATCGGGTTCAAAATATTGTTCAGGAGCTGCGGGGCGAGAAGATAGACATTGTTCAGTGGAGTCCCGACGTTGCAAGATTTGTCTGCAATGCCCTGTCCCCGGCGGAAATCGCAAGGGTTATCATTGATGAAGACAACCGGTCTATGGAGGTGATTGTCAATGATGAATATCTCTCCATTGCCATTGGCAAGGGCGGTCAGAATGTCTCCCTTGCCTGTGAAATCACCGGCTGGCATCTTGAGGTCACCAGTGAGGAAGAGTACAGCCGTGAGGTCAAAGAGGGGTATGACAGTTTAATGAAGCTGTCCACAGTGGGGCTGTCCGCCGCAGAGTTGTTGTTCAAGGCCGGGTATGCTTCGTTTCTGGATATCATGGATGCCATGCCCGAGGATATTGCCGCCTTTTTAGATATCTCCGTGGAAGATGCCCAGGCAATGGTAGACGAAGCCGGGCATTTGATGGAACAAGAACGGAAAAGGGCCCGGGAGGAGATGCGGCAGCCTGCACCTTCCCAGGATACCGACACGGATATGCAAGACTATGCCGGTGAAGGGGAAACGTTTGCTGACGCTGAAGAAGGACCGGTTGAAGAAACAGATGAATGAGGAATGTTGCATCGGTAACGCGGGGAACGAATTTCAAAAGAATCAACTATAGAGGATTACTGGGGGCAACGAATGGCCAAGGTCAGGGTATACGAGTTAGCTAAAGATCTGAACATGACAAACAAACAGCTTCTTGAAAAGCTTAAAGAGCTGGAAATAGATGTTAAAAGCCATATGAGTGCTCTGGGTAGCAGTGACGTCGCGGCTGTCAAGCAGAATTTGCTGGGTAAAAAGAAGCGCTCCAATGAGGTTAAAGTCCGGCCTTCGGTAATCCGCAGGCGAAGGTCAAAGACGGCATCCCAGGCAGATGAAATAGAGAAGGATGAGGATATGGATGATTCACTTGAAGCCGAAGAGCCGACTGTGATGGATTCTGGTGATCAAGAAAAGGCTCAGTATTCCAAAGAGCGTGCCGATGCCAAGTCCGAGCCCTCTGTTTCCAAGGACGGTGATGTTGCGCCGGAACCCAAAAAAGAGAAGCCGGTAAAACGGCCTGCAAAAAAAGTTATGTCCAAAAATAGCGAGCCTGCCAAAATTATTAGACCTGCAAAGGTTGAAACGCCGCCCAAGCCAGAGCCTGTAAAAGCAGCTGTGGATGTGGAAAAGAAGATTGAAAAGCCCCCCGTTGAAAATGAGACGGTTGTAAACGCCCAGGCGAAGGAGGCCGAAGAAACCCCTGTGGGAAAGGTTGCGGAAATCAAATCCGAAGATAAAACCAGTACACCTGAACCGACAGATCCCGGGAAGGAAACTCCCTCTCCGGCATCCGTGGACGATAAGAAGCCAGCCCCCCCAGAACAAAAACAGGATACGGCGCAGCCTGATGAAGATGAATCCATGGAAGAGGATAATGGGCAGGGTAAACGTAAAAAGAAAAAGAAAAAAACAACTCCTGCCAAGATCGTCAGAGTTGCGGATCCCGCAGTTTTGGAAAATATAAAACGGATGAAAGCCGGGGAGAATCATTCCGGATCGGGAAATGGTCATGAGCGGCCCGTTCGTAAACCGCCAGCAGTTGACGCAGCTGTACCGGATGACCCACGAGAAGAGTTTGTTGTGCCGTCAGTTGCGCCCAATGAGCGTAAGCGTGGACGGAACCGTGAGGACCTTCAATCCGATGATGATCCCGGGTCCAGGAAAAAACGGCGTAAGAAAAAATCTGTGGTGGAAGGCAATGACCTCTACCAGGGTAGGGGTGGCAGTGGTCGGAAGAAAAAGGGCAGAAAAGATCCCAAAGGCAAAAAGGGCACGTTTCAGAAAACCCAGATTACAACACCCAAGGCAATTAAACGCCGCGTAAAAATTGATGAGGCCATTGAGCTGGCAGAGCTTGCCAAACGTATGGGCATCAAAGCCAACGAGATGATTGTCAAGCTTATGGGCTTGGGTGTGATGGCCACGGTGAACCAGACCATTGATTATGACACCGCCTCCCTTGTGGCCGCTGAATTTGATTTTGAAGTTGAAAAGGCAAGTTTCGAAGAAGAGACCTTGCTTAATGTGGTGGACGAAGAGGAAGACAAAGGGAATTTGGAAACATGTCCGCCTGTGGTTACAATCATGGGGCATGTTGACCATGGTAAGACCTCATTGCTGGATGTGATTCGGCAATCCAAGATCACAAGCGGAGAAGCCGGCGGTATCACCCAGCACATCGGCGCTTACAATGTGCAAACACCCAACGGCGGACGCATCACCTTTCTTGATACACCGGGCCATGCGGCATTTACCGCCATGCGTTCCCGTGGTGCCCAGGTAACGGATATTGTTATTCTGGTGGTGGCGGCCGACGATGGCGTCATGCCCCAGACCATTGAGGCCATCAACCATGCCAAGGCTGCAGGCGTGCCTGTGGTGGTGGCTGTGAACAAGATGGATAAAGATGGTGCGGACCCGGATCGTATTATGCGTGAGTTGTCCGAACATGATCTATTGTCCGAAGAATGGGGCGGAAATGTTATTTTTGTCAAGGTCTCCGCAAAAACCGGGAAGGGTATTGATGAACTGCTTGAAATGGTACTGCTCCAGGCCGAAGTTCTGGAACTGCAGGCCAATGCGGATCGCAATGCCACGGGTTACGTCGTAGAATCCCGCCTGGACATCGGACGTGGTGCTGTTGCCACCGTACTGGTAAAACAGGGTACCTTAAAAGACGGTGACCCCATTGTATGTGGACTCCATTCCGGCCATATCCGGGCCATGATTGACGATTCCGGAAACCGGGTGGAATCGGCAGGCCCCTCCACACCTGTGGAGATTGTTGGCCTGGCCGGGGTTCCTGATGCCGGTGACGAGTTTGTGGCAGTGGCGTCTGACAAAGATGCCAAGCAGATTGCGGCCCATCGTATGCAGAAGCAGCGGGCCAAGGAACTGGCCAAGAAAAGCCGGGCCAATCTGCAGAAGATGTTTGAAAATCTTGGCAGCGCCGAAGTCAAAGAACTTAAGCTTATTGTTAAGGCTGACGTCCAGGGCTCCATTGAAGCGCTCAACGATTCCCTCAAAGACCTGGCCAAGGAAGAGGTGGATGTTAAAATCGTCCATTCCGGCGTGGGTACCATCAACGAGTCTGATGTATCCCTGGCTGCGGTGTCCGATGCCATCATCATCGGATTCAATGTCCGACCCACACCCCAGATTCGTAAACTGGCCAAAGATGAGAACGTGGACATGCGGTTCTACGACATCATTTATGATGTGATTAATGATATCAAAGCCGCCCTTGACGGCATGATGCCTTCCACCTTCCAGGAAAATATTATCGGCCGGGCCGAGGTTCGCGACACCTTTGTGGTACCCAAAATCGGAACCATTGCCGGGTGCGCCATCACCGAAGGTAAGGTGGTCCGCGGTAAAAAGGTACGTCTGCTGCGTGACGGCATTATCAAATGTGATACGGATCTGTCTTCTTTGCGCAGGTTCAAAGATGATGTCAAGGAAGTTGAACAGGGATATGAATGTGGTATCGGCCTTGAAAAGTATAATGATATCAAGGTGGGGGATGCCATTGAGTGTTATGAAGTTGAAGAAATCAAATACCAGGGATAGCAGGATAAATTTATGAAGCCCTATACACGTGCCGAGCGGGTCTCCATTAAGATCCAGCAGACCATAACCGAACTTTTGTCCAAAAAGATGCAGGACCCCAGGATGGAGATGGCAACGATTTCCGGCGTAAGAATGTCTCCGGATCTGACCCTGGCCTATGTCTATGTCACTGTGTTTGGGGGTAAAAAAAGAGTTCGTGAAGCCCTGGAAGGGTTCCAGAGATCAAAGGGGTTTATCAAGAAAAACATTGCCCCGAAACTGGATCTGAGGATCATGCCGGACCTGCGTTTTATCCACGATGATTCCTTTGATGAGGCAGCCCGTCTCGATGCCCTGATTGATGCAGCACCCAAGGGTGAAGATCGGGACGAGGACGCCGAAGGTACGGACGGAGCTTTGGGCGATCCTGTTGAATGAAAAGCGGCATTCTTGTTGTTGATAAGCCCGAAGGTCTCTCTTCGGCAAGGGTGGTCAGCCGGCTCAAGCGTCTGCTCAAGGCAAAAAAAATCGGGCATACAGGTACACTGGATCCATTTGCCACAGGCGTTCTGCCCATTGCCGTGGGGCAGGCTACCCGGATTTCCAAGTATTTTTTAAAAGGTGCTAAGGGGTATTATGCCCAGGTTACCCTTGGCATTGAAACCGATACCTGCGATTGCACCGGCACGGTTACCCACACGGCGCCTGCCGGGCAGCTTGCCGGGATTCGTTCGGATCAGGTCAGCGATGTGGTCTCAGGCTTTTTGGGGTCCCAGGAACAAGTTCCTCCGGTTTATTCGGCCCTGAAGCATAAAGGGCAGCCCCTGTATAAGCTGGCCCGTCAGGGACAAATGATTCAAAAACCGCCCAGGCCCATTGAGATTATGGCCATTTCCATGGAAAATTTCCGCATGGATGCGGATGGTCATCCGGTGTTTGATATGCCCGTGACATGCTCCGGGGGTACCTATATTCGCAGTCTGGCCCATGATATCGGGGCTTCACTGGGGTGCGGTGCCTATGTGTCGGCATTGCGACGGACCCGGGCCGGACAGTTTCAAATTGAAGATGCTGTGACGCTTGACTGCCTTGAAACAATGTCGCCTTTGGATATAGAGGCCCGGTTCGTATCCATGTCCAGATGTCTGGCCTTTTTGCCGGCCATCATTGCCGACAGTCAAACCGCCGGTAAAATTAAGCATGGTCAACCCCTGCATGTTCAAGAAATTCCCATACCCGAAACCCTGGGTTTTGCCGGTGATGACGATGAAATCCAAAACAGTGTTTCGGATATCCGGATGGTGGATTCCGAGGATAATCTACTGGCCATCGTAAGTCCGGATAAATCCGGGAAAACATATAAATATTGTTGCGTTTTTAACGGTTAGCTGGTAAAAATATCAGGCTACCTCTTCGATGTCCGGGCTGTTCATTTGTTTTTTTCTGAATGGAATATTGGATAAAAGGCAATCTGCGTGAACGGCTTGCATCTGCATGACATCGAAATTTTAATTTATTCCAAATAAAGGAGTGTTACAGTGGTACTACTTGCAGAAAACAAAGAGGAGATGATTGAAAAATTCAAACTCCATGAGTCCGATACCGGTTCACCTGAAGTTCAGGTGGCCATTTTAACTCACAGAATCAGCTATCTGACCGAACATTTAAAGACCCATAAAAAAGACCACCATTCAAGACGTGGCCTTTTGATCCTGGTCGGTCGGCGCAGAAGCCTTCTGGACTATCTCAAGAAGAAAGATATTAACAGATATCGCTCATTGATTGAGAAGCTCGGACTCAGAAGATAAGATGATCTTCTTAAACCGGTTTTTGATGCGCTTTGGGTCAAAAACCGGTTTTTATTTTCAGCAGGGCGGTACAAGACGGGAACGGCTTTTATATAAGTTCGCATCTTTGCTATCAAACCAACCTTGGCAGGCAATGACGTGTTTGATGGTAAACATGCGGGTTTATTATATGTAAGCCCTTTTCCTACCTTATGCCGCCCGATCTATTTTAAGTTTATTAGGAGAAATTATGGAAAAAATTGTTTCAGCCAATATCGGCGGTAAAGAATTAATTATCAGTACAGGAAAAATTGCCAAACAGGCCTCCGGGGCTGTGATGGTGGAATATGGGGAAACTGTGGTACTTGTGACGGCAGTTGCCTCCAAGGACCCCAAAGACGACTTCAGCTTTTTGCCCTTGTCCGTTGAATATCAGGAAAAAATATATGCGGCCGGCAGAATTCCGGGAAACTATTTCAGAAGGGAAATCGGCAGGCCTTCGGAACATGAGACCTTAAATGCACGTCTCATTGACCGGCCGATTCGTCCGTTGTTTGAAGACGGGTACAATTTTGAAACCCAGGTGATCGCAACCGTGATGTCCACGGACAAATTGTGCGACCCGGGTATTCTTGCCATGATCGGGGCCTCTGCGGCCCTTGAAATTTCAGATATCCCCTTTGACGGCCCCATCGCCGGTATTAAGGTCGGCCGGGTCAACGGACAGTTTATCGCCAATCCTACGCCTGCACAGATGGAACAAAGCGACATTGATCTGACCGTGGCCGGTTCCAAAACCGGGGTAGTCATGGTGGAAGGCGGCGCCGACATCGTATCTGAAAAGGATATGCTGGATGCCATTTTCTTTGGTCATGAAGCCATGCAGCCTGCCATTGCCTTGCAGGAAGAGTTAAAAAACGCTGTGGGCAAGACAAAACGCGAATTCATTCCGCCTAAAAAAGACGAGGCCCTTGAGGCCAAGGTTCAGGACTGGGCCTGGGACAAGATTCATGAAAAGGTTCAGATTAAAACCAAACTTGAGCGCCAGGATGCCCTGCGCGCACTCAAGGATGAAACGGTTGCCCTGTTTGAATCTGAATATCCGGAACAGATCAAAGATATCAAAGAAGTTTTCGGTAAAACTGTTAAAAAAGTGTCCAGGGATATTGTTCTCAAGGAAAACCGGCGTATTGACGGCCGTGCCTTTGATGAGATCCGTCAGATTGCCTGCGACGTGGGCTGTCTGCCCCGCCCCCATGGTTCTGCGCTGTTTACCCGTGGTGAAACACAGGTTCTGGGCGTACTTACCCTGGGTTCCGGCTTGGATGAGCAGCGCCTGGAGACTCTGGAATCCAATAATGAAACCCGGAAATTTATGCTCCATTACAATTTTCCTCCCTATTCCGTTGGCGAGGTGAAACGCCCGGGTGGGCCGTCTCGCCGGGATATCGGCCATGGAAATTTGGCCCACAGGGCATTGAGCCGGGTTATTCCGCCCCATGATGAGTTTGAATACACCATCCGTCTGGTGGGTGAAGTTATGGAATCCAACGGTTCCTCTTCCATGGGTACTGTATGTTCCGGCTGTCTGGCACTGATGGACGGCGGTGTGCCCATTAAAGCACCGGTATCCGGCATTGCCATGGGTCTGGTCTCCGATGAAAATAACACGGTTGTCCTTTCCGATATCCTCGGAGACGAGGATCATTTCGGTGATATGGACTTTAAGGTTGCCGGCACCAAAGAGGGCATTACCGCTCTCCAGATGGACATTAAGATCAAAGAGTTGTCCAAAGAGATCATGGAGAATGCATTGAACCAGGCCAACGGCGGCCGTCTGCATATTCTGGAGAAAATGCTCGATACCCTGGATCAGGCAAGAACGGAGATTTCCCCCCATGCGCCCAAGATCGTATCCATCCAGATCAACAAAGATAAGATCCGGGATATTATCGGTCCGGGCGGCAAGGTGATTCGAGCCCTGCAGGCCGACACCAACACCACCATTGAGGTGGATGATGACGGCATTGTAAAAATTGCCGCCGAAAATGAAGAAGATTCAGCCAAGGCTGTGGCCATGGTCAAAGATATTGCCATGGATCCGGAGATCGGTGCCATCTACGAAGGCGCCGTGGTGAAGATCACCGACTTTGGGGCCTTTGTAAACATTAAATCCGGCACAGACGGCCTGGTTCACATTTCCGAACTGGCAGACTACCGGGTTAAAAAAGTTACCGATGTGGTTAAAGAAGGCGAAGTGATCAAGGTCAAGGTGCTGGATATCACCCGGGACGGGAAAATTAAGCTTTCTTATAAAGCCGCTAAAAAAGATGCAGAAGACGCTGAAAAATAGCGATTTCTGCCTGTGTCCCCTTGCCAGCGGCAGCAAGGGGAATGCCGTATTCGTATCCACACCGGATACTGCCGTGCTTGTTGATGCCGGGCTTTCAGGCATAGAGATCCAGCGTCGGCTGGCTGCCGTCGGCCGGACGCCGGAAGAACTGAAAGCCATCATCATCACCCACGAACACACCGATCACGTCAAAGGGGCAGGGGTATTGAGCCGCAGGTTCAATATCCCTGTCTATATAACCGCTGACACATATAAAGCCTGCAAGGGTTTAGGTAAAATTGACCTGCTCAATTTTTTTGAGTGCGGCGCAGCCTTTGATATCGGTTCCCTTGCTGTCAATCCATTTGCCGTCAGCCACGATGCCTGTGATCCTGCGGGCCTTACCTTGCAACACCAGGGAAAAAAGATAGGCATTGCCACGGACCTCGGGGTTGTCACAAATCTTGTGCGAACCCATCTCAGCTGTGTCAATGCCTTGTATATTGAGGCCAATCATGATCCTGAAATGCTCATGGCAGGGCCCTATCCCTGGTATTTAAAGCAGCGGATTCAGTCTCGAAAAGGGCATCTATCCAATCAGAATGCCAGGGACCTGGTGGCGGAACTGTCTCACAAGGATCTTGCGCATGTGGTACTTGCCCATCTAAGTGAAGAGAACAATTGCCCTGAAAAAGCATCCACAGAGATGGCGAAAACCCTTGATCTCCTGTCCACGGTTCTTCATGTCGCCGGCCCCGAGCACCCCGGTGAAATGATCCGCCTATAGTTCAAACATCTATTCTGCCATGGCTTCCATGGCTCTTTGGGGATTCGCTTCAACTTTTTTCAGGATTTCAGTGGTTTTTGCTTCGGGCAACCAGTCTATTTTACCGTTTGATACGTCATAGATGGCGCCGACAACTTTGGCTTTCCCTTCGTTCACAAGCTGGCGGGAAGAAGGACTTGCCATGAACAGATCCTCAATGCCCTGCCAGATATTTTCTTCAATGGCATAGGGGATGACATCGGTGCCATGGGCTTCCGGATTCTCTGCGATGGCCTTTTCCACGGCGGGGATGATGTTGTCAACCAGCGGCGGAATATTTCTTTCCAATGGGTGGCCGTGACCCTGTACCGCTTTTGTGACTGCGGTAACAGCGCCGCATTGGGTATGCCCAAGCACGACAAATACCGGGGTGTTTACATGGGCAAGGCCATATTCAACAGATCCGATCTCATCAACATCCAGAACATTGCCGGCCACTCTAATGACAAAAATATCCATAATACCGGCATCAAATAGAATTTCAACGGGCACTCTGGAGTCAGAGCAGGTGATTACGGTTGCATAGGCGTGATCCCCCTGGTCTTCTTTGCCGGCAAGTGCAAGACGGGCCGCATCCGTATGCGGTTGCGTTGATTTACCAGCTACAAAACGTTCGTTACCTGCTTTGAGCATGGCGATTGCTTCATCTGGACTTGGTTTGGCTGCTTTGTGGCCGCTGGCAAGAACTGGGGCACTGGTGAGCGTCAAAAATAAGCTAACAGCCATTACCGATTTCAAAACTTTTTTCATCATTGTCCGTCCTCCTTTGAAGGAATAGATTTTGTGGCAAACGCCTGGCCTCCAATAGATCAGGTCACCCCTGCCACGTAAAAATTTGAAATACTCATTTTATGTTTAGCTTCTTTCCTATCTTTTTTTATCTATTTTTATCTATGCCGAACCCGTTGGGCTAGGGTGTCGGTTTATCGTCTTCTTTGTCTAACGGCCGGGGCGTTTAAATGGGAACAATGCCCCACAACTAGGAAAAACCCAATAAGTTGAAAGTAGAACGATCTGACCAATCCCATTAAGTAAAGATGAAAATTACTACCATCGTTCAAAGTAATTTGCAAAGGATTTAAATCAACTATTTCCATGCGCCATTGTCCAGCTAATCCCGTGAAATGATCTGGCTATAGCGCTAAGGCCATGGTATATTTTCGGTTACTAATAATTTTGACGTTATAAACAGTGGGTTGCAAAATGATGCGTTATGCTTTGATTGCCATTGTGATGATGTCGGTTGTTTCCATTGCCGGCTGCAATCTGATCGGACCTGATCCAGCGGCTGTGATGCCCGTTGAACTGCCTGATGCCTATGTGCATCAGACCGAGACCCCGACGCCCGGGACCGACAGCAACAATCCGGTCGGCGGGTGGTGGCTCGCCTTTGATGTTGATGAACTCAGTGACTTGATCCAGGCAGGGCTTGGCGCCAATCATGATTTAAAGGTGCTTAAAGCCCGGGCGGACCAGGCCCTGGCCAAGGTGAAAAGCGAACAATCCAATCTTGGCCCCACCCTTGATTATTCCCTTGGCGGCGAACAAAAATATTCCCGGTCTAAAACGTCAGGCCAGTCAAGCGTTTCGGATAATAATCACAGCTATTCTGCGGCCCTGAATGCCGGTTATACCCTTGACCTGTGGGGGAAAAACCGTGCCGACGTCAGTGCAAGGGAACTGGAATACCTGGCAGCCGTTCAGGATCTGGCGGACGGCGCACTGACCCTGTCCACGGAAATTGCCGATACCTGGGTGGATATTGTCTCCGTGCGAACCCGCATGCAGCTGCTTAACCGGCAGATAGAGGCCAACCGGATGACGCTTAAACTTCTGGAATTGCGCTATATTAACGGTATGGCCACGGCCCTGGATGTCTCCCAGCAGCGCCAGGCCCTGGCCCAGGTGCTTTCTGCCATGCCTCTGCTTGAAAAAGAGGAAAAACAACGGGTCAATGCCATGGGGCTGTCTTTGGGCCGGACGCCCGGAACCCCTGTGGCGGTGTCCACCACCGATCTGCCCCGGACCTTTCTGACACCCCAGCCCGGCATTCCCTCTGATTTGCTCGAAAACAGGCCCGATATCCGGGCCGCCCGGATGCGGCTTGACGCGGCTGCCCTGGATGTGGAATCGGCCAAAGCCGATCTGTTGCCGGAATTAACCCTCTCCGCCTCGGCGGCATTTTCCAGCGGCACCCTGGATCTGCTGTTCCAGAACTGGGTCGTCTCCCTGGGCGCGGCCCTGGCAGGCCCCCTGCTGGACGCGGGGGAACGCAAAGCCGAAATAGAGCGCACCCGGGCCGTGGTCCGTGAAGAGGTAAATACCTATGCCAAAACCGTTGCCAGCGCCATTGGCGAAGTGGAAGATGCCCTGGTGTCCATTGACCGCCAGAACGCCTATATTGATCTTTTAGAACAGCAACTTTTGGCCATCAAAGTGACCCTGCAGGATGCCCGGGTTCAATACTTGAACGGCCAGAGCAGTTATTTGAACTATCTTTCGGCCTGGGCATCCATGGAGAGCCTGGAGCGTCAACTGGTCAGCGAACGGGCCACCTATGTCAAAGAACGCATTGCATTGTATAACGTAACAGGCCGGCCAACGTTTTTTTTTGAACGCCGCCCCGGCACAAGCCAATAATACCGGAGCCAAGTAATTTATGAATCAGTCTGCTTCACACGCGTCCCTGTGGAAAACCCTTTTAAAAATTATTTTGCCTCTATGTTTGATCGCCTTAGGTGTTGCCGGATTTTGGCACTATAAATCAAAAGCCGTGAAGGTCAAACGCAAACCTGCTGAGAAAACCGCGCCGGTGGTGGAGATTATTAAAGTGCATCCCGATCGGTTTACGGCACAGATCAGGGCCATGGGGACGGTCCGACCGGACCGGGAGGTGGAGATTAAATCCCAGGTGGCCGGCACGGTGATCCAGGTGGCCCCGGAATTTGTCCAGGGGGGATTGATCCGCAAAGGTCAGACCATGGTTCGCATTGATCCGGCGGATTATACCCTTGCCGTGAACAAAGCCCAGAGCGCCTTGGCCCAGGCCCAGGCCGACTTTGAAATTGAAAAGGGCCAGCAGCAGATTGCAAAAGAAGAGCTCAAGCTCATGGCCACAATGTCCACCAACGAGATACAAGAGACCGGTCTTGTGCTTAGAAAACCCCAGCTTGAGCAGGCTAAGGCCACTGTGGCAAGCGCCCAAAGCGATCTTGACTCCGCGCGCCTGGACCTGGAACGTACCCGAATAACAGCCCCCTTTCATGCCCTGGTGTTGTCCAAACAGGTGGATACAGGAGCCATGACTGCAGCCCAGGGAACCCTTGCCACCCTGGTGGCGGTGGCCTGCTACCAGGTGGAGGTCCAGGTGCCCATGGACCGTCTGGACCGGATTCAGGTCCATGAAATTCATGGCAGTCCGGCCCGGATTCGTTCCCTTTACGCGGGCCGGGAGTGGGATGGGCGTGTGGTGCGGATCACCGGCGCCGTTACCGAACAAAGCCGCATGGCAGGCGTGATTATCCAGGTGGATGACCCCTTGGGTCTCGGACCTGCCAAAGGTCGTCCGGCCATGTTGCTCGATGACCATGTGGAGGCGATCATCGAAGGACAGGCCTTTGAGAATGTGTTCTCCCTGCCCCGGACCCTGGTCCGGGAGAATTCCAGTTTATGGATATATAATGACGGACGCCTGGAGATCCGCAAGGTGGCGCCGGTGTGGATTGAAAATGACCGGGTGTTCGTTCAATCCGGGCTTTCCCCCGGTGACCTTGTCATCTCTTCTGATCTTCCCACACCGGTATCGGGCATGGCCTTGACCCTTGCTGCCCAGGAGAGCCGATAATGTCTGAGCACAACCCGGTTTCCCAAGGGTCCCCAGGAAACAGCCCGAAGGGCGCGCTTGCCTGGATGGCCGGCAACACCGTGGCCGCCAATCTGCTCATGGCGGTATTTCTTGTGGGCGGCCTTTTCATGGCCTTTAACATCAAGCAGGAAGTGTTTCCTGAATTCTCCCTGGATATGGTGAGCGTTTCCGTGGCCTATCCCGGGGCCAGTCCCGAAGAGGTGGAGTCCGGCATTATTCTGGCCGTGGAAGAGGCGGTGCGGGATATTGAAGGTATTGATGAGATCACCTCCCAGGCATTGGAAGGCCGTGCGTCAATCACCATAGAGGCTATAGACGGGGCAGATGTCACACGCCTGTGGCAGGAGATTAAAAGCGAGGTGGATCGCATTGACACCTTTCCCGATGAGGCCGAAGATCCGGTGATCACCATTACCTCCCGCCAGCGGGAAGTGGTACGTTTGGCCCTTCACGGCAACGCGCCGGAGACCACCATGCGCGATCTTGCCGACAATATCAGAGACCGATTTTTGTCAAATCCGGCGATCACCCAGGTGGCCCTGGAAGGGGTCAGGGAGCGCGAGATTCTGGTGGAGATCTCCACCAATACCCTGCGGCGTTACGGCATGACCTTGGCCGATGTGGCCGATGCCGTCGCCACGGCGTCTGTGGAGTTGGGCGGCGGTGCCATTAAATCCGGTGGCGGGGATATCCTGCTGCGCATCAAATCGCGCAAAGACTATGCCCTGCAGTATGAAAAACTGCCCATTCTCACTCGGGAGGATGGGTCGCAGCTCGTATTGTCCGACATTGCCAAGGTCAGCGAAAGCTTTGAGGATTCAAACGAATGGGCCTCATTTAACGGCCAGCGGGCCGTCACCATTGCGGTCTACCGGGTGGGAAAACAGACGCCCACCCAGGTGGCCGACGCCACCAAAGAGATGCTGAAAACCATTAACGCGGATCTGCCCGAGGGCATTCACTTAAGCATTGTCAGGGATATGTCCGAAATTTTTGCCCAGAGGGCGGATCTTTTGCTGCGCAACGCTTATATGGGACTGGGGCTGGTATTTTTATGCCTGGCCCTGTTCCTTGAAATCCGCCTGGCCTTCTGGGTCAGTCTGGGCATCCCCATTTCATTTTTAGGCTCTTTTATTTTTTTATCCGCAATTGATTTTACCATCAATATGGTCAGTATGTTCGCCTTTATCGTTACCCTGGGCATTGTGGTGGATGATGCCGTGGTGGTGGGGGAAAACATCTACCATTGCCGCCGCCAGGGCATGAATTTTCTGGATGCGGCCGTCCAGGGGGCAAAAAGTATTGCCGTTCCCGTATTTTTTTCCGTGGTCACCAATATGGTCACATTTATGCCCATCATGTTTATTCCCGGCATTATGGGAAAAATATTTAAAAGCATGCCCCTGGTGGTGGTGGCTGTGTTTGGTGTCTCCTTAATCGAGAGTCTGCTGATCCTGCCGGCCCATTTGAGCCATGCCGGCCGCCCCTTGTTTTTTCCCTTGAATATTCTTGAGGCCTGGCAGGCAAGGTTTTCGGAGAAATTTGAAACTGCTGTCAAGTCCGTGTATGGCCGGATTCTGTCTGTACTTCTGGCCTGGCGGTATACGGTTTTCGCCCTGGGCGCTGCCCTGCTGCTGGTTACCTTTGGGTATGTCAAATCCGGGAACATGGGCATGGTTTTGTTTCCAAAAGTTGAATCCGATTACGCCTTTTGTGAAGTTTACCTGCCCTATGGCACGCCTGAGCGCACGGTCCGGCAAATGGAAAGCCTTCTGGTGGCATCGGCCCAAAAGACCGTGGATGAAAATGGAAAGGAGGCGTTGTCCACAGGGATTTTTTCCCAGGTCAGTGAAAACAATATCCAGGTGCGAATTTATTTGACTACCCCCGAGGTGCGCCCGGTGTCAACTTCCGATGTGATCCGGATCTGGCGGGAAAAAACCGGCCGGATTCCCGGGGTTGAGACCATCTCCTTTGAATCCAACCGGGGCGGTCCAGGCTCCGGAAAGGCCCTGACCATTGCCCTGAGTCACCGGGACGCGGAGATTTTAAACCGGGCCGGAGAAGACTTGGCCCAGCAACTGGATGAATATCCCATCGTATCGGACATTGACGACGGCTCTGCCCAGGGCAAACGGCAGTTTGATATCGTCTTGACCCCTGCAGGTCACCGTATGGGGCTGACGTCGGCAACCATTGCCCGCAAAATCCGGAACGCCTACCAGGGGATTGAGGCGGTGAAAAACCAGCGGGGACGAAATGAGGTCACGGTCCGGGTGCGGATTGCAGATGCTGAGCGTATTTCGGAAACCGCATTCGAAAATTATGTGCTCAATGCCCCAAACGGGGAGATCATGCTCAGGGATGCCATCAAAATCGTCAAAGGACGGGCCTACACCGAGATCAGCCGCAGCAACGGGCGGCGGGAAATTGAGGTTTCGGCCAATGTGACCCCCCAGTCCCAGTCCGAGAACATTATCCGAGATATGAAGCAGGAGATCTTGCCGTCCCTGGTGAAGCGGTATCCGGGCCTGTCATACGAATTCAAGGGAAAACAGGCGGATATCAAAGAGAGTGTGGGTGCGCTGGTCAGAGGCCTGGCCCTGGCGCTGTTCTGTGTGTTTGCCTTGCTGGCCATTCCCTTTAAAAGTTATTTTCAGCCCTTGATTATCATGCTGTGCATTCCCTTTGGCATGATCGGGGCTGTGGCCGGCCATATTATTATGGGGTATTCCCTTTCGGTGATGAGTCTGTTCGGCATTGTTGCCATGGCTGGGGTGGTGGTCAATGACTCTCTGGTGCTCATTGATTTTTCCAACCGCCTGGTGCGCGGGGGCATGCCCGTGGCGGCGGCGGTCCGGGCCGCCGGAATACAACGGTTCCGGCCTATTTTGCTGACCACCTTGACCACCTGCGGGGGGCTTGCGCCGATTATCACGGAAACATCGCGCCAGGCAAAGTTTCTGATTCCCATGGCCATCTCCCTGGGGTTCGGGATTTTCTTTGCCACCTTGATTACCCTGGGGCTTGTGCCTTGTCTTTACCTGATACTTGAGGACATTAAAAGTTTATTTCAAAGTGAAAAGGCATAACGTTTATGACCAAGGTCGCCCTTTGTAAATGTCCCGATTATGATGAAAAAAATGTGGCCTCTGCCGTGGACCGGGCCGTGGGGTTGTGCGGGGGCATGGAACAGTTTGTCCGTCCGGGACAGCGGGTGCTCCTCAAGCCCAATCTGCTCAGTGCCGCCCCTTTGGACCGGCGGGTGACCACGGATCCCGCTGTGGTGCGTGCCGTGGGAAAACTGGTATTAAAGGCCGGCGGCCGGGTCGTCATCGGCGACAGTCCGGCCATTGACAAGGTTTCTCGCATTGCCCGGGTTACCGGCATGAACGATGTGGCTGCCGAGCTTGGGGCTGATCTGGTTGAGTTCAGTCGGCCCATACTTTCCGGAACGCCTGACGGGTCGGTGTACCAGGCCTTGGAGCTGGACGAGACTGTGTTGAGCGCGGATGTGGTCATCAACCTGCCCAAGGTGAAGACCCATTGCATGATGCTGTTGACCCTGGGTGTTAAAAATCTTTTCGGTGCGGTGGTGGGGCCGCGCAAAAGTCAGTGGCATATGCACGCCGGCGCAGACCGGATGGCATTTGCCGATCTCTTGCTGGATATCTCCCGGACCATCAAACCCGCCCTTACCATCATAGACGGGGTCTGGGGCATGCAGGGTCGGGGCCCCAATAACGGCACCCCCTGCCATTTAGGATTTATAGGGGCGTCCTGTGACCCCCTGGCCATGGATTTGGCCCTGGCGCCTTTGCTGGGTGTCCATCCGGCAAGTTTCCCGTTGTATCATGCGGCAGTCCGCAGGGGGCTTGTCAGGAAAGATGGGGCTGATACCCGGATGGTGGGTGATGATCCAGATGGATTCATCCCCAAAAACTTTCAATTGCCGGTATTGGAATCGGCCATGCCGGTGCCGGGTGTGGTTTCCGGACTCGTCCGAAGGCACCTGACCTCCCGGCCGGTCCAGGACCCTGACCTGTGCCGGGATTGCGGCAAATGCGCCGAGGTCTGTCCACCGGGATGCCTGCGGTTCGTTGCCCCACGCAAGGCCGCCATTGACCATTTGACCTGTATCCGCTGCTATTGCTGCCAGGAGGTCTGCCCGGCCAACGCCATTCATTTTAAAACAGGCGCACTGGTGGGTATTGTCGAGCGGTTACGTGCAATAATTCCCCAGTGAAAATTTATAGCCCCTCTCCTGGATTTGGTCGTAGAACATTTCATTTTGCATCCATCTTGGTTACATTGATTGTTCTATAAAATTGATTCTGGAGGGTCTGCTAACAGCCCCTCCTTTGATATCCTTGTATTTCTTCTTCTTTTTTGAAAAGCATAAAAATTCATGGGGAATCAAACACGTTGTTTTCGTCGGCATATTCCTATGATAAGTATAAATCCAGTGCCCATACATAAAATGGAGTTAGGTATTGGTACTGTGGTTAATGAATTTCCTCTGGTAAGAATTGCGAAATCAACTATCTGTCCAGCATCAAGGTCATAGGATATGGATAGGGTGTCCCAGCCGCTGTTACCTCCTACGCCACCTTCATTTGAAGAGGTGTTTGAATAAGAGTCCATAACCTGCTCTCCGTTGATGTCAAGAAGAACCGAAGAATTGGCCGATGCAGTCTGCCCTGAGCCGGTCTCAACGGATGCAAATAGTTGATAGTATATTGAAATAGATAGAATACCTTCGGTTTGAGCTTGAAATTGTCCAAAAAGTCCAGTGCTGACATTACCGTACCCGTAAGCACTCATCCCATCGATATTGGTACTTGTGAAACAGGAACCATAGAAAACTTGACCTTCTGTAAAGAAATCTTCATATTCTATATTTCCAAAAGCATAAAAGGTGGCAAATTCAGAATTAAAGCCGACGTCTGCTGAGTTTTCTCCAACAGAGGATTGTCCAGGAATATCAGCTGTAGTTCGTAAGGAAATCCCATTTGTATCTCCTGAGCCTGTAAATGTAAGAAAAAAATCAAGATCTGTTTGGGTGAATGCCCTCAAATTATAGAATGGTTCAGATATTACTGATGCAAATGAATTAGACGTGACGAAAAGAATAAAAATTGTTGCCAATAGTAGTTTCAGAAAAATTTCGTTTTTCTTCATCTTTTTTCCTTCAAAATTTAATATTTAAAAATCATTTTTTGGGGAGATAATCATTCCCAGCTTGAAATTGCAACTGTAAATTTAATATATTATACTCCTGCCTCTGTTTGAAGCGAGCAATTTGTCTATGACCTGTCGCTATTGACCAAATTTCCAGAACCACAAAATCTGGTGGTTGGCCCATTTTAAAAAAATGAAGGCTAATACCATGGACGCTCAGTCAACTATGTGACCATCTGAAAAAAAATATAAGTCTTTCCTGATGATGTTAATTATTTCATAATTGATCTTTTTACATTTATGCCGATCTGTTATTCTTACTTTTCGGATGTTATCCCGTTCGAAAAGGGAAATGTCTTTTGATCGTCTATAAAACACAGCGAGTGAATAAGGATGAATAATAAACGATATGTTAGCAAATAACCAAAGAGATAAAGCTTTATCACTTCTTGATTCAAATTTAGTTCAACTATCAAAACTATTTAAAGAGTGTTTTCTTTCAAATGGAAAAGGAGCTTTGCTCTTGTATGCAAGTGATATTCTTGAAGGACGGCTTCCAACTGTCCATGATTACAGAAAAAAAGATGAAATTCTTGATTTGTTCAATACACCGGTTTCTCATGATAAATTAGAGGTATTAATAAATAAATATAATCCTAAAAAAGAAGGTATTATTACAATGATTACGAGTTATTCAAATGCTACGTTTTTTGTTACAGTGAAACTAACATGAGCATTACGCAGAACATTGCTGTTGCAGGGGATGACTATCCCGTATCTCGCTGCCCTTGAACAGCTCGTTAGAGTGTTGATTATGTCTATCAAAGCTCACTTTTCGGGGAGTGGTGCTGGGCACAACATATTGCGCCTGCATCTATTTTATTGATGGAGGATAATAATATATAAAATTTAATCTTGCCTTTCTTTGTCGGAGATGTTTAATCTCCAATTAAATTGATCTGTCATCCTTTACCCCGATAAATATCAAAATTGTCTATTATCAAGGCAAATTTATTTTATAATAAATGATTAGACTATGAAAACAAACGATACAGATTTTAATTTAAGAAATGCAACCAATGATGATATCGAATTCATTTTCCAGTTAAGAACACAAACTATGAAAAAGGATTTTGATAACACTTTTGGCTGGAACGAAGATGAACAATGGAAACGAGCAGCAGATGAGATCCAAAACGCAAAAATAGTAGAGATAAATCAAATAGATGTCGGCGTCATTAAGGTTATTCCAAAGACCAAGGAGCTGCATTTACACCAAATGCAAATTTTACCTGAATATCAAGGGCAAGGCATAGGCTCTAAACTCGTCAGTCAAGTGCTTGATCTCGCGGAAAACAAGATGGTCCCTGTAACACTTTTGGTTTTAAAAGGCGCAGCTGCAAAACGGATTTATGATCGTTTTGGATTTTTTGTAATAAATGAATATGAAAACAATTATATGATGCGTTGGCAACCTAAAAGCCTTTATTTGTTATAAGCGTGTTTAAGTTTATCCTATATTGCTTGTGCGTCTGGTAAGTTACTCCAGAGTTCATCTTTTGTTTGATGTTTTTTTAATGCTGAAATTATTATTGGCAGAGGTTCAGACAATATCTTTGAGAAGTCAATTTCTTCTTCAAACTGAATTGAAAATGCTAAGTGTTCTACGGGTGGTTTAAATTGAGAATTTATTCCCATTCTATTTCCACGAGAATCGATTCGATACCAGCCAAAATTCGGAAGATGTACTGCATTCAAGCCATGCAAATAGTATGATGCCCCATTTTCATCTATGCTGAGTCTTTGATAGCAAAAGCCGGCAGGTATTTCATTCGCTCTGAGCAAAGCTGCCAATAAATGACTTTTAGCATAACAAATGCCAGAACCAGACTTGAGTACTTCTGAGGCAGAGCAGGCAACAGTTTGTATGTTGTAATCACCAATATGCTTGATATGATCCCTGACCCATTCAAAACATGATTTTGCAACATCTACAACAGAAGATTTATTGGCAGATAGCTCTTTTGCTTTTGAAAGGATCTTTGGGTTATTCCAATCTATGATATCAGAGTATTTCAGATATTCTTTCATTTTTGGTCTGTTTACCAATAAGCTTATAACGGTTGAACTGACGGGCTGCGCCACAGAGCTTGAAAAAGGCGACTGAGCTGCTCGCGGTCCCGTCCAGTGAATGGGTTATATCAACAGCGTTTAGATTTCTGCATTCCTAATTTGTTTCCCTTTTATCAAAATGGCCAAGCCTATAATAAATAAAAGTATTTTAAAATAACCGTGAATCGCATCTGTGTAATTAACCACCATGAATGACATTAAAAACAAGCCGATAACGAAAAGTGAGGTTGCAGAAGGAGGATAGAGTTTTTTGACGTCTTTGTGCAAGAGATAATAATAAATCGGTCCATGAATAATGACATTTAGTACAATTGCAAATGATAGTCTTTTGATATCACCGGCAGTTTCAGTGTAGAAATATTGCCGTAATGCATCCAGTAAACCAAAAATAAGTATGTATGAATTAATTAGTACCGCGAAATTCCAAGCCCATCCCTTTTTAATGATTAAGCCGATACAGGTAAGAATCGTACCAACTGGGATCAACAAGTATAGGAATGAATAACCCGAAAATATTCCTATTGATTTCAGGGCTATAATCAGCTCAATTATGGATGGGATACCAAAGAAGCATGAAATTATAGCAATGCCAATGGGAAAATTAAATTTCTGGTAAAACCAAGTTCTAATGTAGTGTAAGAATGTGGACATTTAGGTTCCTATCTGGATATAACGCGGTGTTCAGTGGGCGGGCGGCAAAACGCGACGACCGACCAGAGAACGAAATTGGTTGATAAAAGGCAGCGGTTAACAAAGGCGCGCTGTCGCCCGATCCACTGGAACACATGATTATACGAAAATTTCTTTATTCTTTCGACAATATTAGAGTTCCTGTTTTCCATTGATCAAGTACTATTTCTGCTACCAGACCAAGTAAAGATTCTTGGTTGATAATAGAGCTGATTGTTGCCAAAGCTAATTTTTCATTTAGCCCCAGCAGGTAAGTAGCAGACCATAGTCTTACGGCTTCATTTTCGTGATTACATAAATGAGGAAGTCTGATAGATTTTTCATCATCAGTCAGTCCTGATAGCAATGTAGAGATTTTATCATGGGCTTTGTTCGCTATGATCGAATCGCCTTTATTAATCCCTTCCTCATATTTTTCACAATATTTGATTAGGTTTTCATTCATTGTAACCATAAGTATAACCATTTAGTATCAGATAACTTTGCCTTGATAATATACGATTTTGATATTTATCAGGGCAAAAGATGAGAGGTCAATTTAATTGGAGATTAAACATCCCCGGCAGGGAAACGCAAGATTAAATTTTATAGAACAAAGGTAAGCGGTGCATTAACCGCACCTTTTTAAGCCTGGCGGGGTGTTGTATGGTTGGATTCCAGCAAATTTTTATCCAAGTTTTGTGGCATTAAGGCTTTAAATTCGTCTGCTGTCATGGCTTCCGGTAAATTTTCAAAGAGAAATTTGAGGTACCAGTAAGGTTCAAGTCCATTGGCCTTAGCGGTTTCGATCAGACTGTAAATGCAGGCACTGGCACTGGCGCCCTCGGATGTACAGGAAAATAACCAGTTCTTTCTACCAACCACAAAGGGTCTTATGGCATTTTCAACCACATTATTATCCGGCATTACCAAGCCACTTTCCGTATACAGGACCAACCGATGCCATTGATTAAGGGTGTAGTTGATGGCCTTGCCAAGAAGACTTTGGGGCGGCACCTTCTCAATTTGAGCATCCAACCATTTTTTAAATTCATCAAGGATGGGCAAGGCTTGTTCCTGTCTTTTCCGGTAAAGTCCCTCAGCAGACAAGCCAAGTTCTCTGGCCTCTTTCTCTATTTTGTATAATTTGCTGATGTACTTCAGGGCTTTGCCGGCGATCCCTGTGGGTTTGCCATTTTTATTTCCGGCAGCTTTGACCACAGCCATGAATTTTCGACGGGCGTGTATCCAGCAAGCAATATGAATAATTCCCACAATATGATCAAGAAAGTCATAAGCACCATAGCCATCCGTCTGGACGATACCTTGATAACCGTTCAAAAATTTACGGGCGACATCCCCGGAGCGAGTCGGATGGTACTGGAACAGAATAATGGGATTGTCTGGCGCCCCTCCTTTGAACACCCACATATAGCATTTTGAACGTTTCGGTTCTTTCAGAACTTGGACCGTTGTTTCATCGATATTGATCACCGGACCGTTAAGGATTTCGCCTTTCATATATTCCAGCAGGATTTCACAGGCCTGGGCCACTTTCATGGCCCAATTGCACATATTGGATCTGTGAATGTCTACTCCAATTCGCTGAAACTGCTTTTCCTGCCGGTAAAAGGGCAAAGCATCAGCAAATTTGGCTGTCAGGATATGAGCCAGAAGTCCTGGAGTTGTAATACTTTTGGGGATCATTTGCTCCGGCATTCTGGCGATGGACACTGTCGGACCATCATCTTCAACACCTTCGCAGTTTTTACAAGCGTATTTATAACGGATGTTTCTAATTACTCTCATCTGTGCCGGAATAATCTCAAGCTGTTCAGATTCTTCCTTGCCGCAACGGGATTTCATGCAGCCACAGGCACATAGTTTTTCTTCCTCAGTCAAATCGTGGATTACTTCAATCCGTGGAAGATTTTCAGGCAAAGGCTTGCGACCAGGCTTCTTTCGATTATGGGCAGGCACGCTAATTTCTTCAGGTTCGTCCAATATGGGCGTATCCGGTTCAAAAGTATCGAAAAGAGATAGTTGACCGTCATCCTTATGGATTTTTTCGGTCTTTTTTCCAAAAAGTTGGTCCCGAAGGCTTTTAATCTGTTCGTTGAGAATTTTGATTTCGGCTTTATAGCTGTGCTCTCTATCTGAAAAATCACTGATAAAAGAAACCATCATTTCTTTTAATTTTTCAACGTCATTTATGGTCGCTAAAGCCTCTTTGTTCATGCGCTGTATATACCACAACCACGCACTTTTTACCAATTTTTATAGTCAAAATACAGACGAATATTTTAATGATTTATGTGCCTTTTTCTGATGAATTGAGAGCCCGTCCATCAACCATGAAAGTTCTTTTGCACCGATAGTCAAAATCTGCTCTTTTGACTTGGGCCATTGAAAATAATCCTTTTCAAGCCGCTTGTGCCAAAGACAAAATCCATTGCGATCCCAATACAGGATTTTCAATATGTTCCGTTTCCGATTACAAAATACGAACATCTGTCCTGAGAGTGGATCCAAATTTAATTTTTCGCTCACAAGTATGGATAACCCATCAATGGACTTGCGCATATCAGTGCTTCCAAGTGCGATATGAATTGTTAAATTCTGAGTGGGAGAAAACATCAGCACCGCCTCAAAACATCAAGCACCTGGACCAGGGTTGTTTGGGAAAATCCATCCGGTATTTCGATCTGAAATCCGTTATCTGTATTCAATTTTAAGCCTTTGGGTTCAGAAAGGCTTAGCACCTGGCTAAACCCAAAACAAGCGTGAAATAAGTAATAAAAAAGAAGATAAAGTCTCGAAACGCCTAACAATAAAGAGTATAATGAGTTTTCCACAACAAACTATACAAAGTTGAAAGGACGTTTCGAGTGAATAAGAATATCAGCAAAAAATTGGCAAAACGCAAGAAAAAAATCAGCAAAAAACTTAACAAAAGAAATTGGACGGAACAGCCGACTCCTATGTTAAAGGCGTCCAACATTCAATACGAGATTGACGGTCGTCTCCAAGGGGTTGCTCACGGCGGCATAGGCCTGATTCATATGCTTGCAAAAAGGACTGGCCTCCTGAAAGAGATAGATAAAGAGCTCGAGTTGCTAAAACGCCATCTGCCATATCACGAATCAGATCATATCGCCAATATGGCATATAATATTCTTGCCGGCGGTACTTGCCTCCAGGATATTGAACTACTCAGAAATAATGAAGCCTGGCTTAATGCGCTGGATGCAAAACTTATCCCTGATCCCACTACGGCAGGAGATTTTTTACGCCGGTTTTCCCCGGAAGATATTGTGACTCTGATGGATATAAAAAATACCATCCGAAAAAAGATATGGGAAAAGCAGCCACAAAATTTCAAGAAAGCAGCCATTATTAATATCGACGGTACTATCAGTGGGACAACCGGCGAGTGCAAACAGGGCATGGATATCTCTTACAAAGGGACGTGGGGATATGCTCCATTGGTCGTCTCTTTGGAAAAAACAAGGGAGCCTCTATACATTATCAACCGGTCAGGTAATGCTCCGTCCCACCTTGGTTCTGCGCAGTGGGTGGATAAGGCACTTGATTTGCTGGAAGGTACTTTCAAAAAATTATACGTTCGGGGTGATACTGATTTTAGTCTTACCACTAACTTTGATAAATGGGATCAGCGCTGTTCCTTTATATTTGGCATGGATGCCAGATCAAATTTGGTCAAACAGGCCAATAATCTCTCGGAGTCTGACTGGATTGTATTTGAAAAACCGCCTCGGTCGATTAAAACAGTTCCCAGACAACGCCCGGAAAATGTTAAACGTGAAGTGGTTAAAAAACGCAAATTTAAACGCTTGGAGACCGCATGTGAACATATAGCCGAATTTAAATATAAGCCGGGTAAATGTCGGAAGCCCTACCGGATGATCGTTCTGCGCAAAACGATCAACGAGTATAAAGGTGAACGTCTGCTGTTTGATGATGTTCGTTACTTTTTTTATATCACCAACGATTGGAAAAAATCGGCCGAGCAGTTGGTGGATTTTTACCGAAAACGGGCTGATCACGAGAATGATATTGACCAGTTGAAACATGGTGTACGTGCTATGGAGAACCCGTCGGATTCTCTAAATGCCAACTGGGCCTATATGGTTATCGCCTCTTTGGCATGGGATCTGAAAGCCTGGTATGGGCTGCTGATGCCATATCGGGCATTAGGTCTTTCAATAATCCGCATGGAATTCAAGCGGTTCATCCAGACATTTATAAACATCCCCTGTTTAATCTTGCGATCCGGCAGGGCCATAAAATATCGAATCATTGGTTATAATGATCGTCTTACAAGCATGTTCAAGTACTTTGACTTCATGAAGACCGTCCGGGTTACGTGATCTTTCTCCCACCGGATAGTTATTGCAAATGGTTTGCAATGGCGAGTCCTAAACCGGTAGCTTTTAAAAGGATTTAAAAAAAATGAACCACAACACAATCGGTATGACTCAAAAATATGGGGAGCAGTTCGTCTGCCTGATGACAATTGGCGATAAAAATCATAGCTCAAACGACCGATTGCTCATGAGTGTTGTATTTGGGAAAACACGCTTGTTTTGGGGCTAAATTGCGTTGAAGGGACCTGAACAAAGTCAGGAACAAGTGCCTGGCTTTTGAGTTTGATTTTCCAATACGTAAATTGATTAGGCCTTAAATCATTTTTTCTACAGTATGCATTTTGGGACATGCCCGATTCAGACCATTGTTTAATATGGTACTCCCAAAATTTGCTAAGCTTTTGGTTTTTCTTCTTTGTTGCTGACATATGATGAACCTCCGCTAATTGAAATTGGCTCACCTTCTCATGTCGCGTTAACGATTTGTAGATGGGGTTCTTTGAGCGCTTACGAACAAAGTCTTGAATCAAAATAGACGGCTAACTCCTGGCAGATCCAGAGAACTTTTTAATGTATTAAATGTAACGGGTAGCTCAGCCGACCGGGGCATAAAGCCGAGCAGGTTGTAAAAGCCAAATTTCTTCAAAAACCGAGCACTTCCGAAAGGCCGATAGCTCCCCGAGTAGGCCTGTAGCGGATTGTGTGTGCCGGGCACGGCACATGTTCTTAAAAGTGAGTCAAATGTATAGAATTCCAATACATTTGGCAAGTCTTAGACCCAGCCTGATGGAGGCGAAGGGTGTAGTGGTCTGGCAACGGGGTACCGGTGACGGTACTTCTGAAGGAAGCCGTCCTGCCGAGGCAGGGCACCGCAAAAGTACGGGGTGACGAACAGAAATCGGGTATGAGGCGCACATACCGGGACGAGCCTGCACAACAAGGTAAAGTCCTCTATCCATTACAGGGTATGTCCGTAAACCCGGCATTCACGTACTGAAAGACATGTGTTTACCCCGGGAGATCTCCCCTGTGCCAAAAACGGCTGAGGGCCGGGTAACCGGTCCTGACCGCATGGGAGAAGTCAGCAGAAGGCATAGTAGCCGGAGGAAACGAGCCCCCTAAAGACGGGGAGGCCTCACCCCGGTAAAGGCCTGAACGGTGCCTGGGCCGAAAGGTCCGGGTAAATGATTATGACAAATAGGAGGTGTGTACTTGTGAACAGACGGCCACAGCAGATGGAACTGTTCCCAGCGTCACAGATTGCCGAAAGTCTGGGAAACAACGACCGGTTAATGGAAATGATCCTTGAGCGCAACAACATTATCCGGGCATGGAAACAGGTTTGTGCGAACAAAGGTGCCCCCGGGGTAGACGGTATGAAAACCGGCCAACTCGGGAATTACCTGGCAAAGCACTGGCCTGAAATTGAACAAGACCTGCTTAACTGTAAGCATAAACCGCTGCCGGTGAAACGCAAGGAGATCCCCAAACCGGACGGCGGTGTCCGTTTACTTGGAATACCCACGGTACTTGACCGGTTTATACAGCAGGCCATAGCCCAAATCCTGGAACAGGTGTGGGAACCTTTTTTCTCTGAATACAGCTATGGATTCAGGCCCGACAGATCCGCACACGATGCGGTGATGCAGGGTAAGAGGTATATGGTCGAGGGTTATACATATGTCGTAGACATGGACCTGTCCAAATTTTTCGACCGAGTTTCGCACGACCGCCTGATGAGCAGACTCGCCGGCAGAATCAAGGATAAACGCGTATTAAAGGTAATACGGCAATATCTAAGATCCGGTGTAATGAACTCAGGCGTTATGGTTCCAACGGAAGAAGGGACTCCCCAGGGAGGCCCGCTATCTCCTTTGCTGTCCAACATCGTTCTTGATGAGCTGGATAAGGAACTTGAGAAACGAAGGCACCGATATGTCCGTTATGCCGATGATTTTATGATCTTTTGCAAAAGCCGGAAAGCAGCCGAAAGGGTTATGCAGAGTATCACCAAATTTTTGACTGTGAAACTCAAGCTCAAAGTAAACCAGGACAAAAGTGCTGTCAGCAGACCGTGGTTACGCAAATTTCTCGGATTCACATATTTCCAAATGTGTGGACAGTCAAAAATCCGGATTCATGCCAAGAGCATGAAACGGTTCAAGGACAAAGTCCGGGAATTAACCAGCCGCAAGCGGGGCAAAAGCCTTTGGCAGGTTATCCAGGAACTGAACCAATACTTTCGGGGATGGTGGAATTACTTCCAGCTTACAGAGGCCAAATCCTTCCTCAAAGGTCTCAAAATCTGGATAATGCGAAGGCTGCGAAGTCTTGTCTGGAAACAATGGAAAAATCCCAAAACCAGGGTTCGGAATCTTGAGAAACTTGGTATTGCTCACCAAGATGCCATGCTTTGCGGCAATGCTCGCAAAAAGTACTGGCACATGAGCAAAGTCAAATGGGTGGCCATTGCCATGCCTGAACGATATTTTATTGATCAAGGATTATATCTGCCCGGGAACTGATTCCTAAAATCAGCCGAACCGCCCTGGTACGCGATCCGTATGCCGGGTGGTGTGGGAGGGCTCCTCAGTGATGGGGAGTCCTATCCCGATTATACCTATATTGTGCTATCTCTATTTGGAATTATTGATAAAGTACCAAATTTTTCATAAATAAGCTCCGAAAGTGCTGCAGAGCTATTGCCTTTTGCGAACTGTAGTTCAGTGTCAGTAATACCTACAATCTGAAGAAAATCCACTTTACCGGATTTCAATTCGAAAGATACCGGAAAGTCCTTTGGCTCGACTGCCATAACATTAGTAAGATTCGGTTCAATTGATAGTGCCATTCGGTCACCATAGTCAAGAATTGGCTTATCACCATAATGACCAATTGAAAGTAAAATATTAAATGCCATTAGAGAATGAAGCACCAATATTGGCCAAGTGGAATCTTGGTTTGTTTCTAAAATGAATTCTTCACCTATACCGGAATATTCTTTTTTTACATCGGCCTCCCAAGGATTGGACATACCTGACGTAACATATACCCAAGACGAGTGCGATTGAGAAGGTGGGCATTTAAACACGCCATAGTGAAGCCACATAGGATCAATTTCTTCACGTTGAAATTGATTTTGAAAGACTTCTGAATTAATCGGATAGATTCCTTCACCTAAACCGTTGAAAAGAAATTTGTAGATAATCTCTTCTCTTTGTTCCCAACATTCTTCGATAAAATTCATAGCTCTAACTAAAGGTCACTAAAGGTATAAAGTGAAATAGACAGAATGGGCCAATATGGTGATAGGTGGATTCTGCCTATTCGTTTTTTGAATAAAACTGGTTGATGTAAAAAATCAATTTAATTGGAGATTAACCTCCCCGGCCAAAGAAACGCAAGAATAAATTTTTTGTATTATACTCCTGCCTCTGCAGACTATGTCCAAACCGGAATCCGTCAATAATATTTTCAAACGTACAGACGAGATTAATGGCTTTGACATGACTCTGTCTTCAATATGAATATTATTTCCGGCAGGATTATTAAAATTTCATTTTCCAGCGTCTCTTTTTTCCAGTAGACAATGGCGTTAACCTTTGCTTCTGAGAGCATATAGCCTTTTTTTTCATATTGCAAAATTGTATTTTTAAAGCGTTTTGAAAATTTTAGAATCGGGATTCTGTTTTCGTTAAAACAGCCATTATTGTCAATCAGCAGACGGTCTCCGCCTTTCATGGCTGATATCGGTTTCTGTCTTTCAATAAAAAAATCAAGCCAGATATCTTTGTGGGTCAGCTGGATAATTAATTGATTTGATATTTGGTAGGGGAAGGGATCGAATTTTTTCTCCATGTCCCGGCAGGAAATATTGTCAAGATAGGTCCCGTTTATGTGGATGTAAAGATTGTGCTTTGCCCTTGTCATTGCCACGTAGATCTGTCTGTTTTTCTCGTTGCTGTCGGGAAAAGACCCTGCAAGCATGAGAAAGACGTTGGAAAACTCCTTCCCCTTGGCTTTGTGGATTGTTGAAACGAAAATCGTTTCTCCCCGGGTCTGGGTGAAATCCTCCAGTTTGGACTCCCGTACAAAAACCTCAAAATCGGACTGATACTTCAGCTTTTTATTGCTGAGCTCAAAATCTTTTATCAGATGAATACAGGTTTCAATCTGCTCGCTGTGTTTGTATCTCTGCCAAAGCAATTTTTTGGCGCTCGCCCAGTGTTCGTCGCTGATGGTATATCTGTCATCTGAAAAGTTTAATTGATTGATAAAGTATCTGACTTCAAGTAAATCATAAAGGCTGTATAAGTCATTGGTCTGGATCAGTTTTACCGGCATTTTTTCGTTGTGCAAAAGACCTGCGATCTGCAATGCCTCGGCGTTGGTTTGGGTAAGAACCGCACTTGTACCCGTTAAATCCCGGGAAAGGACTGCATTTACAACCGGCTCAATCAGGTTGGAAGATGCGTAATTAATCACTTCAAGGTGTCCGTTTTCAACGGTGTGGGACGCAATGGGGGCATCCTTGAGACGATTATCAATCCGTTCGGCAAATTTATTGGCGTATTCCACAAGATTTGCCCGGCTGCGAAAATTTTGGACAAGTTCATATTTCGTTGCCTTATATTCCGAGATAAACGCTTGAAGATGTCTGGAACTGGCCCCGCGAAACGCATAGATATTCTGGTCATCATCACCGACTGCAATGACCCTCATCTCTTCATTGTGCACCATAAGCGTCCTGATCAGTTCAAACTCATGGGCATCCATATCCTGGGCCTCATCAATCACCAGAACCGCTTTTGTGATTCTATTGGGTTCTATCTCTTTGGTTTTTATCTTTTCAATGGCCGTGTTAATAATCGTTCCGGATTTTTCAATGGAACCTATTTTGCCCAGCAGATCAAAACAGTATGCATGAAAGGTTTTTATCTCCACAAAACCGGCAGCATTGCCTATTAAAGTCTGTAACCTTTTTTTGAATTCTGTGGCGGCGGCCCGTGAAAAGGTTACCATAAGAAGTTGCTCATGCTTGACATCTTCCATAAGTAGAAGCGAGGCAAGTTTATGCACAAGCACCCTTGTTTTGCCGCTGCCCGGCCCTGCGGCAACAACGATATACCGGGAGGTATTGTCCTTGATTATGTTTAACTGGGACGGGGATAACTCTCCGAAAAGCTGCCTGAATTTGGTCGGGGTGATGTTTTTTGTAATCTCTCCCTGCCTGCTGCCTTTAAAATATTTTTTCAGAAAAGACGAATAGTTCAGCTGAAAATAATCTTCCACAAATTTCAGGGCCTCTTTGTAATCATGGATCATTTTTTTTGCATATTCACCCACAATATGAATCTGCTGAACTTTATTCTCATAGAACTGTGCAAGCTTTTTATAGTCTCCCTTGGTGTATTGTTTCCGGTTGTCCTTCTCCAGTCTTTCTATGGTCAGTTTATTATAGACAACCAGAAACCCGCCTTCTATTTTAATGGCCTCTATTCTGGACAGATAAAAGAGGGCATCCTCTATCTCGTCTATTGAGGTGTTTAAACAAAACAGGCTGTCCTGGTTTTCATAGCGGTTTTTTAATTCATGTACTGAAAATGAAACCAGAGTCAGTTCGCTGTTTTTGTCTGCCGCCGATTCTTCGGCCAGGCTTCTGGCATATAGAACATCCAGAATGAATGCCGCCAGTTCATGTCGTTTTTTCAGTTTCTCTTGGATGTCATCCGCCGGATAGTTTGATAAAAGGGTCAGACTGTTTTTTAAATAATTATGCTGTTTTCGTTTTATCCAGTTTTTAATTGCCCAGAAATTGATAAGCGTTTTTATTTTACCGGGGGCGACATCTGTACATCCGGCCTCTTCGGCGCCTTCGTTTAACTCTTTTATGTTGAACGTCTTTTCCTCTTGTTCAAACCGGTTGGCAAGATAGTCTTCTATTTTACTGAAAATCCCGAGTATTTTGAGGGGCCGGTTTTTATTTTCCCCTCTTTTGATGTAGGCGGTTAGGTCTTTGGTGTCGGCCAGTATATTTTCTTCACGCAAAAGATTGATCAGGTGAATCACATCTTCTTTTACGATCCCCAGATGATCCGAGATGTAATCGACTCTGGCCTCTGCCGCTTCATCCGTTGCGTGTTTTTTGCTTTTGCTTGAGAATAGTTTTTTAATGATCCGGGTGGCGTTTTGTTTTTGTTTCTCATTGAATTTTGACGATGCGTTTATTTTATCGATGGCTGCCTGGGCATTTGGGGACAGAATGCTGTTGGCAAATATCCTTGGCATGTTTTGGCCCCGTTTCAGGTAGCCGGACTCCTCCAGGGCCGCAATTGCCGTTGTGACCCGTGTCTCTATTTCTACGACATTATCATCCCAGCCGGCTTTTCTTGCGATCTCCAGTGTTGAATTGGACACCGATGACCTGAACCTGGTGATCTCTTTGATGGCCCGCCAGATCTGCTGGATCTCTTTGATGCTCAGTTTTGTCTGGTTCAGGAGAATAAAATGCTTGCTTAGGTCTTCTTCGTTGAACAGGGCATAGCAGTCGGCGGTGATCGCCTCATCCCGTCCCGCCCGTCCTGCTTCCTGGACATAGTTTTCCAGGGAATCGGAAAGTTCAAAATGGATCACCATGCCCACATCTTTTTTATCAACCCCCATGCCAAAGGCTGATGTGGCCACCATGATCTGAACATCGCCACGGATAAAGGCATTCTGGTTTTCGGACTTTTCCTGTTTATCCATTTTTCCATGGTAGGGTTTTGCCGTGTAGCCGTCCGATGAGAGCCTCTGGGCGATCATGTAAGCCCTTCTTGTCCGGGACACATAGACGATGGTCGGGCATTTTTTCCCGTCAATGAGATGTCGCAGGGCATTATACTTATCCGTTTCACTTTCCTTTGGAATGACCTTGTAGGTCAGGTTGGTTCTTGAGGCATTTGAGCTGAAGGTTTCAAGGGATAACGAGAGTTTTTTTCTGAAATAATTTTTTATATCTTCAATGACATTTTGCTTGGCTGTTGCCGTAAAGCAGGATACCGGGATCGGCTCATCTTTGTTTTTCTTTTTCTGCAGTTGCCGGATGAAATCGGCGATGTACAGGTAATCTACCCTGAAATCCTGCCCCCATGAGGAAAAGCAGTGTGCCTCGTCGATCACAAACCTTACAACATTTCTTCCCAGCAATAGTTTTTCTATGGTGTTTGACCGCAGGGATTCCGGTGAAATATACAGTATGGATGCGTCCGCGTTTTTAACCCGTTCAAATGATTTGGCCCGTTCTATCGGGTCAAGCAGGCCGTTGATTGTGACAGCGTCTGTGATGTTTGATGCCTCAAGATTATCAACCTGATCTTTCATTAAAGACTGTAAGGGGGATATGACCACGGTCAGCCCTTTTACGCATTGTGCCGCCATCAGAGCCGGAACCTGAAAGGTGATTGATTTTCCGCCGCCTGTGGGAAAAACCGCTAAAATTGATTTATTGTTTATGGCGGCCACAACGGCCTCTTCCTGTAATGCTTTGCCGCCATAGGTCCGGTACGAGTCAAAGCCGAAAAAAGTTTTTAGCCCTTTTTTTGCATCAAGTGACTGAAGACAGTAATTGCACCCCGGAATGCACGGGCTGTTTCTTAATAGATATAACACCTTCTCAACATCCGGATAGTTCCTGGTGACCCATGGAGGTGTTATCGAATATCGGCTGTTTGTGTTTATCAATGCCAGGCAGTATGAAAGTTCAACCGGATTATCTTTGATCAGCGTTTTTAAATCGGTATTTTGGCAAATTCTGCCCTCAAAATAGTCCCGGATAAGATCTGATAAAGTATCAACCGTTTTTTCGGGTTCGCAAAATTGGACATACTCGAAAAAATATGAAAATTCCCTTTGGGTGTTCAGCAGTGAAACGTATATTTTTTTTAGGCGTTCGTCTGTATCCAGAAATGCTGACACTTCATCATAAAAAAGATCTTTGGCTTTTATGGCATCATTTAACGGATTGTTCAGCTCTTGGGTTTGAAGTTTGTCATCCTTTAAAAGCGCATGGTAGGGCTTCTTGGGAAACAGCAGCGCAGACAGATAAAGGGTGTCAATCGCTTTTAGGGCGGAAAGATCCCGGCCTATATTTTTTTCAAAAAGGGGCAGGTCGTGGTGAATAATATTATGGCCACATGTATATTCAGCCCGGCTGATAAAATCTAAAAGCGCCGGGGCTGAACCGCAGTGAATGGTCTGCCCGTTGTCACAGATACCTCCGGCATCAAGCAGTTTTCTGCCTGTTAAATCCATTTCCGTATCTATGAAAGCAATTTTGTTCATGAAATCAAAACAGCAAATCCGGGTGCACCATGCCTTGTGAACTCTTTATAAGTCGCTTTTTTTATAAAAAATATCAATCTTGAAAATTTTATCAAGACAAATCGACAGAACGTCACAAGTATTGATTGCCGCATGAAGCACCTTTTTTTACCGCCTTTTTCGATGGGGTATGTATTCTAAAAATCGCTTTACGGCAAGCGGGACAGTTTTTTGATCTCTCATGGCAATACCGATTTTTCTGAACGCGGGTACTTCAAGTTCTTTTGCAACAACCTGATAGGGGATGCGCTGCAGTATCAGTTCAGGCAAAATGCTTATGCCCAGACCATTTTCCACCATGGACATAATGGCATAATCGTCCCATGTGGTGAATTGAACTTGGGGGGAAATATGGTGTTGCTCAAAAATTTCAATCATATCTGAATTGGCCCCTTTTTCCAGCAACATGAACGGGCTGTTCATTAATTCATGAATCGGAAACGTTTCGCAGTTTGAAAAGGGATGATCTTGTGGAAGGATGACCAGCAAACGATCGTTTTCCAAAAAGATCGTTTCTATATTTGCCTTTGCCGGCAGCCTCAAAAATCCGAAGTCAACCCGTCCTTCTAAAATCCAGTTTTCAATTTCTGTATAATCGCCAAGTAGCAGCTCAAAATGAATCTTGGGGTAGTCCTTTTGAAACAGTTTGATCATATTGGGCAGCCAATGGGTTGCGACACTGGAAAATGTTCCGATGCGAATCAAACCCGCCTTCATGCCGTGTAAATCCTTTACCTGCATTCTTAAAAGTTCATGCTCATTGCAGATTCGTTTTAACTGAGGTAAGAGCTTTAATCCATCCGACGTCAAACTTACGCCGGCACGATTTCTTTCAAGCAGTGCAACCCCCCAGTCCATCTCTAAATCTTTAATCATACGGCTGATGCCGGACTGGGTATAGTTCAGTGAAACAGCAGCCTTTGTAAAACTTCCGCATTCTACTGTTTTAACAAAAGCCATATATTTTTGAATGTTCATAACCTATCTCTTTTAATATCTGAATTTGTCATGATTTGCATAATAAACATTTGGATTTATCATGTACGGTGAGATGGTATATGATTAGAGTTAAAAATCCAAGGATGTAATGAAAACGGTATATGGAAATGTTTTTTTACGTGAAATGAGACGGCGGTAAAATGAAAAATGCACGTGTAAAGTATATAACGGCACTGATCTTGTTCGGATTAAACGGAATTGTTGCAAGCCATATTTCATTAAGCAGTTATGAGATCGTATTTACCAGAACACTGATCGGCAGTCTGTTTTTAATCCTGATTTTTGTTTTTTCCAAACATCGAATGCGGTTTTGGGCGAATAAATCACACGCTCTTTTCTTATTCATCTCAGGCGTGGCAATGGGGACAAGCTGGATGTTTCTGTATGAAGCGTACGCTCAAATTGGTGTCAGCATTGCGACACTTGCCTATTATTGCGGTCCTGTCATCGTGATGATCTTTTCACCGATTGTTTTCAGGGAAAAAATGACAGGCGCCAAACTGCTTGGCTTTCTTGCCGTGATCATTGGGATGCTTTGTGTAAATGGGGATGCGTTATCAAGAGATACTATCTCTTGGGGATTGCTTTGCGGGCTATTGTCGGCAGTTATGTATGCTTTCATGGTGATTTTCAATAAAAAGGCCGTGGGGATCAAAGGTCTTGAAAATCCGATGTGGCAACTGATCATCAGCTTTTTGACGGTTGCCGTTTTTCTTGGTTTGAAACAAGGATTTTCAATCAGCAATATTTACGGGAATCTATTGCCGATACTGATCTTGGGCATTGTGAACACAGGCGTCGGTTGCTATTTCTATTTTTCTTCCATCGGCAATTTGTCCGGCCAGAGTGTTGCAATCTGCGGATATTTTGAGCCCCTTTCAGCATTGTTTTTTTCAGCCGTACTTCTTGGTGAACACCTGAATTTCGTACAAACGGTTGGCGCCGTCTTGATTTTAGGCGGCGCCGCTTTCGGAGAGTTGTTTCATCAGAAACAAAACGGCGTATTAAAAAAATGAGAACAACACGCTATGTTTGAACGCCGTGACACATGTTATCCGGGATGTCGCCTATTACTGTGCTTCCTGCCAGGTGTTCAGTCTGCAAGGGTTGTGGGAACAGGAAAGATCACATCGTAAGCATAGTTGAAAATCAAAGTGTAGGTCAGGGCAGCCATGGTAAAGACAATATCCATGGTTAGCGCCTGGATAAAAGAAAAGCGCATCCAGATCATGGTAAAAGGGACAGACACCAGCATGAATCCCACCTCAAAGCAGACGGAATGGAAAACTCTCAGCTTAACTCTCCTGGGATAAAGGGGGTGTTTGAGAAAGATCAACGCATGATCAAAGGTGCAATTGTAAAAATAGTTCCAAATCATGGCCATGAGCGACATGATGATGCCGAAGCTGCCTATGTGAGCGACAGGTTGATTGAGCCGATCCTTGAGGACCAATACGGTGAGGCATAGAAAAACGCCCTCAAACATAATGGAATGGCGAAGTCTGTCTAAGCCGGATCTCATTTCAGGTTTTGTGTTCATATCCAATACATCTTTTAATTGCTAAAGTTAAAAACTATTATTAATTATCATTGATAACAGATGGAATAAAGTTGATATCTATCTGAATTATTGATAGGTTCGGTTTATGAATTTTACCTTGGATCAATTGGAAGCATTTTGGGCAAGTGCTGAAACAGGCTCTTTTTCGGCTGCCGCCAGAAAGCTGGGCAAAGCCCAGTCAGCCGTAAGTACGGCGATTTCCAATTTGGAGATTGATTTGGGCCTGGAACTCTTTGACCGGGCAGGAAAATATCCCGTGCTGACCCTGAGCGGAGAGATGTTCCTTCGAGAAGCTGAAACGATATTATCCCGTTGCCGGTCCATGCAGACCAAAGCGGCGGCGTTGGCCGAAACCATGGAAAGCCAGGTTCGCTTCGCTGTGTCTGAAACCCTCCCTAACATCGCCTTTAAGGATGGCATGTTGCTCAAAAGCTTTAAAGAGCAATTTCCTGAGACCGAACTGGAAATCCTTTCGGGCTCCCTCAATGATGTCTGGGATATGATCGATCAGGCCCGGATTGATTTTGGCGTGATGATGCCCACAGAAATCCTGTTGGACCGGTGGAAGTCCCGGTCGGATTTTCAAATTGTAGGAAAGATGGATTTCATTCCGGTGGCCCACCCCAAACATGGCCTGGGAAAGTCCGGGTTGGATATCTCTGCCCTTGACCTGGTTTTGCAGATCGAGGTGACTTCCAGGGGAGGGGAGCAGGAAACACAGCTCCCCGTGTTCAGCAGCAGGGTGTGGTGGGTGGAAAACGAATATTTGATCCGGGATCTCCTGCTCCAGGGGATGGGGTGGGGCATTCTTCCCGAACATTTAATAAAGGATGACCTGGGTGCCGGACGGCTGGAACGGGTTCAGGTCGACATGGGGGAGGCGATCCTTTCTGCCCCGATTCTTATGGCCTGGTCCAAGGATCGTCCCTTGGGCCGTGCCGGAGACTGGCTTTTTTCAGCGATGAAAAAATACTACAGCTGAAAAGATACCGGAAAACAGGAGGAGGCGTATGTCAAAGAAACATATAACTATGAAGGATACGGCTGCGGCCTCTGTCAGGTGGGTGTACCGTGCGAAACCCATATACCGGTAAGAAAGGCCCGGGAAGCCTATGAGAGAGGAGAACTTCCGCCACCACCTCCGCCGCTCGCCTGAATATGCGATGAATACTGAGACGACTATAACTCTGCTGTGAAAAATCAAGGAAGGAGATGTGAACAGATGGATACTGAAACCCAAAAATACATTTATTGGCATAAAATTATAGAAAGTACCTATCCTGAATGGTCCGTCGGAAATATTATCGGACTGAACAGAGAAGAACGCTTGCTGAATTTATTTGATGATAAAAACCAAAATAATATTAAAAAATTCGCCATGAAGCTGGCGTGCTTCGGTCGGACGGAGGCTGTATCAGACCTCAAAAAACAACAACGGCAACTGTTTGAGCTTTGTAAAGAAAAAGACGAGGAACCCACAGAAGAGTTGAAAAGATTAGCAGCAGAAGAAGGGTGGGAGTGAACAATTCCGGGAGGGCAGGGGCTGCTGATCCGTG
Source organism: uncultured Desulfobacter sp. (assembly GCF_963666145.1). Lineage (NCBI taxonomy): Bacteria > Pseudomonadati > Thermodesulfobacteriota > Desulfobacteria > Desulfobacterales > Desulfobacteraceae > Desulfobacter > uncultured Desulfobacter sp. The sequence goes on along the minus strand of NZ_OY762614.1, from coordinate 2,345,769 downwards.
GTTAGATGAAAATTTCAAGATCATAGGTTTGATCAAGCCCGGAAACAACATTGACAATCCCTGCCGCGTTTTTTAAAATAATAGACACTACTGCAAGTGACCCTGCGTGATAATTGATTTTAATCAGAACCTCATCGTTTGAAAATTACATTTTGTAATTCTCACCTGTTTTTGAACCGCCTTAAACGAAACATTGCTTAATTTTCAACAGGAGGTGGCATATGGATAGAAATGATTTTTTATCCGCTTTTATGGCAGCGGAAAGCGAAATTAATCTTATCCTTGAAGATTTAACAAAACAGTTGCATGAAAAAATGGATGAATTATTCCAGGAATCCGATGAGAGGTGGGTTGAGCGAATTTTAGCCTTTTCATTTAATAAAATTCCTACCCAGGACATGTTATCTATTGACGACAGAGACATTACGATTGCCAGGCAGGCAAAAAAGTTGATGTATCTGCATGGGTTAAATGCAAAGGTTCAGTTGGAGCAGATCGGTAACAGCAAAAACAGAAGATGCCCGGGGCAGATGATTTATCACATAAAACAATCTCCTAAAAATAAAAAGTATTTAGAATCGATTTTGAAAAACGACCTGCGTCCGTCTTCTGACCGATAGACCACATCTGCCGAAGATCAACCAGCACCGCTGCAAAAGACCTGCTGAAATGAACCGGCGTTACATTTTCGAACCTGTTGACATAGGAAGCCTCCCATTGCGTATCAAACCCTGCATTGCCGTTTTATTCACATGCCTTTTCATTACTTCCGTCAGTTTAGCGGAAATCATCCCTGACGATAACGGGGGTATTCTCCTTGCCCATCCCAAACAGGTGGATGCGGGCCGGCCCTTTCTTGTCCGGTTGACATCAGCCCAGGCCTTTGACCGGATTCGTGTGCGTTGGATGGATCAGGACTGTGTCCCTTCGGTCTCCCAGTGGAATGGACATTATGTGGCCATTGTCATGCTGGGGACCGATGTGCTGACCATCAAGCCCGGTCCCCAGGAACTTTTGGTCCGGGCGTGGATCGGAGGAAAGGAGACCGTCCGGCATCGGTCCATCCGTATTATTGACCGGACATATCCCCGTCAGGAGCTGACCCTGCCGGAAAAAATGGTGACGCCGCCCACTGAGGTGCTTGAACGAATAAAGGCGGAAAGAGCCCGTACCCAGGCGGCCAAACAGACCTGGTCAGACCAGCGGCTGTGGGGACTGCCCTTTCACAGGCCCGTGGCGGGAACATTCACCAGTGTTTACGGTCTGCAACGCATTCTGAACGGCAAACCCAAAGATCCCCACCGGGGCGTGGATTTTAGGGCACCCACAGGAACTGCTGTGGAAGCGGTGGCAGACGGCAGGGTTATTTTGGCTGAATCCCACTATTATGCGGGCAATTCCATCTATATCGACCATGGCAACGGCGTTATTTCCATGTACTTTCATTTAAGTCAGTTCGACGTGTCCCAGGGGGATATTGTAACACAGGGGCAGAGTATCGGCCGATCCGGCTGTACGGGCCGGGCTACGGGGCCCCATCTGCATCTGTCCATAGCTGTGCAGGGCCAGTTGGTTGATCCGGAACCGCTGTTTGAGAACACAAGTGAGCAATTGCTTCGGTGAGATGCATTTGATGAAATTATACAAAGGCCATTTTATTGATACACCCACGCCGGGCCGCTTCAGGGTAAGAAAGGATTCGTTCGCCATCGTTGAGGCGGGAAAGCTCATCTCGCTGGAAAAGTACGTTCCGGAACAGCTTTCCTCCCTTGGCGTAGCGGACCTGGGACCAGGCGTGGTTATCCCTCCTTTTATTGATCTGCATGTCCATGCACCCCAGCATATGCAGATGGGGACGGGACTGGACCTGGGATTGCTCGAGTGGTTGGAAAATTACACCTTTCCCGGAGAGTCCCGGTTTGCCGATGAAAATTATGCCCGAAAGATATATCCGCTGTTTGCCGCCGAACTGCTTCGTCAGGGCACGCTTCGGTCCGTGGTTTACGGTACGGTTCATTCGGCATCGACCCTGATTTTGGCCCAAAGTCTGGAACAGGCTGGACTGATGGCCTTTGTGGGCAAGGTCAACATGGATCAAAATGCGCCCGATTATCTTAGGGAATCCTCAGACGACAGTGACACGTTCTGCCGGAAACTGGCGGGCGGGGAGAAGGTCCGGCCCATCGTGACCCCCCGGTTTGCCCCAAGCTGCACGGAAAAACTCATGAAAGAGCTGGGGCGTCTCTCCCGGCGGTTGAATCTGCCGGTGCAGTCCCACCTGTCCGAAACCCTGTCCGAAGCCCAATGGGTTTCTCAGCTGTTTCCCGACAGCCGAAGCTATACCCATGTTTATGATGCGTGCGGACTGCTGGGGCCGGATAGTTTAATGGCCCACGCCATTTTTTTAAGTGAAGAAGAAATAGATCTGATTGTGGAACGATCGTCCACACTGGTTCACTGCCCCAGCGCCAACATGAATTTGAGCAGCGGTATCATGCCCCTTGGCCGTTATCTGGACCGGGACGTTAACCTGGGGCTGGGCTCCGATGTGGGCGCAGGTCATACCCTTGCCATGTATCGGGCGGTTGTTCAAGCGGTTCAAAGTGCCAAACTGCTCCGGATTCTGCGGCCCCAGGAAAATCACCGAGCGGTCACCCTTTCCGAAGCCTTTTATCTGGCGACCATGGGCAATGGTAAATTTTTTTACCGCCAAGGTTGGGGGACTTGCGGGGCATTTGAGCCAGGCATGAGTTTTGATGCCCTTTCCATTGATATGGGGCTGCCCGAAGCCGTGGCGCTCTCTCCCCTTTCTCAATTGGAACGGTTTCTTTACGCCGGGGACGACAGGCATATTAAAGTGAGGATTTTAGCAGGCCGGGAATTATGAAAAAAATCTGCCGGTTTATTTTAAATGATAGAGAGATGGAACTTTCCTTGTCTCCGGGCCGAACGGTTCTGGACCTTTTGAGAAAAGATCTGGGACTGTACGGCACAAAAGAGGGGTGCCGGGAAGGGGAGTGTGGCGCCTGTACGGTGATACTCGGCCGGATTCCCCAGGTTGCCTACAGGGCCATGCCGTCCTGTCTCATGCCGGTGGGCCAGCTCAATCTTACCCATCTTGTGACCATAGAAGGCCTTCAGAAAGAACGGCCCAACCGGCTTCAGCGAGCCTTTGTCAATCAGGGGGCAACCCAATGCGGATTCTGCACCCCTGGATTCATCATGGCTTTCACCGGTTATCTTCTGGCTGGCTGGATTGTTACCCTTCAGGGTGCTGTGGATGCCCTGGATGGTAATCTGTGCCGGTGTACCGGCTACCATTCCATTCGTCGGGCTGTGGCAGAGACCATTGATCCCTTGTTGGGAAAAGTGCCTTCAATTCAGGAGTTGATTGCGCTGGACTTGATTCCCGGATATTTTTCGGATATTCCGCGAAGATTAACGACACTGCAAAAAAAGTTCCCAACCGATTCACAAGAGGTCTATCTTGGACGATTCGACAGAACTCGCCCTTTAATTGTAGGCGGCACCGACCTGTATGTGCAGCAAGGAGACGTACTGAATAACTCGGAGCCCCGGTTCCTGGTCCCCGAATCCGAGCCGATTCGGGTAACGGATGGGATGATAAAAATCCCTGCAACGGCCACCATGGCACAGTTGCAGCATGATCCCCATTTAAACGATCAATTTCCCGGATGGCATGACAAGCTGCTGGTCGTAGCCTCCCCGATTTTACGGCATCGGGCCACCCTGGGGGGAAATATCGTCAACGCCTCACCCATTGCGGATTGTGCCGTTCTGCTGCTTGCCCTGAATGCCCAAATCCAACTGGTTTCGTCAAAAGGCACCCGGCGCAGGTTCCCCTTGAGGCGGTTTTTTCTGGGGTATAAAGAGCTGGATCTAAAGGACGATGAGCTTGTGGAATCCTTTTGGGTGACAGCACAAAACGAGGTCCAATTATGGCATTACGCCAAGGTGAGTAAGCGCAAACGTTTGGATATCGCCAGCTGCAACGCTGCGGCGGTATTTTCGGTGGATAACGGACGGTTTACCTCTGTCGGCTTGGCTCTGGGCGGTGTGGCGCCCGTCCCCTTTACGGCCCGCCGGACCATCGCTTGGCTCAGGGGAAAACCTCTGACCATGGAAACTTTTTGGGGTTCTCTTGAAGTGGTTCAAAAAGAGATTGCTCCCATAGACGATGTCCGGGGAAGTGCCGAATATAAAAGGCGGTTGGCCCGGGCGCTTATGGTGGATCATTATCTGCATTGTTTCCCGGATGTCTGTTCCTACGATGATTTTGTAAAGGCGGGAGTTCTATGAGCAATCCCGATACTCGCGGCCATATCATGGGGCTTACCCGCTATGTGGATGACAGGGAGTTTCCTGTCCGAGGATTGCATTGTGCTGTCTTTTTTTCTCCCCTTGCCCGGGGAAAAATTCGGCATTTGGATATGTCCGCTGCCTTAAAAACGCCGGGCGTGGCGTTCATTCTTACCGCAAAAGACATTCCCGGAGAAAATCAGATCGGCGGCATCATCCAGGACGAAAAACTTTTGGCCGAGGATGAGGTCGTCTTTGTGGGAATGCCTGTGGTCGCGGTGTATGCCTTGACCGAAGAGGCCGCCCGAAAGGCGGTGGGGCTTATTAAAATTGAGATCGCCGAAGAAATTCCTGTGCTGGAGCCCCGGGAGGCTTACGACCGCAATGAATTGATTGCCCCGGTGCGAACCTTTACCCTGGGGAATGCGGACGAGGCTATTTCTTCTGCCGCCCATGTGGCCAAAGGTCGGGCCGACTCAGGCGCCCAGGAGCACTTTTATCTGGAGGGCCAGGCCGCCATTGCCACACCCCTGGAGCAGGGCCATCTTCATCTTGCGTCGGCCACCCAGGCACCCACGTCGGTGCAGCGATGTGTTGCCCGGGTGTGCGGATTGACCATGAACCGGGTTGAAGTGGATGTCCGGCGGCTGGGCGGCGCCTTTGGGGGTAAGGAGAGCCAGGCCAATACCTGGGCCTGTTTTGTCGCCCTGGGGGCGCAGAAATCAGGCGTCCCATGCCGTATGGTGTTAAGGCGTTCCGAGGATATGCGGGCCACGGGCAAGCGGCATCCGTACACCTCGGATTTTACCCTGGCCATGGATGAGGACGGAAAATTTTTGGCCTTCAAGGTCTTCTATTATCAGAATGCCGGGGCCGCCGCTGATTTGTCCACCTCCGTTTTGGAACGAACCCTCTTCCACGCCACCGGATCTTATTACGTCCCCAACGTACATGCCACGGCAGCGGCCTGCCGGACGAACATACCGCCGAATACCGCTTTCAGGGGCTTCGGCGGCCCCCAGGCCATGTTCGTCTTTGAAGCCGCCATCCGTGAGGCCTCACGGATCAGCGGAATCAGCGTTGAAACCCTGCAGCAAAAAAATCTGCTTAAAACCGGAGACTGCTTTGCCTATGGGATGGCGGCGGAAAATGCCCGGGCCCGGTGCTGTTGGGACAAGGCATATGCCCATTATGATCTGCCGAATCGGATGCGTGCCATTGACGATGCACGAAGCGCGGAGAAATCCTCCGGTAACGTTTCCCGCTACGGCAGAGGGTATGCCCTCATGCCCGTATGTTTCGGCATCAGTTTTACCACCCAGTTTTTAAACCAGGCCCGGGCCCATGTCCACATTTATACGGACGGTAGCGTAGGCGTCAGCACGGGTGCTGTGGAGATGGGGCAGGGGGTGAACCATAAAATCCGCGAAATAGTGGCCGACAGCCTGGGGATTGATTCCGTCATGGTTAAGCTCGAATCCACCAATACCACCCGGGTTTCCAACACCAGCCCCACCGCCGCCAGCAGCGGCACCGACTTAAACGGCGCAGCCGCCCTGATGGCCTGTGAGATGATAAAAGCGCGTCTCTTTAAATTCAAGGCCCATGAATATCAATGTGCCGCCGGGGATTTTTCACTGGAAAAAGGTGGGTTACATAAAAAAGGCAAACGATGTGAAATCGCCTGGCAGGATCTGGTAATCCAGGCCTATCGGTCACGGGTGCAACTGAGCGCCGAAGCCCACTATACGACGCCGGATCTCTACTTTGATCTCACTGTGGAAAAGGGACGTCCTTTTGCCTATCATACCTACGGAACAGCCTATTTTGAGGCTGAAGTGGACCGCTTACTGGGCACCTACAACATAGAAACGGTTTATGTGATGCACGATCTCGGACGATCCATTAATCCCCTCATTGATTTGGGTCAGGTTGAGGGCGGCATGGGCCAGGGCATCGGCTGGATGACCATGGAAGAGATGCGTTATGCAGAGACGGGCAAACCCCTTACGGCCACGGCGGGAACCTATAAAATGCCGGATATCTCTTCGGTGCCCGTGGACATGCAGGTAACATTTTTGGAAGATGACCATAACGATAAAGCCGTTAAAGGCTCCAAAGCCGTGGGCGAGCCGCCTTTCATGTACGGCATCGGGGCTTTTTTTGCCATACGGATGGCCGCCGGGAGCCAGAAGCCCTTTTATTGTGCCCCCATGACTCCCGAGCGTTTGTTTGGAGAAATTCGCATCCCCTAATAATTGTGTTAAATAGCGTTTACCAATACCTACAGCGCAGCAAACCGGCTGATCCCGGCCTCCTTTGCCTCCTGGACCGCCTGGTTGAATTCGGTTTCAGAGACAGGCGTTTCCAATCCCTTTACCTCGTGAGCCTTTCCACAGGGCCGATATTGATCCATGAGGTTCACATAGGTGTTTTTTGAAATATGGTCGGCAATAAATGACATTACCGCTTGGGTCCCGGCCATCCCGCCAGGCATAACCAGGTGCCGGAGCACCAGTCCCCGGGTGGCAATACCATTTTCGTCAACCTGGAGATCCCCCACCTGTCGATACATTTCGCTAACCGCTTTTTGGGCCACCTCAGGGTAATCCGGGGCATTGCAGGTCTGTTGGGCAACCGCCGGATCCCAGAATTTAAAATCCGGCATATAAATATCGACGATCCCTTCCAGCAGCTTCAAGGTCTCCACCTTGTCGTATCCGCTGGAGTTGTATACCAGGGGAATTCGTAATCCACCGTCAATGGCCATATCCAGGGCAGACAAAATCTGGGGCACCACATGGGTGGGCGTCACCAGATTAATGTTATGGCAGCCGTTATTTTGCAGGATCAGCATCATGCCGGCCAACTGTCCGAGACCGCACTCATCTCCGTCTCCGTTGTGGCTGATATCGTAGTTCTGGCAGAAATTACACTTCAGGTTGCAGTGGGAGAAAAAAATGGTGCCGGAACCAAACGCCCCGACCAATGGCGGTTCTTCTCCAAAATGGGGGTTGAAACTGGCCACCATCGCTTCGTCGCCGGTGGCACATTCCCCCAGTTCTCCGGAAAAGCGGTCTACCTTACAGGCCCTGGGGCAAATTTCACAGGATTTTAACAGCTGCCGCGCCTGACTTATTTTTTCCCGGAGCTGTCCTTTCTCTTTGGTTTTAATATACGCGGGTTGAAAGACGGTCATGTTTTGCGTGCTCCTTTTTCTTATATTATCAATGCATTGAATTTAAAAAACAGGGTCGCATGTCTCCATGTTGGCGGCCATCCTAACGTCATCGACAAAATAATGCAATTTTTTTGGGTTCCGGGAATCGTCGTCGCATCTGGGTTTACGCCGATTCCCGTGTGAAGCAGATGGTTTTTATTGATTTTTAAATATGTTGACGTTATCCTGAATCAACAGTTTCAACTAACCCTTAGACCTCGGCCAGGCAAGTAGGCCGATGATATTACGATCCGATTTAAAATTCTAACCCGCTGAAATCGGCGAATTTCATCAACGCAATTATTCGCCATTTCTGAAGTGGGACAAATTTAATTTATTTGATTCAAGGAGCGCATCATGAAACAAGTACTCATTTCATTGGTCATCGGTTTTGCCTTAATTCTAACCCAGGTTCCGTCAAATGCTGAACAGGCCTCCAAGAAAGTCTTTGACCTTGCCAATTCAATACTGGTCGAGTTTGGGAAAGATCCTGTGATTGTCAAGGCCGTTAAAGAAGAAAATGCCAAGGCAAAGAGCCTTGATCAGATTAAGGCCAAAGATGCCGAATGGAAAAATACCGCAGGGATAGCCGATTATATGAAGGCCATCATGGAGTCCGAATGCGGTCAACATTTGAGGGCCATTCAGGATTCCGAGGGGTTTTATGCTGAAATTTTTGTGATGGACAATCAGGGTGCCAACGTGGCCATGACCGATAAAACGTCAGACTTCTGGCAGGGGGATGAGGCCAAATTTCAAAAATCCTTCAACAATGGTAAAGGCGCGGTGTTTGTTGACGAAGTGGAGTTTGACGACAGTGCCCAGACCTACCTGGTCCAGGTATCGGTACCGGTTCTTGACGGCGATACCGTTATCGGAGCCATCACCTTTGGCATTGATGTGGATCAGATTCAATAACCGTTATGGCCGACCTGATCGATCAATACCCAGGGGTTTTGGTTTATTTATAAAAAAATGGGGACGACACAATGACTGTGTTTAATAATATGAAAATCGGCACCAGGCTGCTCGTTGGGTTTGCTGCCATGATTGTGTTCATGGCCGCCATTGGATTTTGTGGTCTGTACAGTGTCAACCAGATTGAACTGCGCCTTGAGGATATCTTTTCAAAACGCCTGCCAAGCATTGATTATCTCATCGAAGCGGACAGGGATTTGCAGCAGCTGCTGGTCGCTGAACGGTCCATGATTTTTGCCAATTCAAAGTCTGATATATTTAAGAATTTGGTTAATGACTACGAAAAAAATCTGGAACAGGCGACCGAACGTTGGGAGAAATATAAAGCCCTGGCAGACACATCGGAAGAAAGAGCGCTGTTCACAGATTATGAAAAGACAAGGGACGAGTGGGCTGCATTGTCCAGGAAAATTGTGGATGGCAGAATCGCAGATACCCGGCAGGGCAGGCGTATCGCCCTTGATCTTTCCCTTGGCGAGGCTAATGAAAAATTCGAAGCCATGAGAGATTTTCTTGATCGGCTGACGGGAATGAGTCTGACCCAGGCTAAAACTGAACGTGACCAGGCCACCAATACTTATAATTTCGCTGTTAAGATTGTTTTGGGGGCCATGGGCATGGGGCTTTTATTCGGCATCGTTTTGATGCTGGTCATCGGACGAAGCGTGACCATTCCTTTAAAAGAGGTCGTGACAGGGCTTGCTGACATTTCCGAAGGGGAGGGGGACCTGACTAAAAGATTAAGAAAAATGGGGAAAAACGAAATTGGTGCGCTTTGTGCCGCATTCAACCATTTTATGGACAAGCAGCAGGCTATGATTTCGGATATCTTCAAAAGCGTGGCCAAGCTTACCGAATCATCCCAGGATCTGATCGGCATCTCCCATACCTTGTCAAAAGCCGCTGAAATGGCTACACAGACTTCGGAATCCGTTACGAATGCAGCGGCTGCCATGAGTCAAAATATGGAACGGATTTCAAATTCCACCCAGGAATCCAGCAGCAACACCGCCACCATTGCCAGTGCGGCAGAAGAGATGACAGCCACGGTGGGCGAAATTGCCAAAAATGCTGAACAGGGACGTAACATCTCGGCCAATGCGGTCTCCAGGGTGGAAGAGTCCACCGAGCGGGTGGGGCAACTGGGAGAGGCGGCCCAGGCCATTGGCAAGGTGGTTGAAACCATCACAGATATTTCTGAACAGGTGAACCTGCTGTCGCTGAACGCCACCATCGAGGCGGCCAGGGCAGGCGATGCCGGCAAGGGATTTGCAGTTGTTGCCAATGAGATTAAAACCCTTGCCGGGCAAACCGCAGACGCTTCCATGGATATCAAGGAAAAAATCGGACACATTCAGGACACATCGAAAGGCACCCTTGAAAGCATTGATCAGATCAGGGATGTGATCAGTCAAGTGGACCAGATCGTGACCACCATTGCCGCTGCCGTGGAAGAGCAGTCTTCGGTTACCCATGAAATTTCAGACAATATCAGTCGGGTATCCATCGGTATTGAAGATGTAAATAATAATGTAGCCCAGAGTTCTGAAGGCGTAGAGAGCATAACCGGGCAGATCCAGGAGGTCAATAACTCGTCCTTGCAGATCCAAAGCCAGAGTCGCCAGGTAAAACAACGGGCTGACGGCCTGGCCCAGATTGCCTCGGATTTGAACAGCATGGTGGGGCGGTTTAAATTTTAAACATATGAGGACTATACCTTAAACTTTGCCATCAGTCCAGCCAGGCGGTTTCCAAGATCTGAAAGGTTTTCTGCATTGGTTTTGACCTCATGGCCGGCGGTGGAAATTCCGGCCGCGCCTTCCTTGACATCCGTTATGTCTTTAACCATGTCCTGGACCGCAGACGCTCCTTGGGATACCGTCTCGGTAACCGCCGTAATTCCGGAGGCGGTCTGGGAAATATTCCCTGAAATTTCACGGGTGGTTGCTGACTGTTGATCAACTGCCGTTGCAATGGTGGCCACAATGGTATTGATTTCTCCAACAATTTCGGACGTGTTCGAAATGGCTTCAACTGTTTTTGTGCTGGACGCCTGAATGCTCTGAATCTGTTCTCTTATTGCATCGGAGGCTTCGGTTGTCTGGCCTGCCAATACCTTGATTTCATTTGCGACAACGGCGAATCCCTTGCCGGCTTCTCCGGCTCTGGCGGCTTCAATGGTGGCGTTCAGGGCCAACAGATTGACCTGGTTGGAAATTTCGGTAATGGTTTCAGCCACTTTCCCGATGGTATCCGCAGCCGTTCCAAGTTCATTTACTTCGCTTGAGCTCTGTCGGGTTTGGGAAACGGCATTGTCCGTTATTTGCCTGGCCTTTTCCGTGTTTTGGGCAATTTCGGCGATGGTGGATGACATCTCCTCAGAAGCTGTTGCCATCATGTTGATATTGGTGGATGCTTCCTCCATGGCCGCTGTAACAGAGATAATGTCATTGTTTATATGCTCCGCGGCGTGGCCCAGGGTGACTGATCGCTCGGACAGACCTGCCACCTGGTAGTTCATGTTATCCGACAAGGTCAAAAAGGCGGTCGAGCTCTGATCAATCGTGGTGGCGTTTCCCGATACCTCCCGGATCAATTGCTGGAGGTTTTCCACAAACTTGTTGAACCAGGCCGCCAGTTCTCCGATTTCATCCCGGGTGGTGGTTTGCAATCGCCGGGTCAGGTCCCCCTCTCCCTGGGCAATGTCCCGTATCATGGCAATGGTGCTGTTGATGGGCCGGGTTACAAAAATTGTCAGGCTGACCACCAGGGTGAGGATCAGTGCTATAATGATCACAGCGGCAATGGCGATCTGGCTTTTGATGGATGTTCCGATATTTTTCTGGGCCAAGGCGTTGAAGGCCTGAATGCTGTTTTGGGTATCCGCCTCATGATCCTTGATCTTATTTTGCATCTGGGCGTTTGTGTAATAGAGCCGTACGCTGCCCAGCGTTTCGCCGTCCTTTACTGCATCCTGGACAACGGAGAGGGTTTCGTCCACCCCGGCATCCACCGGAAGGGCTTCGGCCGTTTTGATATCCGGTGCTTTCCAGGCTGCGCCAAAGGGCTGTCCATCGGCATCCAGAACCTTGATGGCGACAATGCTGTCCAGTTTCAAATAGCTGGAGAGAAGCTTGAATAGCTGCTCCTGGTTAAAGTTATATAAAAATTCAAGAGTTACACTCGTGCAAATTTCAAGATTGATCTTCATATCGTTTTCAAGGGCTGTTTTCATCTGTGCCGTGTCTTTTGTTAAAGCCGTTTCCTGATTGCTGGAAAATACCTTGATCATGCTGTCGGCCAGGCCGGATTCGAGGCGTATCGCCAGGTAACTGTTGGCTGTCAGAAGAATCAGGATGATTATGCCGCAGGCAAAAGATGTTTTGGATAAAATACTGATGCGCCGTCCATGGTTCTGTTGTTTCATGACATTTCCTTTATATCTACGGTCCCGCATATCGTTTTTTACACCCCCCGGGGTGGAGGTTGTATTTCGTCAATTCAAAAAATTTAAACAGCGGCTGCAAGATAATGAAAATTATATGATGTCTTCCAAGATATCGTATTTGGCATTTTCGTGTCAATGGATTTAACTTAAGGCTCAATGCGATAGAACGCCTAAGGTTTTCGTTTTCATCGTGTTTGCTTGATACGGTTTTTTCTTGTGTTATTTCAGAGAGGTATGCTATCTTTTTTTCAATTCTTTTATATTCATCAAATGAATTCAAAAAAAGGCGATCTCTATTCCCATATTACGGCATGGACGCCTTGCAATCCCAAAAGGAGAAAACATATGAAAAGATTTATTATGTCCGTCATTGCTGTACTTTTTTTAGGTGCCGGTGTTTGTTACGGGGCAGATAAACACATTACGTCAGCGGCAGATCCCTGGCCCCCTTTTCTGGATCCCGACGCCGCCGGCCAGGGCATTGCCATTGAAATCGTAAAAGCGGCCTTTGCCACCCAGGGCTATACCTTTGATCACAAGTTCATACCCTGGGCCAAGGCTGTGAATGAGGTTAAAAAAGGGAAGATCGATGTTTTACCCGATACATGGTATACGGGTGAGCGCAGCTCTTTTCTCATGTTCAGCCAGCCCTATGCTTCCAATCAGGTCAAATTTATTAAAAAAGCCGATGATTCCTTTGAATACGAAGGTATGGAGAGCCTCACAGGCAAGAAAATCGGGATTATTCTCAAATACGGTTACGGGGACGAATTCATGAATGCCAAGAATTTCACCCGTGATGGGGTCAGCGATTTTGTTACAAATATAAAAAAACTGGTCAGCGGACGTGTAGACTTGACTCTGGAGGATGAAATTGTCGCCAAAAGTATCTTGAGCAAAAAAGCGCCTGATCTGTTGACACAAATCGAATTTACACAGAAGCCTTATTCCAGTAATGATCTGCACGTTACCTGCGGATTGGAAAATCCCAGGCACGAGGAGATCATCAATGCGTTTAATACAGGTCTTGAAGCGATCAAGGCAGACGGAACTTTAAAGGGGATTTTTGAGCGTTACGGTGTGCATTAGTATTCTTCTATTAACCCGACAAAAGCCCGGTTGAAAAGGTTTTTTCTACCGGGCTTTTGATTTTATGCCTCTGAGCTGTCGTTGAAAAATTTTAGAATTTAAAATTCACGCCGGCATAAAACATTCTGCCCTCAATGTCATAGGGCTTGTCGTTCAGATCTTCGTCACCGATATTATCAATGCCTAAACGCAGAGTGATTCGTTCATAGAATGTCTTGGACACCTGGGCGTTGAATACGATAAAATCATCGCACTTTTCATCGTCATCGATCTGTTTACCCGTATAGTCGGCACTTAGCGTGGCGTGGATATCCCAGGGCAGGGTGGCGTTGAGCCGGACATTAACCGTGTGCCTGGGCCGGTTCTCCAGTTCTTTCCCCGTTGATTCATCTTCGGTGTCCAGATACTGGTATCCGATGCGGATATTGTAATTTTGTGTGATGTCCTGGGACAGTTCGCATTCAAAGCCCTGAAGGGTTGCACTGTCCACATTGACATACATTTTTTCATCGGAAGATCCGGGCAGGTATTGTGTGTCAATCAGGTTCTCCACATCGGTTTTGTAAACGGATACTTTGAATGCCGTAGTGTCCGTGAAAAATTCATAGCCGAGTTCATAGGATTTTGACGATTCGGGTTGAAGATCATCGTTCCCGTGTATGGTAATTCTCATGGCCGTGGCTTCATAGGAGGATGAGTTCTGGGTCACTGTGGGCGCCATAAATCCTTCGCCGTAGTTGGCCCTGATACGATGGTGTTCCCCAAGTTTGTAAAGCGCCCCGATTTTGGGCGACCACTCCCCGTTGAATTTTTCGTGGTAATCGTACCGGGTGCCCAAGGTGAGGATCAACGCCTCTGTGATATTGATCTCGTCCTGGATAAAGACCGAGGTGTTGTCCATATCATTGGCAAAATTTTTATCCGAGCTTGCCGCCTTGTCGTATTCTTTTTCATAATCCTGGTTTTTGAACTCAGCGCCTGTGACAATATAGTGGTTTTTAAAGGCGGCAATATCCACTTCCCCCCGGACCGCCGAATCGGTCATGCCGTGGGCGTATCCGCCCGTAGAACTGGTGGTGTTATAATGGGTATCGGAATCGGTCACATAGACGTCAACATCAAGGGTTACCGAATCAAATTGCTTGTTATAGCCCACCGAGTAATTTCTCCGGTCGATGTCAAAGTATAGGATATCATCCACTTCGGTCCGGTCTTCGTTGCCCTGGCCATAGGACGCTTCAATGTACTGGGTGTCGTCAATGTCAAACCGGATTCTTGCCAAACCATTGTTGATCTCCTTGCCCTCGATCTTGGTTTCGGTGTTGTCGTCTTCGTCCCTTGAGGGATTACGGTCGATACGTTCCGCACTCATAAACAATGAAAAACGGTCTGCAATTTGCCCGCCCGCATTCAGGCCAAGCTTAAATTCATCGCCGCCGTCGTCACTGCTGTCGCCGTAGCTGACATCAACGTTCCCGGAAAATTTTTCATGAATTTTCTTGGTGATAATGTTGATAACACCGCCGATGCCCTGGGAGCCGTATATTGAACTTGCAGGGCCTTTAATCACCTCAATACGTTCAATGGCGCTCATGGGCACCCAGTTGTATTCGAAATCCGAATGCCCGATCTGGGCATCGGAACCGGAGACTTTTTTGCCGTCCACCAGGATTAAAACATGGCCGGTGGCTGAGCCGCGGATGCTGATGTTCTTTCGACCATATACGGATGCGCTGTTGACGCCCAGATTGATTCCGGCTTGTTGAATGAGCACCTCTTCTATAGAGGAGGCATTGGCTGCGGCGATCTCTTCTGCGGTGATGATGGTTGTGGAGATCGGTATGTCATGATCGGCCTGGTTGGATTTGGCCGTGACCATTATTGGGGTTTCCCGGGCTTGAGTTTCTTCTTTGGTCTGGACTGTTTCACCGGACATGTCTGCCGCGTGCGCATAATTTACCGGACCTGTTCCTGCCATGGCGGCCACCGCAGCCACCATAAAAAATCTTTTCCAGTTCTTCATTCTTTTTCCTTTCTTTTTCTGCGCACGCAACTATCTTTTAACAGGCGCTTGACGCCCTGCCACGGATTTGGTACCCAGAAATCGGTTGTCTGTTTTCCAACAGGATTAAACCACGGAACGGCAGGTCTTCCGGCCAGGGTATCGGCCTGCCTTTCCACTCATTTTCTCTTTTGGGGGATAGGTCAGGCAGACTCCTTTTCTGCAGCGATTTGTGCAAGTCCTGCAAACAGTGCCCGGGCATCCGCCAGGTCTTTTTCATCCGGGTGTTTGGCGGCCTCTTCAAGTCTGGCCCTGCGTTCCGGGGTCATGCTGTGGTGGGGATCCTCCTTCATCTTTGTTTCCATCATTTTAACCAGGTCCGGGTCCACTTTGCCCTGGCATAGAAATTCCCCCAGGATGTCATTGCCCTGGACAAGGATCTTTGCTTTTTCCAGGCATTGTTTGGCATGCTCGGAGTCGGGATAGGCCCCCAGGGTGCCGAACAATCCGATCTGTTTACCTTTTACGGTTTCCATGTATCTGGCGGCACCGGCATTGACCGTTCCCTTGTCCACCCAGAACCCCAGGGCCAGAAAATCATAGGCCGACGGGTCCGGCGCCTCTTTGGCGGAAAAGATCTCTTTGGGTTCAGGCAGGGCCTCGTATATGGCCCGGGCCACCTTTTGGGTGTTGCCGGTTCTGCTGGAATATACAACCAGGGACTTCATAATTTTATCTCCTCGTTCGACAATGGCATGGACAGGGCACAGTCGCAGGCCAGGTCCATGAGTTCAAGGTCATGGGTGATCACCAGAACCAGGGTCCCTTTTTGGGCCATGTCGGTCATCACCTGTGCAATCATGTTCATGTTGGTGCCGTCCAGGCCGCTGGTGGGTTCATCCAGGATCAGGATATCCGGGGATTTCACCAGGGCGGCGGCGATGACCAGCCGCTGTTTCTGGCCGCCGGACAGGGACTGGGGATGGCGAAGACCAACGGATTCCAGGCCGAAACGCCTTGCGGCATCGGCCACCGCATCGTTCCGGTTGGGGTTTTTCCGGGCGGCAACGGCAAGTTCCTGGTCCACGGTGTTCATGTGAAGCTGGTGGTCGGTGTTCTGTAATACAATGCTGCCCCGGGTCAGCAGATCTTTAGGACGAAGCGGTGTACCGTTGAGTCGGACGGTTCCGGTTTTAAACGGTAAAAGGCCGGTTAAAAGTCTGGCCAGGGTAGTTTTCCCCGAACCGTTGGCGCCTGTTACGGCAATGACCTGCCCCATGGGCAGCCCAAATGAAACATCCTGGAAAAGCAGGGGCTTTTTTTTATAGCCAAAAGTCAGGTTCTCCACTTCTACACCATCGGATGTATTGATCCCGTGATCGGAGGGTTGCAGCCCAACTGCAGGAAGATTGGGGGCAACCACATCCGGGTGTCGCAGGCCCAGTTTTCGGCGCAGGTGACTGTCCTGCAACAGATCAAATCTCCCCTGGCAGGCCAGGCGGCCATGATCCAGAACAAAGACCTTGTCCGCAAGATCTTTGAGCCAGTAAAGCCTGTGATCCACAATGAATAGGGTGACGCCCCGGCGTTTCAGGTCCATGAGATGGTCTGCCAGCTCCCGGGTGGCCTTGGGATCAAGATTGGCAGACGGTTCATCCAGGATAATGATATCCGGGGCAACGCACATGATGCCGGCCAGGGCAATTTTTTGTTTTTCCCCCTGGGAGAGATCAAAAATCATGTTGTCCATTAGGTGGGTGATGCCAAACCTGTCTGCTTCCCGGTGGGTGATCGTTTCGATCTCTTCAACTGATCGGCCCCGGCATTCCAGGGCGAATTTGAGTTCATCCCGGACCCTGATGGCAAAGAACTGGCTTTCGGGGTTCTGGAACATGGTGCCCACATGGGATGACAACCGTTTAACCGAAGTGTGTGTTGTCTTTTGTCCCGCCACCCGTACCCGGCCGGACAGGGTGCCTTTGTGAAAATGGGGAATCAGTCCGTTGATCATCCGTATCAGTGTGGATTTGCCTGATCCGCTGGCCCCGGTACAGACAACGGTTTGGGCCCTGGAAACGGAAAATGAGATATCCTCTACCGCAGGGCGCTCCTGGAAGGGGTAGGTGTAAGTGACATGGTTAAATTCAATCACAACAGTCTCTCCGCAGCAATGCTGCCGAATGTGAGCACCAGCACACAGGCCGTTGCAATGATGTCCCAGGCCCCGGGGCCGGGCGTCGGTGTTTGGGTCATGGATGTGTTTGCATCCATGCCCTTAAGCTCTGCGGCAACGGCCAGGGTATCGGCCGAGCGCAGGGCCCGGATGGTCAAGGGCACCACAAGCAGCCGGACAACCAGGAACGGGTGCAGGGTGACAAATTGAATCCCCGGATTAAATCCCTTGATCCGCATACTTTCCCGGATAAGCTTTACATCGTTTATAAATTCGGGAATAAACCGGATCATCACCGATGCCGGCAGATAGATGACAAAGGGCAGGCCCAGGGTTTTAAGGCTGTTCATAATATCCTGGACACGGCTGGATACTGCCAGGGCAAGAATTGTGTTTACCAGAACCAGGACCCGCAGAAATGGATTGAAAAATGCACCAGGCCCCGCCCTTCCGATTTCCGGCCAGAATATAAGCATGATGCGGATACAGACCATGGCCACGGCGAACATGACACCCACGCCGCACCATGCCATGACCAGAACCTTGACCCGCCCATGGGCCAGGACATAGACGAGGCTGACCAGGGCCAGCACACCAAGGGCCACAGTGGACTGGATAAATATGACGCCCGTTGCACAGACCAGGCAGATCAGCATCCGGGTCCGGACATCGATACCGATCGGGGGCTGAGAGATTGCAGCATTACTCACGGATGATGCCTGCATGACGCAGCTCCTTGACAAAAATAATACCCGTACCCAGTCCCATAAGACACCCAAGGTAGCCCAGGGCCACCACGATCACCCCCATCATAAACATGCCCATCTGTTCCTGGTACAGAAAATAGGAATAGCCAAGGGAGACGGCCCGGGAGATGAAATCAAAAAGCCCGATGCCAACCATCAAGCGTATGGGGCTGTTGAATCCGTTCCACGGCGCGATGAACAGATCGCACACAAATCCTGCGATAATGACCCCTGCAATACTCATGGGGTTGCCTCCCATCAGCAGCAGGGAGACCAGGGTGCTGATCACGGAAAAAAGCGTGAGTACACCGAATTTTCTGATTTTGTAGACCAGGATGATGAGCAGGGATGTGGCCACGGTGTTTTTAAGCACAAGGGTCACCGGGTTCATGCCGCCGCCGGCCAGGGCGATGAGCATGGTGGAGATTTTGATCAGTCCTGTGAAGGTCCCGATGAGGATAAGCTCGGACGGGGCCCAGTAGTGTGCTGAAAACAGTTTCATGGTACATCCGTGCGCGTCTGTTTGTAATAGTCAATCATGCCCTGGGCCAGGTTGGTTTGCCAGAACTCTCCGGCCAGGGTCAGGGTAATCCAGCCCTGGTCCCGTGTGAGAAGTCCTGCCTGTTCCCACTGCGCCGTCAGGGGGGCAAACATGGTCTCCAGGTCCAGTCCCAGCTTTTTGCCCGTACCCCGCAGATCCATATATCCCAGTTCCAGATCGCCTGAAATTATTGCTGAAAGGCGGTCATGGGCTTCGGGGACCATGATGCGGGTCACAGGCTTGACCCTGCCTGCTGTTTCAAGGTAATCGTCAAGTTTTCCGTTCAGGAAGATCATATGTCCGTTCACACTGCCGCCTGCTCCGGAACCATAGGCCAGGCAGTCCGCCTTCTCCTTCATGGCCAGATTGTATCGGTTTCGTTCCCGAAATTTTCTGCCCCAGTGGCTGATGGAGAGCCGCCGGTATCTGGCCCGGGCCATCCGGTTCACGCCCGCTTCAAACATCAACGCCCGCTGGGCCTGGTCTGCCAGTGTTTTGAACCGGCCTGATCTGGCTGCCTTATCTAAGCTTCCGCCGGGAAAGCGGATCAGCTGATACAGATCCACCCCGTCCAGTTCCAGACCCAGAAAGTTCTCAATGTCCTCTTCCCAGATCTCCATGGTTTGATCGGGCAGCCCGAAAATCAGGTCAATGATGATGGCGGCATGGTTGGTCTCTTTTAATCGTAAAAGGCGATCCATCACGGTTTGCCTGTCTGACAGGCGGCCCAGGCTTTTGCGGATACCGGTATCAAAGGTCTGGACGCCGATGGAGAACCGGTTGGCCCCGCCCTGGATGCATGCGTTGATTTTTTCCTCCGTCAGATCGCAGATTCTGCCTTCCACGGTGATTTCGCAGTCATTGGCCAGGGGCAGGCACCGGTGTACAGTTTCAAGCACCTGTTTTAGATCATCACCGTCAAGGGCTGTGGGCGTACCGCCACCCAGATAGACGGCATTCACCGGGTGGCTTTGCACCAGGTCCAGATTCCGGTCGGCCTCAAGTTCCCGAATCAGGGCTTTGGCATAGGTCTGCATCTTCTCTTTTTGGGCCGGGTTGGCAAAAAAACCGCAATACAGGCAGTGGGTGCTGCAAAAGGGAATGTGTATATATGCGCTTGTTTTGGCCTTGCGCCGTCTCTTTGACAGGGTGTGCCATACCCCGGCTGTTTTTTCCCGTGGCACAGGTGTGCCCCCAAGGCCCGCATGCACCACGGTTTTCTTCTTAAATGCCCCGGTGAGCGGATTGTCGCAGATTTCAGCGAAAAATTGATGATCCAACGAGGTGCTGCCAAAGGTCTCCAGCAGTTTGAGTTTGGCGTTGGCATTTTGTCGAACGGTGCTGATTTCCTGTTTCATGGTATAAATCAAACTCCTTGTCCGCAATTTTGTTAAAGTGCATCAATCTTGGATTGTTTTTCGTAGTTCGAAAAGTCATGTATAGCAAACTATTTGTTATGTCAAGTTGGTTTTGTTTTAATTGTTTTATGAATCATGTACCTTGAATACAAGATGGTATTAATTAATTTTTTAGTTGCGGCTTAATATTTTTTGGTATATATAGGTTTTCTCAAAAGGCATGTGATGCCGTTTGTCGGAAGGTAGCCTTTTAAAATCAATGAGTTAATGTTTGAATCAAGGACTGCAAAGGAGATCTGGAATTGTATAGTTTCAATTGGGTTATTGTTTTACTTGTGCTGTTCAGCCTCTCTTTTTTTCCAGAAAAAGACGTGCACGCCGAAGAAAAACCATTAAGTAAAACGATTCGGGACGATATAGGGCAGGTCATCACGGTGGAAAAAGATGTCCAGGATATCAAAAAAACTTGGTCTGAGCAGTCAAAGACCATGGGGGATCAGTTGCAGAGCCTGGAAACCCGGGAGTCGGACCTGGAAAAGCGCCTGGAGAAAATGAATCTGCGCTTGAAACTGGAGCAGACCCGGCTGGACGAAAATCTCCGGCGTGAAAAAGAGACCGACCGGGTGGAAGCTGAGTTGGAGACATTTCTGGACTCCGTGCTTGAGCGTCTGGAATTGGCCATTGCCGAAGATCTTCCCTTTCTGGAAGATGAGCGCCGGGGCCGTTTGGCTGACTTGAAAATGATGATGGTGGACGCCCAGACATCTTCTGCCGAGAAGTTCAGGCGTATTTTTGAGGCCCTCCAGATAGAGGCGGAGTACGGCACCACAGTGGAAGTGACCCAGTCCACCGTGGATCTGGATCAGGTGCCGGTGCTTGTGGACGTGCTCCGGGTGGGCCGGGTCAGTCTGCTGTGCCAGACCATTGACCAGAAGAAAAGCGCCGTATTTGATCCGGGGCAGAAGCGCTGGCAAATTCTGTCCGAGAGCGTTAACCGTGATATTTCCCGGGCCGTGGCCATGGCACGGCTGGAAAGAAGTATTGAACTTGTCAAACTCCCGTTGGGAAGGATTGCCGCACAATGAAAATTCTTTTGAAATTTTTTTCGCATGTAACATTAAGATTGATGGTTGTCATTCTGGTACCGGCAATCCTTGCCGGGGCTGCCCAGGCCCGGGACCTTCGCCAGGCTGCGGTTGAAGCCCAAAAGCAGCTGGAAGAATCCCGGAAAAAAGATCGCATGGTGCGATCTCAGATTCAAACCGATAAAAGCCGGATGTCCCAGGCGCTTAGCCGCTTAAAGACCCGGGTGGGTGCCCTGGAAGCCGAGGTGAATGAAAAAATTCAACAGGTGGAGGCGCTGACCCGGCAAAATGCAGAGCTGGATGCAAAAACAGCGGTCCGCCAGACCCGGCTCAATGAGCTTTCCGGTGCTGTCAGGGTGGCGGCAGGCAATCTGAATTCCCTGCTGACGGAATCGGCCTATACGGCCCGGGAGCCTGACCGTTTAAACCGGTTGTCTCCGGTGCTGGATTCCAGCCGGTTTCCCGGGCTGGATGATATGGCTGCCCTGGCGGATCTGTTTTTAGAGGAGATGCGCCTGACCGGCGGTATTGATATCCGGACCATGCCCTTTATTGCAGATGACGGGGAAACGGTTGAAGGTAAGGTGTTGAGCCTGGGCGGGTTTACCTGGGCCTATGAGAAGGACGGCGCGGCCGGTTTTCTTGAATACTCCCAGGATACCAAAAAACTTTATGCACTGTCTGCATTGCCTGCCAGGGGCATTCAAAAAAATCTGTCCGGCTATATGAACGGTAAAACAGACGGTGTGTATATTGATATTTCCCGGGGCGGGGCCCTAAAGCAGATCACCCACCAGCAGACCCTGAAGGACCAGATTGAAAAGGGCGGTATTTTGGTATGGCCCATCCTGGCCCTGGGTGTGTTCGCCATTGCCATCGGCATTGAGCGCACCATGTTTCTGGGCCGGGTCCACGCCAACACCGACAAGGTCATGGGCCGGGTCAACGATCTGGCGGCCCAGGGGGCCTGGGATGACTGCCGGCAGATTGTAGGTAAGAAAACAGTGCCGGTGTACAATGTGCTTCGCGCAGGTCTCAACGCCAGAAAAGAGAACCGGGAAACTCTGGAGAGCGTGCTCCAGGAGTCTATCTTGAAAGAGCTGCCCAGGCTTGAGCGGTTTTTGCCCATGCTGAATATCATGGGGGCCATCTCTCCGCTTCTGGGGTTGCTCGGCACGGTGACGGGCATGATCTCAACCTTTCATGTCATCACCCTTTACGGGACGGGCGATCCCCGGATGATGTCCGGCGGCATTTCCACCGCCCTGGTGACAACCATGCTCGGTCTGGCCGTGGCGATTCCCATCATGCTCTTGTATACCTTTTTATGCCGCCGGGTGGCGCATGTGATCGGTGATATGGAAGAAAAGGCGGTGGCCCTGACCAATATCGTGTTCCGGGGAGGGCGCCCGGCATGATTTCCGATGTCGTTGGCAATATTCTGGCGTATCTGGGCCAGGGCGGCGTCGTCATGATTCCTTTGATCGTTTGTTCCTTTGCCATGTGGGCTCTGATCCTGGACCGGATGTTTTTCTTCTCCCGTCTGGAACGAAAAGATATCGCCCTTCACGCCCTGGTTAGAATTTTGGACCGTGATCCGGCTTCCAGGTGCCTGGTACCGGCAGGTGCCGAAGGCCCCCGGGCCCATCTCGCCCGCCATGTATTGGCACATCGCACCAACGACTGCCGGGTGAACAAGCGGATTGTGGACCAGTGCTGCATGGCCATAGTGCCCGGGTTTGAGCGGTATCTTGCCGCCATCGCGGTGTTTGCGGCCGTGGCACCTCTGTTCGGCCTTTTGGGCACCGTCACCGGCATGATTACCACCTTTGATGTCATTACCCTGTTCGGCACAGGAAATGCCAAGGCCATGGCAGGGGGGATTTCCGAGGCCCTTGTGACCACCCAGAGCGGTCTTGTGGTCGCCATTCCCGGGTTTTTCATGAGCGCGCTGCTGTTCCGGCGTTCCCATGCTGCGAAAAATCGTCTGGAAGAAGCGGCTATTATTCTTAAACGCAGGCTGTGAAAAAGGAGACACACCAATGATCAATGTAAGAAATTCCCTGCGTATGAAAAGCAATGAGATGGATATCAACATGAGTCCGCTCATTGATCTTGTGTTTCTGCTGCTGATTTTTTTTATGGTGACCACAAGCTTTGTCCGGGAAACAGGGATTGATGTCCAACGCCCCTCGGCCTCATCGGCCACATTGACAAAAAACGGGAATATCCTTGTGGCTGTGTCCCGGGACGGCACCATCCATTTTGACGGGCAAAAGATTGATGTCCGAAGCGTCAGGGCCCATATCACCCGGGCACTGGCCCAGAATCCCGAAGGGGCTGTGGTCATTGTGGCGGACAAGGTCAGCTACACCGGAACGGTGATCCAGGTGATGGACCAGTGTCGGCTGGCCGGTGCCAAGCGGGTGAGCATTGCCGCCACCCGGTCGGGAGAATCCGGGTAATGAAACTGTCATATCAGCAATCGTATCTGGTGCAGGGCGTTTTAGGGGCTATGATCATCAACCTGGCCCTGTTCGGACTGTTGCCCGGACTGATTCATATGGAAACCCGCTCCGGAGACCTGGAAAGCCTGAATGTAGTGACCTTTACACGAATCAAGCCCCAGCCGATCCAGCCGGAACCCGAGAAAAAAGAGGAACTCAAAGAAGAAGAACCGCCGGAAAAGATCCATAAAATCGTTCACCACGAACAGTTAAACGTCCCTAAGCAACAATTGAAGATGCAGATGCCCAGCCTGGATCTTAATATTGATCCAAGGCTTTCCAGTGATATCCATATGGTTTCATCGGCAAAGCCGGGGCCGGTAGCCCCGGGTGCCGGAACCGACTTCACCGGGATCATGGACCTGGATGCCGTGGATACCATCCCTGTGCCCCGGTTTAAATCCGCCCCCCGGTATCCTTACCGGGCCAAGCGCATGGGCCGGGAGGGCACCGTTAAAATCAGTTTTGTTGTGGACAAAGAGGGACAGGTGTCGAACATCAAAATTGTGGAAGCCAACCCTCCGGGTTTTTTTGAAGAGGCGGTCCTGGATGCCGTGTCTACTTGGAAATACGCGCCTGGTGAACTCATGGGCCAAAAGGTGAAAACTTTAGTCACCACCTCGGTGGTATTTAAACTGGAGAATTAACAATGAGACGATATTTTTTTTTAACGTGTCTGATGATTGTACTCACTTCTTTTTCCCTAACCTGGGCCCAAGACGCTTCTAAAGGATCATGCCCGGATGAAAAGACCCTGACCCCAAACGCCAGAACCGCCCTGGTGCAAGCCCAGAAGCTTTTGACGGAAAAAAAGGCGGCCCCGGCCGAAAAGATCCTGACCGAATTTTTGCAAAAACATCCAGACGAAAACCATGCCTTTGTCACATATACCCTGGCGGCCTGTTACCTGGATTTAAACAAATTCAAGTCCGCCTTAAAAGCGTATGAAAAAAACATTGAGTATTGTCCCGCCTATGCCCCGGCCTGGCAGAATCTGGCCAAGATCTGTTTTGATTTGAAAGAATACACCCGGGCAGGGACGGCCCTGGAAAAGGCCTGGGAGCTGACCGGAAGTAAAAACCATACGATGCGGTTCCATGCCGCCGTGGCATTTATATCCGCCAAAAAACAACAAAAAGCGCTTTCCATACTGAAAGATCTGTGTTCTGGAAAGAGCGGCCTTCCCGAAGAGAAATGGGTGAAGCTCCTGGCCCAGACCTCCGTGGAAGCCAAGCAGCCTAAAACGGCCCTGGGAACCGTGGAGCGTCTTCTGGCAGGATCTGATCCTGACGCTTACCTGTTTCGACTGGCCTCGGTTTTATATCTGGAGACGGCCAATTACCGCAAAGCCGCCCAGAATCTGGAAGCCTACAGTCTTGTTGCAACCCTGTCCCGGCAGGAGCGGAAATTGCTGGCAGACCTCTACGTCAATTTGGGCATTCCGTCCCGGGCCGCCCCCAATTATGCTGCACTTGTCGCAGCTGATCCCTGTGAAAGGCTCTGGGAACGGACTGCGGCTTGCTGGTTTGAAGCCTGCGATTATGACCAGGCCCTTGATGCCGCGAAAAATGGCTTGGCCGCCTTTCCAAAATCCCCTCGCCTCTGGCGGATCAAAGGTTGGGTCCACTATGAAAACAAAGATTACAGCCTGGCCTCCAAAGCCTTTGCCAAGGCAAGCAGCCTGGATCACAAGGACATCAATTCCCTGTTTTTACACGGCCTTTGCGCCTGCCGTGCCGGGGATAAGCATTCAGCTAAAAAAGCCCTTGAAAAAGTCGCCTGTCATGAGCGTTATAAAACCCGGGCTCTGGGTCTTATCCACGAAATGGATGAGGGGAATATTTGATTTTCCCTATCTACAAACGTTGGGATACAGACGATTTTTCTATCAACATTCGGGGGGAAGCCGAAAATTAATCTATTGGTGGGTTCAAAAATAGCTTTATCGCGTATGGGATTTAGTATATACGATAACATTCACATAATTTTGTATTATTAAAGAAAATAATCATAAAGCGGTTTCGAGTCGTATGGAATGGGCAATATACAGAATCTGTATGTTCCAATATTGGCGCATTCGGCCTAATATAACTGTTGACTCACTGAAACAAAAACATGAAACAAGAAATTGGAATTATATCAAACTGGAACGAAGAAAAAGGTTTCGGGTTCATTAAGCCCTCCAATAGAGAGGGCAAGCTGTTTTTCCACATTAACGATTACAGCAATAAACATAAACGTCCGATTCTTGATCTCAGAGTGAGTTATCATTTATCAACTGATCAAAAAGGAAGAACGTGTGCAGTTGATGTCACTCCTGTAAAAGGTCACAAAAACAATGGTAAAGGGATCGGACAAAGACTCTTATCATTGGTTTTGGTTGTTTTTTGGGGAGGCGTTCTATTTATTTTTCATCATGAAAGATTGGTTCCTACCGCAATCCTTTGTATATATCCATTGATGAGTTTCATTGCCTTCCTGGCATATGCAAAAGATAAACATGCTGCGCAGGTTGGAAAGTGGAGAACTTCTGAAAACACTTTGCATATTTTGTCAGTATTCGGAGGCTGGCCAGGAGCTAAAATTGCTCAAAGTTTTCTCAGGCATAAATCCCAAAAAATTTCCTTTAGAGTAACCTATTGGATAACTGTTTGTATTAATTGTGCAGCATTGTATTGGCTGACAACACCTGAAGGTATAGCTTGGATAAAAAAAGTAATGAAAAATGTGAATATGGGTTAACAAAATGCTGGAGAGGGACCAGGTTTACTGCGCGGCCTTTCGGGAGTACCTGGTTCAGGAAAATTTAACTTTTTATCGGAGCTTTTAGGGTTTAAAAGCCTGGAAATTCCGGGGATAGCACATATATAATTCAAACAAGAAGCATACTACGGACAAGCCGTAGATACACATCGGTTGGCTTCTCCAGTTTGGGAGTGAAAATAAACGAAAGGGATACACATGGCGAAGTTTTTAAATACAAGCGCTGCGAATTATTACCTTGAGGAACTTGTTAAGCAGACACGGGAACGATTGATTATTATCAGTCCCTTTTTGATATTCAATGACTACATTAACTGAACCAGCAACTCGCTGGTGTTGTCCGATCACAATTGACCCGGGGCAGGGTCATTAATGTTTGAACGAAAAGTCACCCATCTGCGCCTTGCATCCGGGCAACTTTTGATTCAAACACGGGTTTCCGTTCAGGCTCTAATTAAGGCAATGGCGTTGAACCGTCGGGAAATATTTTAAAAAATTTTCAGAAATGAAACAAAAAGTATTTCCCCAGATCGTCAAAATGCTCGGTGTCCTCAAATTCGCAGCCAAAGCTGTATTCCGAAAAAATTTTTCGGATCCTTACTGTTCTGTGGATCTCACAGCGGTTCGGCTTCTCTAAAGCGAACACCAGTTCTGCGACGTGGTCCTGTTTGAAAAATGCTTTGTCCCGGGTTTTGAACCGGATACCGTTTCGGGAAAGGTCCGTAACCATACCGGGATACTTATTTTGGTTCTGGATAAGCACACCTTTAAAACTGACTTCTTTGCGGAAGACCCGGCGCCTTTCTAACATCACGCTAAACGTGTGTCCGCATTTGCATTTGTTTTTTAACCGGACCTGGGCCTCATGTTTGATAAATTTAGACACGTCTTTGGTATAGGACTGTCCGCATGATTCGCAAGCAAAAGTCGCCTTTAATTCCTGGGTTACAAAGACTTTGGGCATCGTCATTTTTACTTAATCATCCGTTTGCATGTTAACGGTGTTATCCTTTTTAAGATCAAAGTAAAATTTTATGGCAAGGGACAGTGACGCCAGTTTTGACCGTATGGAATCCCCCCTTGATGTCAGGATCAAAGGCATATCCCCACACAGAATAACGCCTGCAAGGGCAGCCCCGGACTGGGTCGTCAGGGTTTTCCATAAAATATTGCCCGAATCAATATCCGGCAGGATCAGCACATCGGCATTGCCCTGGATCCGGCCCGCGTAATGCTTTTCCTGGGCAATGGCAAGATCCATGGCCACATCCAGGGAAAGCGGCCCTTCCACAATACAGTCATCTCTGTCAGCAAAGCGGGCGGCAATCCGTTCGGCTTCAATGGAGCTGTCCACACTGCGGTTTACGTTTTCAACGGCGGAAATTACCGCCACCTTGGGCACCTTGATATTCAGGTTGTGCACTACTTTTAG
The DNA here is from genome assembly GCF_963666145.1 of uncultured Desulfobacter sp. Lineage (NCBI taxonomy): Bacteria > Pseudomonadati > Thermodesulfobacteriota > Desulfobacteria > Desulfobacterales > Desulfobacteraceae > Desulfobacter > uncultured Desulfobacter sp. The sequence goes on along the minus strand of NZ_OY762614.1, from coordinate 2,318,107 downwards.
TGCATTTTCAAGGATGGCAACCCGTTTTTCTTCATCCGGGTATGTGTTCAGGGCTCCATCGGAAAATGCCAGCAGCTTGCTCCGGGTGGGAATATCCACAATGGCGGTGTGGCTCATGACCTGGCCTTTTTGCAGGCGGCCGCTGGCTTTGAGGTATTTAAACACGCCCCTGAGAATATCCTCAGTATGGATACACCCTTTCATAAGGATATCAACCTTGCCCTGGTCCAAAAGGCTGACGGCCTCTTCTACGGGGGTTTCCGTATCAATGATGGTGTAGTTGTCATTGTCAATGACAAGGTCGTATTCATAGGCCATCTGGCTGATTTCCTGGAAATCACCAAGGAGGACAAACTTGGAGATGCGGAACTGGCCCTCTTCATTGGCCCGTTTGGCCGCCTGGATCGCCTCTTCGTTATTGGCGCCCACAATGGCGATGGTCGGCGCATAATTTTCTTTGACCGTCAGGTATGCCGCATCAATGATATCGTCCAGGGTGGTCAACGGCGCGCCTTTTTTCTTGAACCGGATTTCGCGTTTGAAGACCGGGGTGTCAATCAGTACATCTTCATCATGCCTTTTTTTTGCCAGCTCATCCCGTTCGGTTTCATAGTCTTTGAGTGACTCGGGGGCAAAATAGCCCCGGATCTGCCCGGCCGCCAGGGCATCATGTTCATAGTAGCCTGGCAGGGTCACCACGGGGAAACGCCCTGCAAGATTCTGTTTAACCCGGTGCATCATGTCGGCATTGGAGGCAAGCCCGCCGGTAATGGCCATGACCTTGACGTCTGCCCCGTCTGCCGTCAGTTCGAGCATGCCCCCGGCAATTTTTCTTGCCATAAAGTTTTGAACCAGTTCTATTTTTTTGCGCTGCACTGGGGTGGCACCCTGGCGCAGAAACCCGATCATGGCGTAGAAATCATTGGTGCCCACAAGGGAGAGCAACCCGCCCCGGCTGTCCATGACCTGTTCAAGGTCCCGGATGGAGATATCCTTGGATTTGATGGCTTTAATGACCCGGTCGATGTCTATGGCGCCGCTTCGACTGGTTGACGGCAGGCCGGAATAGGCGTCGATGAGCATGGTGACCCGGCCTTGCCTGTGGGCGGCCAGGGAGGTGCCTCCGCCTAAATGGGCGGTGACGGCGTTCATCTGTTCCGGTGTCTGGTTCATTAACGACGCCACGATCCGCCATACCGCCTTGTGGCTTAAATAATGGGCCCCGACCCCGTTGCGCTTGATTCTTACAAATCCTGTAACCCGGTCCACCAGGTCCATTTCGTCACACACAAAGGGGTCTGTAGTAGTCAACAGCGGATCCTTTTGGCTGCCGGCCATCCGGGCCAGTTCCATGCCCATGGGAATGCCCATATTACTGGCATGGGACCGCAGCGGATTTTCTATAAGGTCCGTGACCATTTCCGGGACCACCCGGTAGGTGCCCGATGGGATGGGTTTGAGAAATCCGCCCTGGCAGGCAATGCCGTCAAAGGAGGAAAGCGCAATGTCGGCGCGTTCCAGGTGCGCTGCCACAGCTTTTATCCTGTGGTCTATGCTGTCCTCCTCATCGGGAAGGACATGGATTTCAAACCGGTGAATCTGCTCCAGCCCCTGGTATACGGCGATGCGGGTGGAGACGGTGCCCGGGTTAAGCAGCAGGAACCGCATATCTTCCCGCCGGGCTTCCCGGGCCAGGGCAGGGCCGAGAAGACGCCGTATCCCCGGAGATTTTTCCTGGCTTGCCCGCTCTATTTCCAGCATCATGGACAGGGCATTGCCTAAAATAATATTGATGCCGGGGGAGGGGGGAGATTTAATCAGCACCTCAACGATGGCCGAAAGATCGCTTTGCATTAATCCGGCATCCGCAACGTCCATCCCTTGTTTTATCTGCTCTGAAAGGTCTGCCAGCCAGGCTTCACATGTAACGGTCAGTTCCCTTTCATAGGCGGACATGGAAACATTTATTTTTCCGATTTCGCCAACGGTCTCAATTATTTTATTCCGAAGTTTTGCGCTCACTTTTTAGGTTTCCCTTTATGTATCCTAATTAATTTACAGGCGTTTGTCCGTGTGCTGGGAGTCAGTCCAGGGTCTCTTCCCCGGAGGCAATGCGGCGCAATACAGATCTGAACAGTTTTCCAGTGGGAGTTCTTGGCAGCTGATCCGTGATGATGATTTTTTCAGGTACGGCAAAACGCCCGATTTTTTCTGCAATGTAATCTTTTATCCGGTCAATACATATTTGTTCGTCCTGAATCGTTTTACTGGGCACCACAAAGGCCACGATTTCCTCTCCGGAGTTGTCCTGGCCGCTGATGATGGCCGCCTCGTCCACCAGGGAATGGGAGGTCAGCACGCCTTCGATCAGTGATGCGCCCATGCTCTGTCCTTTTACCTTGATGCTGTCATCAAGCCGTCCCATGAACCAGAAAAAACCGTCTTTGTCGCACCGGACACCGTCGTAGGTAAAAAAACAACCAGGGAATTTTGAAAAATAGGTCTTTTTAAAGTGTTCTGTTGTGCCTTCTGTCGCTGATGCCATGGCCGGCCATGACTGGTCAAAAATCAGATTGCCGCTGATATTGGTTTTACAGGGTTTGCTGAAATCACTCATGACCTGGGGCTCCACACCCAATGCACCAAATCCTAACGCGCCGGGACGGTTCAGCTCCGGTGTCGGATACGTATTGAGCAGTGCCGTTCCGGTTTTGCTCTGAACCCACAGGTTTACCATCCGTTCCGGTGCGTCCACCAGCCGGCTGTCTGCATATTTGACCAGTCGGGGGGGCAGTGCATTCCCGCAGCAGGCAATGACGGAAAACCGTTTGTCCGTGTTCAGCAAGCCTTGGTCCAGTTGTTCCCTGAGTTCTGAAATTAAATTGGGCCGACACAGCAGCGCGGGATTGGGCTGTTCCTCGAGAATTTTTTCAATGGTTTCTACCCGGATATCCTCATCAATAAGAATAATACCCGTGCCGTTGGTTAACGGGCCCCAAAGACCGTAAGCCTGGGTTGGCGCCTTGGACATATCCAGGGTGTTGACGATCATCCTGGGTTTGTCCTGACCAAGGACTTTGTTGAAGATATCGTCAAAGGACGCGTGGGCCTGGACTAAAAATCCGCCGGTCTGGAAAACGGAACCCACATGTTTGCCGGCCAGGCGGTTTTCATAAACGGCAAACAGGGAGTGGTCCGCCCGGGGAAAGGCCGGTTCAAGTCCCGAGGGATCCGCCTGGGCCATGTATTCATCAAGGGTCGGGATCCCTTCAAGTCGTTCATTTGAGACGAGCGTGGTTGTCTTTTCAAGCAGGGCGGCGACTTTCAGGACATGGTCTTTTTTCTGTTCGTAGGCGCTGCTGTCCGCCATGATGACAAGTTTTGCCCTTGATGCGACGGCATCCTCCGCCACAATGGACGGGGGCAGGTGGCAGCCGATGGGCAGGTAGGTGATGCCCAGATACGCAGATGCCAGGGCTGTGATGATAAATTCCGGACAGTTCGGCAAATTTAAGGCGATGCGGTCCCCCTGGACAAGGCCGGTCCGGTGAAAGGCTGCGGCAAGGGTGAGCACTTTGGCCTTGAGTTCATTGAACGTCAGGGTGTAGGTTTGGCCGGATTTTTGATAAAAGACCAGGGCCGGGGTCTCTGCATTTCCTTTTTCAATGGTTGCGTGAAGTGCGTTCTGGGCGGCGTTGATCCGGCCGTCACAGAACCAGGATGACAGTGGTTTTGAAAAATCTTCCTTGACCACGCAGGAAAAAGCGGTCTGCCATTGCAGTCGTTTTGCCTGGTCAGCCCAGAATTGTTCACGATTGTCCAGCGTTTGTCTGTGCAGACGGCGGAATGCGTCAAGACGTGTGGGAAATTTTTGGTCAAGGTCAGTGCTTTCCATAGTTTTACTCCCTAATTTGGAACATTCAAGAGGGACCCTTTTATGATGTCGACTATTGTTATACCATGATTATCAGCATACGAGTTAGATTAAATATCATTAAAATGGGTGTCAATATAAAAACCAGGAAATGTTCAATCTAAATGTTGTACAGGCCTGACGACCCTCAAAATAAGGGTGTGATTCCTATCTGAAATGCTTGCAACATTGAAATTTTTTGCCGAATGCTTATTTTTTTTTAATATATGATTTAATCTGCCCTTGCAGCCCATTTACTAACCGGAGTTAAACGTTGAAGCTGATCTTCTATTATTTCAAAAAAAATATAGGAAAGATTGCTGCGGGCATCTTTTGTATGATTGTGGTGGATCTGCTTCAGCTTGTGGTTCCCCAGGTTGTCAGCAGGGCGGTTGATATTCTGGCCGATGCGCATTTTGACCGTCATGTCCTTCTGGTGCAATGCGCTGTCATTGTGGGGGCAGGCCTTTTCATGGCCTTGCTTCGTTCCGGATGGCGTATCCTTTTAATGGGGGCGGCCCGGGATCTTGAGCGGGGTATCCGGGATGATTTGTACGCCCATATGCTCGGCCTGGACACCGCTTTTTATGACAAAACCCGAGCCGGGGACATCATGGCCCATGCCACATCCGACATTCTTCATGTGCGTATGGCCTTTGGTTTCGGCATCATTGCCCTGGTGGATACCTTGCTTTTGGGCAGTGCCTGCATCGGCATTATGGTCTGGACCAGTCCCAAACTTGCAGCCTTGTGTCTGATTCCGCTTCCCTTTCTGGTTGTGGTGACAAAAAGTCTGGGCAACAGGATGCATCAGTACCATAAGACCGCCCAGGAGGCGTTTTCCGCACTTACCGAGCAGGTGAGGGAAAGTTTTTTCGGTATCCGTGTCATCAAGGTATTCAATTTTGAGCCCCAGGTCCGGCAAAAGACGGAACACAGCGCCAAACGTTATTTTAGAAAAAATTTGAAACGGGTTTATATTAACGCCCTGCTGCGACCCTTATTGGGTCTTTTCTTTAATATCTCCACCTTGATCATCATCCTTTACGGCGGCGGTCTGGTTATGAAGAATCAACTGAGCCCCGGAGAGTTTGTGGCCTTTATTCAATATCTGGGGATTCTGGCCTGGCCGGTGATTGCCATCGGGTGGGTGACCAATATGCTGCAGCGGGGCATGGCATCCTTGAAACGCATCAACGTTCTGCTGGACACCCGGTCCGACATAATGTTTCCTGGAGATGCGGTGATGCCGGACGGGTTGAACGGCAATATCCGGTTTGAAAAGGTCGGTTTTTCCTATGATGGAAAGGTGAATGTGCTTTCGGATATTTCAATGGAGATCCCGCCCGGGTCCAGGATCGGCATAACCGGCCCACCGGGATGCGGAAAAACCACGTTGCTTTCATTGATCCCGCGTCTGTACGACCCCATGACCGGACGGATCTGCCTGGACGGAAAAGATTTGAAAACATTTGATCCTGAATTTTTAAGGGATCATATCAGCTTTATGGCCCAGGAACCGTTTCTGTTTTCAGGCACCCTTGGAGATAATATTTTAATGGGTGAACAGTTTTCGGGCGGCTCTGTCCGTGACTTCCTGGAACCGGTCATCCGGCTTTGTGCATTGGGCGACACCATTGCCCGGATGCCCAAAGGGCTTGACACCATGGTCGGAGAACGGGGTGTGACCTTGTCCGGCGGGCAAAAACAGCGGGTGACCCTGGCCCGGACCCTGGTGCGGCCCAAGCCGGTGATCCTTTTGGATGATCCGGTCAGCCATCTGGATACCCGGACTGCAGAGCAGGTAATACGGGGCATCAGCCAAATGAACCGGGATGCCGTCATGATCATGGTTTCCCACAGGCTTTCTGCACTTGCCGACTGCGACCGGATTTATGTGATGGAGAACGGCACCATTGCGGACCAGGGCACCCACGAGGAGCTCAAGATATCCAATGCTTTTTATCGCACATCTTTTAAGGTCCAACAGTCAGAAAAACAATCCCCGGGAGGCAGATCATGAGCCGGCCCCACGCATTTTCCGACGAGGAAAAAAAGGTCAGCCTGGCCGACCTGGCCCTGTTTAAGGCTTTGTTCCCCTATGTCCGGCCCTACGTCTGGATGCTTGGGTTGACGACCTTTCTGGTGTTTATAGTGACCGGGTTTGAACTGCTCCAGCCCTGGCTCATCCAGCAGGCCATTGACGGATTTATTCTTGCTTCAGGGGCTCCTGGGGTGAATATCCTGGGGTTTGAGATCCAGCGGTTTTCTATGTTCGGCATCTTGTTTGGTGCCGTAATCCTGGCCGGGTTTGTGCTGGACTTCGGCCAGTCCATGTTCATGGAGTATACGGGTCAGAAAATCATGCTCAATCTGCGGTGCCGCCTGTTTAACCATATGACGGATCTGCCTGTTGCCTATTTTGATAAAAATGCCTCGGGGCGGCTTGTGGCCCGGGTGGCCGGGGACATTGAAAATATGAACGAGATGTTTACAAGCGTGCTTGTTTTTATTTTCAGGGATCTTCTACTCATGGCAGGGGTGTTCGGCATCCTGTTTTTCACCAATCACCGGCTGACCTTTTATTTGAGTCTGATTGTTCCCGTGGTCTTTGCGGGCGTGGTTTATTTTTCGGGTATTTTGCGCAGGGTATTCCGGACCCTGAGGCAAAAGACAGCTGAGATTAATCACCGTTTTTCCGAAGCCATTACCGGTATCCGGGTCATCCAGACCTGTATGGCCGGCCCGCACTTTATCCGTGAGTTCAAACGTTTGAATCTGTCCCACTTCAGTGCCGCCATGTCCCATATACGGGTATTTGCTGTTTTCATGCCCATGGTCGGCCTCATGGGCACCCTGGCCGTGGCGGTTATTATCTGGAACGGCTCTTTTATGGTCCAAAACCAGGTGCTGACCATTGGTGAGCTTGCGGCATTTTTGACATATATGAAATTGTTTTTCAGGCCCTTGAGGGAGCTGTCCGAAAAGTTTAATCTCCTGCAGAACGCGCTGGCCTCGGCCGAGAGGATCATTACGGTATTAAACACACCCCGGGCACTTCAGGATAATGGGCCCCGGAAGGCTGTGCCGGATGGCATCCGGCATTTGGCATTTGAAGATGTGTCGTTTTCATACACCGCCGGTGTGCCGGTTCTGAAACATATCAGTTTCAACCTTGAAAATGGAAGATCCATGGGGATTGTGGGGCAGACCGGGGCCGGGAAAAGTACCATTATCAATCTTGCGGCCGGGTTTTACAGCCCCACAGATGGACATATTCTCATTAACGGTCGGGATTTTGCGAATATGGATATTGCCGGCATCCGGCAGCACACTGCCCTGGTCATGCAGGACCCCATTTTGTTTTCGGGCACCGTGCGGGAAAATATTGTGCGGCGCCGGGATGGTGAGTGCCCCCAGGATGATGAACATCTCCGCGAGGCCCTGATAAAGGCCAACTGTTCATTTCTGTTTGATAAATTTTCAGGACTTGACACCGTGCTTCAGGATGGCGGCCGACCTCTCTCTTCGGGGGAAAAACAACTGGTGTGCATTGCCCGGGCCTTTGCCTTTAATCCTGATTTGATCGTTTTTGACGAGGCGACCTCTTACATGGATTCCCAGTCCGAGGTGAAAATCCATGATGCCATGAAGAAATTGATGGCGGGGCGGTTGTCCATTATCATTGCCCATCGCCTTTCAACCGTAAAATCATGTGATAGGATTTTGGTGTTAAGGGACGGGCAAATCATTGAACAGGGCCGCCATGAAACGCTTGCCCGGGCCGGCGGCGAATATGCACGTCTTCTTGAAAAGGAGCGGATCGGGTGAAATCCTGAACCGTCCGACAGCGTTACTCAGCCGTTTGGGCGTTGTTGATCTGGTTGCGCAGTTTGCCGGAACATTTGAAGGTCACAATTTTTCTGCCGTCCAGCATCATGGTTTCACCCGTTGCCGGATTCCGGCCTTTTCTGGGGTCTTTCTTGTTTACCTGGAATTTTCCAAAGCCCGATATCATGAGGTCTTCTCCGGATGCCAGGGTAAATTTAATAATTTCAAGCATCTCTTCCACCGTATCTTTGGCTTCGGCGCCTGAGAGATCAAGTGTTTCTGAGATTTTTTCGACAATGTCCATTTTGGTAAGTGTCAATATTTTTTCCTTATTCAACTTATTGAAAATATTTAAAGATTGGCCCTAACTACTTTGATTGCAGGCAGATGTCAAGAAAAAGGAATGAAACCTGGGTACAAAACGTTGCCGATGACCATTAAAACACCGGAAACAAGATCAGATGCGTTTGAAAAAAATCAGGAGAATTATGTGTAAAGGTTTACCGGGTTTTGCCGATAAATAACTTTAAGAATTCATGAATACGGCCCAAACGAAAAAGCGCATACACTAAAATAAGACCCGATGACTGCACGCCTTATGAAATGGGCTCCATGCAGTCGTATGCACACAAATTTTTAGTGCAGCCCTAAGGATGACAAATGTTAAGGGGTTGCAAAAAGGAGCGTTAAATTAACATGGTATACAATGCCCTTAGTTCTTATCAGAAGGTCCAGGTCAGCAGTGAAATCAATCCACAAAAATTGATCCTCATGCTTTATGACGGCGCCATTAAACGTATCAGCTTTGCCCGGGAAGGGGTAATCAATAAAGATCCCAAGCAAAGAGGCGAAAATCTGAGCAAGGCCATTGCCATTATCTCCGAACTCAACGCATCCCTCCGTAATATTGAGGGGGAAGAGATCTCTTTTTTAAGGAGCCTTTTTTTGGTCATGATGCAGGAACTTTGTAAAGTTTCTCTCACAAACGACATTCAAACCCTGGACCGGGCGAACAAATATCTGATGGAACTTAAGCGGATATGGGAAACCAGTGTAATGGGATTGGACAATACTGGGAAAAATACCAATAATGCTAAAGTTGCTCAAAAAAAAGACATTTCTTCAATGAGTTATTCAGGGTATGAAAAACATGGTCACAAAACAAGTATTGCCATTTAAGCATTAGGGACATTTTATATGAAACACTTATCCGATCATATTTCAACACAGTGCCGGGAATATGAAGATCTTCAGAACCGACACTTAGATCTGCTAAAAGCAGAGATGTTGCCGGATATAGCCCGGATGACCATTGAGCGCAGGGGGGTCTCAGAAAATTTGAAGAGCGCTATACATGAGTTTATCCGCACGGCCAATCCGTCTGAAGTTTTATCTGATGCTGAAAGGATGACAACACTTAAACAGCGCCTTGGGTTAATCCTAAAGGTTGACGAAACCATCGGGGTTGAGATACAAAGGCATAAAAGCCAATTGGAAAAAAGCCTTAAATCTCTCAAACACGGGAAAACAACTCTGGAGAGCTACCGGTCGTCAAAGAACAGCCCAAGATTGATAAGCATCAACCGGTAAGAATTGTTTACCCCAGGAAGGCAAGAAGCATGAACGTAACAGGAAACGCAATAATTAATGCAGACAGACCTGAAACCGGCATCCGGGGTCAGGAACCTGTTGCCGATACAGCACGTGACAAGGTTACCAGACTGTCTGAGTTAAAACAGGCTGAATCGGCTTCGGCAAATACCGAGCAGGCGAAAAGCCGGACGTTAGAGCAAAAAAATGAGGAGTCTGGTGATCAGGTCAAATTGACCCGAGAAGATGTTGAAGAGATGGTGGAAGCCCTTGAGAATTTTGCCAACACGGTTCAGACAAGGCTCAATTTTTCCATTGATGACGGCACCGAGGATGTGGTCGTCAAAATTATGGACAAGGAAACCGATGAAGTCATTAAGCAGTTCCCCGCCGAAGAGATACTTAAGCTTCGCGAAAAAATGCAGGATTTAAGCGGTCTTCTTTTCAGTACCAATGTTTAATTAATCCTTTTCTTCTTTCAAAAGCAGCTGCTGGTATGAGTAAGGACTGCCTTGGAGGATCAGCTGCATCCCCTCTTTTCTTTCATTGTTAATCACAATCGGTGCCATAAAGTTCGCCGTCATATCTTCTGGTTTGCCTTTGGGAATGGTGATGATCACAAAACAGGATAGTTCTTCTTTTTCAAATTCCCACTTGATCGTTTTATCAAAATCCTTAACGGACAATGTGTACTCCGGGTAAAACCGAAGGGGGTCCATGACCACAAATGACAGATTGGGGTCATCCACGCATTGAAACAGATAAAACGGTGAGGTGTCTTTTTTTTCAAGAACAACATATCGTTTCTGCTGTCTGAATCCGGGAATACCATCCGGCATATTGATGATTTTATCTCCATCAATGGTGACTTCACCGAATTGTCTTGTATTAATCTTCATCACCTTTTATTCAGACTCCTTGTCCTTATTGCCGATCAGTTTGGCTGCGTTTGCAATATCTATGTTATCTGTGCCCTGGGAGGAGAGGATGTTCTCTTTTTGAATGGCGTCGAACACCTCCTGCCGAAGAACCGATATTTCCCGGGGGGCATCAATACCTATTCGAATGCTGTTTTTGCCGGTTTCAATCACCTTTACGATGATATCATTGGCTATGACGATACTCTCACCAACTTTTCGTGTTAGAATAAGCATAGGCGTACCAATTAACCCACCAGGCTATCATTAATTATTTTTGAGCAGTCGAATTTAAAAAGACCTTACAGATTGCGTGAATTGATTTTTAAATTCATAACACATACGTGTCTTTGTTATACTCATATGCGGCACCAGCGTCAACCTTGTTCCCGTTCAATGATTTCAATGGAGATCCTAAACCTGGGCCGCGAACAGGCAGTAGTTCTTTTTTTTCCGGGTCACCATCCCGTTGCCCGTATACCGGGGCTGGATACCGGTATTGCCGATCATCTCCATAATGTTATCCATAACAGCCAGATGCTTTTTAACCTGGAGCTGATTGGATTTTATGAAATGGGAGACAATGTCCTTTTCTTTATCAATGGTCCGCTTGAGTTCTCTGATGTTGCGTTTGTGTTTATTGGGCAGCGGCAGGGAATGAACCAGTTTGTTCAGGGAGAACGTCTCCGCGTTTCGATCCATGCGGGGGAAATGATTTTGGCAGGCGACAAGAATATTCTCCCGCACATTTTCTATTTTACCGGCCAGATCTTTCTTGGCTTTGGTCGTCTCCCAGATCATGTCGAGATCAATGTCTGCGATGGCCTTTTTTTCGGCCTTTAATACCAGGTGCAGCTGCTGGTAACAGGCAAGTTTTTCCCCAAGCAACGATTGGATTTTTTTGGCAGCTTTCTCCATATCTCTCTTCCTGTCATAAGGAAATATTTTCCGGTTTTTTTGTTGGTATGGATATAAACAGCAACTATTGTGCCATCATCTGATACAATGCAGGCTGTATCAGCCTGCTGTCAAACCTTGCCCTGGAGCTGCTGGTATAAAAATTCCTTGAAACCGGTGACGCGCCGCCCCTGGGATAAATTTTCCGTAAGGGACTGGTCATGCAGGGACTGGTATATGCCGGACGCATTGCTTTCGGGGAAAAGACTGTCTCCGGGCAGGGTATCGCGCATGCGCTGCATCAAGGTGTCAAGCATCAGCGCTTCAAATCCCTGGCAGGCCTTTTTAAGATCTTTTTCCCGCTGGAGCTGCTTGGCTGCATCCGTGGCATCCTTGTTCGCCGTCACAGGTGTCGTGATACCGGGCATTTGAATTGACATAATGTTTTCTCCTAAAGAATTTCTAGGGTGGCCTGCAATGCCCCGGCTGCCTTGATGCTTTCCAGAATACTGATCAGATCCCTGGGCCTGACTCCCAAAGAGTTCAGGCCGTTCACCAGTTCGCCGATGGTTGACGTGCCGGGCAGTTCCATCAGATACTCGGGGTTTTGGCCCTGAATCACGACGTTCAGATCCCCATGGGCCACCGCCACATTTGAAATGGTCACCTCACTGCCGATCACCACCGTTCCGGTTTTTTCATTGATCACGACCTTGGCAACGGTGTCCGGGATCACAGACAGCCCCTCGACATCGGCGATAAATTCCGCCACATGCTCCTGACGCATGGATTCGGGTACATTCAGCTGGATGGAACCCGCATCAATTATTTGGGCAATCCCTTCGCCCAAAGCGGCATTGATGGTGTCGCCCACCCGCCGGGCTGTGGTGAAATCGGGCCGGGATAAAGACAGCGTTAATTTCTCTTTGCCTTGCAGCTTAAAGGGGATCTCCCGTTCCACCGTGGCACCGTTGATGATCCGGGCGGTGAGAAGATGGCTGCTCCTGTCGTTCATCCCGGCGGGAATGGCAAGACTCACCGCGCCCTGGGCAATGGCATAGACGTTGCCGTCAATTCCTTTCAGGGGCATTACCAAAAGGGTCCCGCCCTTAAGACTTGTGGCGTCGCCCAATGAAGACACCGTGATGTCAATGCGGTCCCCGATCCTGGCAAAGGGTGGAATATTTGTTGTGGCCATGACGGCGGCCACATTTTTTACTTTGATCTGGCTTTTATCGAAATGGAGATTCATTTTTTTTAGCATGTTGGTCAAGGACTGGCGGGTAAACAGAATATTGTTCTTATCTCCGGTGCCGTTAAGGCCCACCACCAGGCCGTACCCGGTGAGTTGATTGGAACGGACCCCCTGGATGGCGGCCATGTCCTTGATTCGGGTGGCCGTGGCAGGCGCCGCAAGGAAAAGTAAACACAGCACAGTGCCTAAACGGATGGCTATTTTTTTAAAGTGATGATTCATGATGCCCGCTCCTTTATTCGCCCATGTTACCAGGGCCAGATATTGTCAATGATCCGTGTGCCCCAGCCCGGTTTCTGTTTGTCCGCAAGGGCGCCCTTGCCGTAGTATTCAATGCGCGAGTCAGCCAAAGAGGTGGATTCAACCCGGTTATCCGAATCAATATCATCGGGCCGGACAATGCCTGAAACCATAATGTACTGAACCTCATTATCCACTTTCATGGCCCGGCGCCCGAAGATGCTCAGGTTGCCGTTGGGCAAGACCTCCGTAACCCGGGCCGCAACGGATGCCGTAACCTGCCCCGATCTGTCGCTTGTGGCTTCGCCTTTGGTGGAATTTTCAAAACTGGTGTCAATGAGTTTGTCACCGACCGTACCGCCAAGATGGGTCACTTTGCCAAAGGCATTTAAGGTCGGAACCCCAACCGACATACTGGTTGTCCGTTTTCCATCGGAATTCACCGCCATGGCCGAAGAGGAATTCTCCACAATATCTACGATTATCGTGTCTCCAATATAGGCCGCCTTGGTGTCATCCAGCAGGAATCTGTTTTCGGCCGTCCAAAGGGAGCCTTCCGCAGGTTTAGCCGTGGTGTAATCGGGCTGCAGGGCCGGCTCCGGCATCGCGTCCTGGGGCAAAACACTTAAGGCCGGGGCCCTGCCGCCAGTTACACAGCCGCTCATGGTTCCTGCGATCAGAATCAGCACGGCTGCCAATGTTCCTCGTATGGAGTTTTTCTTAATTGCCTGCATACCAACCTCCCGGCTAAAAAACAACTGCCACGGTGCCGTCTTCGGTCACAAGGCCGCGCACCAGTTTTCCCGATGTTAAATTTTGGACTGTCACAGGTTGCCCCGGATAGCCGTCTTCTTTGCAGATCCCCAACGTAATAATGGATAACCGATTCTTTTGGGCCACCATCTTTATTACGGCCCCTTTTTCAATGGCCGGGGCGCGTTTGAATTCTCTGGGGGTCACACATTCCCCTTTGTCAATGGCCCGGGTGATCACCATGCCGTTGACCTGATCCACCGACGTCATTACATCCGGCGGACAGCCGAACACGTCCATATCCTGGAGGGTGACATCCGCCGGGGTTATGGTCTGGCCTCTTTCCAGTCGTGCGGCCGCAACAACCACCGGTTTCATCTGTGAAAGGCTGCCTGTGACCGTTAAGCGGTCTGCCTTAACGCCGTCCACCCAGACTTCGGCATGGATGGAGAGGCGGCCGTTATCCGAAGGTGTATACCCCTTGTCAAATACCAGGGATAACTCGCCCTGGGGGTAGGGTTCAATTCCCCGGACTTTGAACGCATTTAATTTGAAATTTTCCTTTGACAGAGATCCGGATAAAAATTCTCGAAGCGCTTTTTCCACCTCGGCCGGGTCGAGCTGCTGTCCCGCACGTTTGACAAACACCCGTTTGGGTACATGAATATTGATATCATTGAGCCCCATGGCGTTGATCGCCCCTGTGACCCGCTGTCCCGAAAGCTGTTTCATTCGCCCGGCCGGAGGAGATTTGCCAAGTTCAATGCGTGTCAGTTCTTCTTTGAAAAAATCGGGTGCAGTTATTTTTGCAACCTCTCCCAGATATATGACCGGGCTTGTAACTTCTGCAGTTGGGGCAACCTCAATGATGATTTTTCCCGGTGTGGCCGCAAACACCTCCAGGCTGAAAATTAATATGCAGGTTATATAGGATATGACCCTCAGATATTTTCTGTAAGGCGCACTGATCGTCTCCGGTTGGTCATCCACGTGGATGACGGGGGTATATGAAATAATGCGAGTATTCATGACTGAATCCATTTAACCTCTAATTAGGATTTTAGCTGGACGGCTGTGCCCAGCATACTGTCGGCGGTGGTGATGGATTTTGAATTGGCCTCATAGGTGCGCTGACCGGAAATCAGGCTGACCATCTCCTCCACGACATCCACGTTGGAACTTTCAATATAGTAGTTCAACACGGTCCCGGATCCGTTTTCACCGGGTGTATTCTCCTGGGGTGTTCCCGATCCTTCGGTCTCCCGGAACAGGTTACCGCCTACGGCATAAAGGCCTGCGGGATTCACAAAGGTGGTTACCAGAACCTGCTCTGTGGCCAGAATGGTATCATTGTCGGCAAACACGGTCAGGGTCCCGTCGTCGTCCAGAGTAATGGTAACCGCCTCGGCAGGGATGGCGATCTCGGGCTGAAGACGGTCCCCTGCCTGGGAGGTAATATACCCTTCGCTGTCCAGGGAGAAATCCCCGGCCCGGGTATACATATCCTCATCCCCGTGCAGGACTCGGAAAAATCCCTCGCCCTGGATGGCAAAATCCAGTTGATTATCCGTCTGAACATAATCGCCCTGGGTGAAAATTTTCTGAATCCCTGCCGTGTTTACGCCCATGCCCACCTGAATGCCCGTCGGCACCTGGCCGCCGCCCGGGGTGGTCTGCCCTGCAACCCGCTGGGTCATGTACATTAAATCTTCAAATGCGGCCCGGGATTTTTTAAACCCGGTGGTGGAAGAGTTTGCCAGGTTATTGGAGGTAACGCCAATCTGCGTGTCCTGGGCCATCATTCCCGTGGCTGCCGACCAAAGTGCCCGTATCATAAGTTATTTCCTTTATGTGAATTGTCCGACTTCATTGATTGCCTTTTGATCGATTTCATCAAATGTTTTCATGGATTTGGTGTAGGTTTCAAACATTCGTTGATAATCAATCATTTTTGCCATTTCCTCTACGACCTGAACATTGGCCTGCTCAAGTGATCCGGCTTTGACTTTGACAACATCAAGGGTAACCTCATCTGCAGTGTCTCCGGTATAAACAAACAAATTATCTCCGGTTTTTTCAAGCGCCGCCATCTTTTCAAAGGTGACCACATCCAGGGTGTCCAAAAGTTCATTATCTAAGAAAATTTCGCCGTATTCATTAATATTGACACTGGTATTGGGGTCCCTCGTGTCTATAAAAATGGCTCCGCCCTGGCCCATGACCGGGTTACCGCTTTTATCCACAAGAATGCCTTCACTGCTCAAGGAAAAATTGCCGTTTCGTGTGTATTTGATGCCGTCCGGGGTTTCCACCTTGAAAAGTCCCTGGGGCCCCAATGCCACATCCAGGGGGTTGTCGGTTTTGACGACACTTCCCTGGGAAAAATCTTGATCCACCCGGGCTTTAAAAGCTTTGTCAAAGCTGACAAAATCTTTTTTAAATCCAATGGTGGAGGCATTGGCCAGGTTATTGGAGACGGCTTCAAGCTTTCGTTCCTGCCTTAACCCGCCCTGGGTCGGCCGCGTCATTTCAAGAATCATTGGCAGTTTTCTCCTTTGCATGGTTGCCGGTTTACCTGCGGCATTGATTGATTTGGTTGTCTTTGATTTACATTTTATGCAAATGAGATGCCATGTCCTGTTTTCACAACACTTGGCCCTTGATCTGCGCTCTTTTTAAAGAAGATCTTATGCAACATTTGGGGATGATTAGAGAAAACCGGCCTGGGTTTTAAAATAATGTGCCAAAAGGCCGACATCTGAGACCGTCGAATTTGACGCACCCAGAAATTTTTTCCCACCATTGTGGGGTCGGTCTCAATGCCGAATCCAATCCGGGGACAACAAAAAATCTCCTTGCATCCTGGCTCGTTTGGGTATAAAGCAAAAATCGCATCCTTTTAAGGACGTAAGAAAAAATAAGAAGGGGATTTATGAGCAACGACGGCTATTACACTGACCTGGAGCATCTCTCTTTCCAGCATTCTGGCGGTATGGAGACTTTACAAACAGTGCCTGCTCAACATCTGTCCGGCCTGGAGCAAGCCCGGATTAAGCATGCACAGCTGGCGTTTAAAGATTATTTTTGCCCGTTTTGCGGTGAAGTATTATTCCGGGGCAAGGTCCGGGAATTTAAAATGGCCTGCCATAAATGTAACCGGCTTGTTGACAGTACAAAGCTTGAAGACTTGTGAAGTTGGGCTCTATTAGGTCTTTTTTTTAGGGTCTGTCTGTATTGGCCCCATAAACAAACGCAAGAAGTTCGGCCACGGCCACATAGATTTCAGCCGGAATCTCCTGGCTGATGTCCAGGGATGCCAGGACCTCCACCAGATCCGGATCATCCTTTACAGGCACCCCATGGGCCAGGGCCAGGGCAATGATATTCTCTGCCACCTTTCCTTGGCCTTTGGCCGTTACCGTTGGCGCTGCCGCCTTGAGCTTGTCATATTTCAGGGCAACTGCGTGTTTTCGTTTATTGTCTTTGGGTGCCATAATTATTAAACCACAATATTGAGACCCTGCACCTCACCGGGTGGCTTCATGGAAAACATCAAGCTGGTCGGCGCAATCTGCTCCGGTCGGGCAACCTGGCAGTCAATGTTTCCGGCTTGATATCCGATTTTTGACAGGCGCTGTCTCAACTGTGACACCTTTGGGGTAAGGTAATCACAGGTTTCCTGATTCTCCAGTAAAAACCGGCCGGTAATGGTTTTCTCCAGAATGGAAAAGTCTGCCCGTAAAGGTCCAAGGGCGGTCATATTCAATAAAAAAGAGATGCTGCGTATTTTTTTTGTTTCTGCCGGACCTGTTTTCCCCATGTCCAGCATGATCTGGCCGAAGTCAAAGCCATCCTCCCGCCAGACAGGGAACGGCAGCAGGAACCTCGCGCCGTCCTGATTTTGCATGCCATCCCCGGATTTGACATTTAACTGGGCAAAATTGTCCAGCGCATCTGAGATATGTTTTAGTTCAGTGCTCTTGCCCGGATCGCTTTGCATTCCGGCAAGGGACAACGTCGCGGCCTTTAGATCCTGGGCGATCAGTTGTTTGACTGCATGGGCAGCCTTTTTTTTATCCGGGGCTTGTCCAAGCCCGTCAGCTATCTTTTTTTCAAAGCTCAGGCCCATATTTTCTATGATTTTAGGTAGAAATTGATCATCCCGAACATCGGATTTCAGAGCAAGTGTCATCAGAATATCATTGAGAACCGGTTCCCGGAGCTGGCTAAGAGCCCCCAATCCCAGGAAAATTTTTGCCGGGGAAAAGGATTGGAAGGATGTGGCCTGAAACGGTCTTTCCGTTGGCGGAAGCCGCGGTGAATCCGACAAGGTGGTTGGCACGGCAGATGTCGCCCTGCCGCTACCCGCTGCAGGTCCTGTTGTTTCTGTGGCTATTGACGCAGAAGGATTCGGAAGGGGCTTTAGCACAATTCCGTCCTGGGATCGGACGACCTTCATGGGGATATCCATGCCCCGGGTCAAAGGAAGCTGGGTGGAAACCATGAGTTTCTGATTGCCCACAAGCAGTTGGACCCGGTTTTGGGCGGTAACATCAACCACTTTTGCAGCCACTGTTCGGCCGGGTTTTATACCGGAATCAAGTAATGCTGAAGCCTGATGTTTGCCGGGAAGAATCTTAAGAGCGGTATCCGTTTCCTGGGATGATCGGGAAAGAAGAGAAGACAACACCGCCGACGAAATCGGTTTTAGAACCGTGCCCTCCGGGGTGGCAACAGAGGTCAACGTCAGTGCCATGCCCGGCTTTAACGGCAGCGAAGTTGAGACCTCAACTTTCTGACCGGCCGGCAACGTGTTGCCGGGGGGATTTGAAGAAAATGATGCGGTGGGTGAATTCACTTGCCTGCCGCCCGGCCGGTGTTGTGTCGGGTTTTGAACAAGACCACCCGGGCCGGAAGGGGGGGATGATTTTCCTGATAAAAGCAGTTGAACAAGATTTTCAGGTTTGACATCAAGCACCTTTGCATCGACAATTCGGCCCGGCTTTAAATTGATCGCATCCAACTGCCCGGATTGCTCCTGCTTGCCGCCGATAATTTTCAGGGCTGCAATGGGCAGGCTGGGGATCATCTGGCTTTCTCCATTGCAATAAATTTTTCCTTGAGGTCAATGACAAGCGCGACCTCCCCTTTTGGAATGGAAAGTCTTTCTGCAATGGTATCAACATCCATCTTTTGATAGTAGAGATCTAAGATCCGTTGTTGCTGATCAAGGACATCGGTCTCTTTGTGAAATAAGACAGCCCCCTTAGCCTGGGGCGTAAGCAGGGAATTATGCTGATTTTCTAATTGGCTGAACAGGGTGCTGGCCCGGGACAACAACAGGTTGATACTGATGATTTTTGAATCCATGGATTTATCAAGCTTTCGGGTCAGGGCCTGTTTCTCCTGAACCAGGCGCTCAAATTCTACGGCCGCTTCTTTTGAGGCTTCCAAAATGGGTTCGATCATCTCGGCGGTTTCCGTCAGGACCTCTTTGGCAACAATCTGGGCTTTTTCGCGGGTCTGGGCAACGATGTCGCCAATGTCATTTGCCGGCCCTGGATCCGGGCTGCGCTGGAGGCGGTTGGCGCGCCGGATAAAAAGAAACAGCAGGAAGATTAAAAAAAAATCAATGATAAGCGAAAGGACTACAAGAAAATCAGTGGGAACTTTCAGCATCATGCCGTGGTATCTAAAAGCCGTCCCGGTCCATCCGGGTCCGGCGGCAGATTATCTTGAAGGTTTTGTTTTTTTGCACGTTTGGCTTTACGGGCTTTTATCTCTTTTTCCTTCTCTTTTTTTTCTTTTAAAGAGAGCGCTTCTTGGCTTTCCTGGACGGTTGTATTTTCTACGACCTGTTGATTTTGATGCAGTACCGCAGCCTGATCCGGATCCGGTTTGGGGGACTGGATCTGGTGGCTCAAATCCTGGGCAATACCGGATTGCTGAAAAATCTGGTTATGGCCATGAACTGTGGTCATGTGTTACCTGCATTATGTTGTTTTAAACGATTTAAAACTGATCTTGTCTATGTATTGGGGTGGCAGCACCTTTTTTAATGAGGCTTCCACACCCCATAACAGATCAGCTTCGGTCACTTCATTGTTCTTTTCCGATACCAGCCGGGTCTGGATAGCGCCGTAAATTACATCCCGGTAAAAGGGCAGATTACTGTTTATTTCATCATAGGCCCTTTGGTCTGAATAATCAATAGATACATCGGCATACACATAGGTCATGGTCTGGCTTTGATCGGATGCCAGGATGATAAAGTCCTTTAATAAAATAGTTCCTGATCTGCGGCTGGGCGGCAGGGCTGGCATAGTTCCGGAACCGTCTGCCTGCCCGTCCCGGATTAGGTCAATTTCCGTCAAGGAGGTGGGTTGTCTTTCCGGCAGCGGGGCTTCAGGTTTACTTGAAAAGAACAAAAAATAACTTAAGGGGATGGATATGCCCATAACCAGCAAGACGGATGCCGCAGCAAGTACAATCTTCGATTTGAGCAGGGCTTTGATTTTTCCGCCCTTCGGAGATCCTTTTTCGCCCGGAATTTCGGCGTCTTCAATGCCTTGCAGAACCACCTGATCCGAGTCTGATTCCAGGTCATCAAGGTCCTCCAGGTCAGAGATGTCGTCGTCTCCGTCAAGATCGCCGAGTACGTCTTCATCTTCCTGATCTGCAGCCGTGAGCAGGGTATTAATGTCATCCTGGGATATGAGGATATCCTCATCTTCATCCAGCAATTCGTCCTGTTCATCTGACTGCTGGAGGAGGGCATCAATATCTTCCTGGGTAACGTCATCTTCCTGGACTGGATCAGCCGTCCCTTCGGCATCTGTGACCGGCGTCTGATCTGCCTCGTCCAGCGGCGTATTGTCTTCTTCGTCTGCGTCCTGGGTGTCAGGTGCTCCTGCGTCGGCTTCAGCAACCTCCGGAGTTTGGAGTCCGGCCTCAATAAGGGCGTCCATGGCTTCCTGGGTGAGCATGCAATCGGCCACGTCTGCAGCCTGATTCTCATCTATGGGCTCATCCAGGGGATCGTCGTCCTGGTTCGATGCAGCCATTGCCTTCCCATCATCAGCTTCCGGCCCGTCTTCTATGGCTGCGTCTTCCAGGGTTTGCTCAGCCACGTCATCCTGGCTTGATTCCGCTTCCAAGGACTCTAGTTCAGAATCGGAGACGGCTTCCTCCTGGGGCTCCCCACTTATTGCGCCCTGTATATCTTCCAGTGAAATAAACTCGTCATCATCGCCGTCATCATTGTCATCCGGATCAGGCCCGTTGAGCAGGCCGTCAATATCATCCTGGGATAACTCAGCCGCCTCGTTTTCTTCAAAGCCGTCGTCGTTATCCGATTCATCGTCGGTCATCAAGCTGTCGATGTCGTCCTGGGAAAGTTCGCCAGCGTCTTCTTCATCGGCATCAGAAACCGCATCATCCGGGTCGGGTCCGTTGAGCAGGCTGTCTATATCATCCTGGGATAATTCGCCTGCTTCGTCCGCTTCGGCGCTGTCCTCGTCATCCGGGGCGTCGTCGGTCATCAAGCTGTCGATGTCGTCCTGGGAGAGTTCGCCGGCGTCTTCTTCATCGGCATCAGAAACCGCATCATCCGGGTCAGGTCCTTTGAGCAGGCTGTCTATATCATCCTGGGACAGCTCACCTGCCTCCTCCTCTCCGGCATCGTCGTTTTCCGGAGAGATATCCAGCAGTTTATCGATATCATCTTGGGAAATTAGATCGTCTTCTTCTTCCAAAATTGGGTCTGACATAACTCCCCCTAAAATCTAAAAAATAAACGCGACTACCATTACACTTAACGATTGTAAACTGCTTAACCTATTTAAGATTCAAAGCAAATACCGGGCCAATCACGTTGGATTATTTGCCGTAGCTATCCAGACCGACGTGCAGTTTCACCAGGATCGCCGTATGGATCTGGCAGATCCGGGATTCCGTCAACGATAAAACTTCTCCAATTTCTTTCAAGGTCAGCTCGTCATAATAATAAAGAGAGACAACAATCTGTTCTTTTTCCGTCAATTTTTTGATGGCTTCCACCAGAATGGATTTTAATTCGGCTCGGTAGAAATCGTCCTCGGGATTTTGTTCTCCTCTCAGGCCCGCCTGGAAACGGGTCTCGGAAGAGATATCATTTTTTTTGGTCTTGATGAAATCGTCCAGGCTGAGGACCGCAGCCCCGTGGATATCGGTCAGCATATTCTGGTAGGTTTCCAGATCCACGCCCAACGCTTCACATATTTCATCGTCATCGGCCGGCCGGCCCTTTTCATCCTCAATGGTTTTGGCCGCCTTGGAGATATCCTGGATTTTTTTGCGCATGGACCTTGAATAGGTGTCCATGCTGCGCAATTCATCCAGAATGGCACCTTTTATGCGGTACCTTGCATAGGTCTCAAGGCTGACATGTTTGCTTGGATCAAATTTATCCACTGCATCAATGAGCCCCAGCGACCCCGCAGACATCAGTTCGTCAAAAAGCACACTTGCGGGCAGCCGCATGGCAAACCGGGAGGCAATGTACCGAACCAGATACGAGTAATTGACAATGCTGTCCTGCCGCCATGTTTCCCACGCAGCCTGATTTTTTCTATCAGGGTATTTCATGGAATTTTTTTTGCTTTCTTTTGTCATCAAAGTCCCCAACCGTTCATTGGGCCGCTGCAAACACCCGGTTCATAAAAAAGGTCAGATTCCCCTCGTTCTGGTTTGTCCTGCCGTCATTAAGCAGATTTTTGGCAAGATCGGACATGGCATCGCCTGCAGGACTGTATTTTACTAAATCCAAAAGGATGCTGCGGTTCCGCACCGCCTTTTGCAGGGCCGGGTCAAAGGGGATATACCCACAGTATTCCAGAACCACGTTCTTTAAAAATTTATCCAGGGCATTGCTCAAAGAGCCGTAAACTTTTTTGGCCCCGGCTCTGTTGTCCGCCATGTTCACCACCAGTTTAAAATGCTTTATGCCGTACTCCTGGGACATCACTTTCATCAGGGCATAGGCATCGGTAATGGAAGTGGGTTCCGTGGTCGCCACCACCAGACACTGGTCTGCAGAGGCGTTAAAATAGAGCACATTGGATGAAATGCCGGCCCCGGTATCCAGTAAAATAATGTCCGCCATATCAGAGAATGCCTCAAATTCAGACAGCAGGGTCAGTTTTTCCCCTTCGCTGAATCGGGTCAAATCGGCAAACCCGGAGCCGCCGGGTAGAATCCTGATGCCGTGATCTGTTTTTACCATCACCTGGGACAATGTTTTTTCCCCGGATAGCAGATGACGGATGTTGTATTTGGGTCTTAGGTTAAATACGATGTCAATGTTGGCCAACCCCACATCGGCATCTATGATCACCACCCGTTTTCCAAGCCGCGTCATGGCCACGGCCAGATTTCCCACAATATTGGTTTTGCCCACCCCGCCTTTGCCGCTGGTCACCGCAATGACCCGGGGGTATGAACGGACATTGGAATTTTTGTTTCGTTCCTGTTTTTGCATCGCGCTTGTCCTGGCCATCTGCCGCAGTCCTTTTGCCTGATCCACCTAATCTCCTTTGGGCTCTTGTTTTAAAATTATTTTCAAAAGCTCATGGTTGTCGGGAATAATCAAATCCTCGGGTACCTTCTGGCCATTGGTCACCAGTGATACCGGCAGGTCATGGCCTGCCACCTGGTCAAGAATTTTACCGCATCTTTTTGTTTCATCAGTTTTAGTAAATACATAGGTGTCTGGATTAAATACGGAAAAAGCAGATGCCGCTTCTTTCATATTAATCAATTCAGAGGTAACACTCAAGGTTAAATGAACGCTGATCTGGAAATCGTTTCTGATCAGCTCAAGGATTTCGTCAATCTTTTCCTTGTCATAATGGCTGTGCCCGGCCGTATCAATCAACACCACGTCCATGGCTTTCATCCGGTCCAGGGCGCGTGCCAGATCCTTACGTGAAAAGGCCGGTATACACACAAGTCCCATGATGCCGGCATAGGCTTTGAGCTGTTCAAAGGCCCCGATTCTGTAATTGTCTATGGAGACCAATCCCACCTTCATTTTTCGGGTAAAGCTTAAGAATGCCGCAAGTTTTGCAATGGTGGTGGTTTTCCCCACACCGGTCGGGCCTACAAAGGCCGCCACCTGGGGCAGTTCCGACGCATTGTTCCGGGTGAAAAAATCCTTGGTGCGAAATAGATCCAGACATTGTTCCATCACATTTTTTTTCAACTGCTTCATTTGTGAAATTTTATCAAGGTCTTTATTCAGATCGGCGGCGGCTTTTTGCACAAGCTCTGCTGCCAGGCGTTCGCTGACACCGCAGCGAAGCAGGGAGGCCAGCACACCCACGGATTCAAAATGATTGCACAGGAGAGAGTGCATCCCGGAGCCGAAACCGGCCACCGAAAGGATGTCCTTGATCTCCGTAAGGTCTGATTTCAGGGTCTCCACATCCTGGAGAACATGCGTCTGGGGTTTGTTATCTTTGGATGAAGGCATTGCTGCCTCAACCTCAAACATGGTTTTTCCGTAGGGATCTTTGGGTGATTTGGGGACCTTTCGGGTGGACAGAATCATGGCATCGGGCCCCAGTTCCTCCTTGACGCAGGCAAGGGCCGCCTGGATATTCGGTGCTCGGAAAATTTTTTTATCCATTCTTTAAACTCACCTTTCCCACAGCCTGGAGATTTATATCATCCACGATCTCCGCGTGGGAGACCACAAATACGTTGGGAAGGGACGGCTCAATGAGACGGCGGACATGACGGCGCAATGTGGGCGAGGTCATGAGCACCGGCTGGGTGTTCAATGTGATGAGCTTTTCCACCTGTTTGGATACGGCGCCGACAAATTCGGTGATCAGGACGGGTTCCAAGGCCAGATAGGTCCCATGGTCGGTCCGTTTAATGTTCTTTGTTAAAATCTCTTCAAGCCTGCGGTCCAATGTCATGACCTGCAGTTTTTTGCCTGGTTGCAAGTAGGGCGCCAGCATCCCTTTGGCCACCCGCTGGCGTACATATTCGGTTAATAGGTCCGGATCCTTGCCTGCCGGGGCAAAATCCGCCAGGGTTTCCACGATGGTCAACAGATCCCGGATGGAGATACGTTCCCGCAACAGATTCTGTAGCACCTTCTGGACTGCGCCGACACTCAACAGATTGGGCACCAGCTCTTCGACCACCTTGGGACTGGTCTTGGCCAGGTTGTCCAGAAGATGCTGGACATCTTGACGGCTCAGCAGATTGTGGGCATTGTTTCTGATGATTTCGGTCAGGTGGGTGGCAATTACCGTGGAGTTGTCCACCACTGTGTATCCGGCAAACTTGGCCTCCTCTTCCCTGGACATGGGAATCCACAGGGCCGGCAGGTTGAAGGCCGGTTCCACCGTATCAATGCCGTCAATTTCTTTGGCTGCGCCGCCTGGATCCATGGCCAGGTAGTGATTGACCATGAGTTCTGCACCGGCCGCCTCAACCCCCTTGACCATAAGGCGGTACTGGGCAGGCGTTAAATTCAGGTTGTCCCGGATGTGGATGGGCGGCACAATGATACCCATCTCCGTGGCAAACTGCCGGCGGATGGCCTTGATGCGGCCAAGGAGTGTGCCGTCCTGTTGCTTGTCCACCAACGGAATCAGGCCATACCCTACTTCAAGTTCCATGGTATCCAGGCGCAGCAGGTGGTCCACATCCTCGGGTTTCCCGGGCGTCTCTTCCTGGGCCTGGGTCTGGGCCTTTTCAATCTCCTGCTGCTTTTCTTCGGCTTTTTTCTCTTCCTGGCCGAAAAAATACCAGGCAACGGTTCCCATGGTAATGCCCAATGTCATGAAGGGGATGGTGGGCAGACCCGGGATGGCACCCATGAGAAAGACAATGACACCGCCGACCATGACCGGGGTCGAGCTGGAAAACAGGTGTTTGGCAAATTCCTGTCCCATTTTGCTTTCCGATCCGGATCGGGAAACCAGAAGACCTGAGGCCGCTGAGATTAAGAGCGCCGGAATCTGGGAGACAAGGCCGTCCCCCACGGTGAGCAGCGTGTAGTTGGTTAACGCCTCAGCAAGGGGCATCCCCTGCTGCACCACACCGATGACGAAGCCGGCACCGATATTGATCAACGTGATGATAATGCCCGCAATGGCATCCCCCCGGACAAATTTGGAGGCACCGTCCATGGCGCCGTGAAATTCCGATTCTCTGGCAATGGCGGCCCGTCGCTCACCGGCTTCCAGTTCGTCTATCATGCCGGCATTGAGATCCGCATCAATGGCCATCTGTTTGCCGGGCATGGCATCCAGGGTAAACCGGGCGGCGACCTCTGCGATACGGCCGGCACCCTTGGTGATGACCATGAAATTGATGAGCACCAGGATAATGAAAATAATCAGACCCACCACATAGTTGCCGCCCACCACAAAGGCGCCGAAGGACATGATGATTGCTCCGGCGGCCTCGGGCCCCTCGCTGCCGTGCAGAAGAATCAGCCGGGTGGATGCCACATTTAACGAAAGTCTGAAAAGGGTGAGCACCAGAAGCAGGGTGGGGAAGATGCTGAAATCAAGCGGCTTTTGGGTATACATGGTGGTGATCAGCACCACAATGCCCAGGGAAATATTCAACGCCAGGAAGAAATCCAGGATAATGGGATGCAGGGGCAGGATCATTGCCATCAGAATGCCGATAAAGGCCACAACCATCAGAATGTCTGATGATTCTTTTTTCATTGTGCCCCATATACCGACGCTTTCCGTCGCCATATATCCTCCTGTTCTGATGGAAGCTTGACATCTGGTGCCAAAAAATTGACTTTATTTGCTTAATTGCGCCTAAGCCCGTATACATAGGCAAGCAGTTCCGCTACGGCCTGGTAATATTCAAGTGGAACCTGGTCACCAATGTCTACTGTTCTATACAAATTTCGGGCCAACGGCTTATCTTCTACAATGGGGACATCATTTTCCCGGGCAATTTTTTTTATGTTCTCGGCCACGGCACCCGCCCCTTTGGCCATAACGCTTGGGGCATCCATCTTCTCTTTGTCATACTGCAATGCCACAGCAAGGTGGGTGGGGTTGGTCACCACCACATCTGCCTGGGGCACGGCCGCCATCATTCTTTTTCTGGCCGCCGCCATCTGAAGCTGGCGAATTCTGGATTTGACCGCCGGGTCACCTTCGGTCTGTTTTCGTTCGTCCTTGACCTCTTGTTTGGTCATTTTCTGGTCTTCTAAAAATTTCCATTTCTGGAACGCAAAGTCCAGTATGGCGACCAAAATCATGACGATGCAAACTTTTATGAAAATCCAGAACGATTTAACGAAAAGAAAAAGAAGAATCTGGGCGATGGAGTTATCGTACAGGGTCAGCACCTTGGAAATGTCACCCCGTGTGGCCAGATAGCAGACCAGTGAGATTATGGTAAGCTTGACCAGAGATTTTAAAAATTCGACAATGGCCGAGGACGAAAATTTCGATTTAAATCCGTTTATAGGATTCAGTTTGCTTAATTTGGGTTCAAGGGCCTGCCAGGAGAGATGGAATCCAACCTGTGCTATATTAGAAATAATTGCCACAATAACAACGGCTGAAAAGACGGGCAGGCACATCAAAAATATTTTTTTTGCGTGATAAATCAGCATGTCCGTTAGATCTGACCTGTTTAGTTCCAGTACCCGCTCAAACATAAAATTATGACGAAAGACTTCCACGCAGTTCTGGTAGAAAAAAGATGCCGTTACATACAAGGCCGTAACGCCGACCAATACGATAAACACAGACGGAATTTCCTGGCTTTTGGCAACCTGGCCTTGTTCCCTTGCTTTGCTGAGTTTTCGCCCCGATGCATCTTCTGTCTTCTCGCCGCCGCCTTCCGGGTTTTCGGCCATATCTTATCCTCCGCCCATATAAAACAACAGTGACAGAAATAATTTTCTGCACGGTTCTATGTAATTTTGGGTAAAAATGACGATGATGGGCAGAGTCATGGAAAAAAAGATCAGACCCACGGCGATTTTCACCGGGAACGCCACAATCATTACATTGGTCTGGGGTGAAAATTTTGCAATCAATCCAAATCCCGTATTGACAAAGGTCAGGGCTGCAATGACCGGCGCACTGATTTTGATGGCCGTCACAAACAATCCGGCCCCCACGTCCAAAAGTTTTGGCGTGAGTGCCGCATGCAGCACAAACCCGCCCACCGGCACCAGCTCAAAGCTGTCAATCATGGACATAATGATAATATGGTGGCCGTTGAGCATAAGAAAAACGATCAGGCAGACCCAGTAGCCGATCTGGTCCATAATTGATACGTTTTCACCGCTTTGGGGGTCCATGACATTGATCATGGCAAATCCGATCTGAAAGCCGATGACCTGGCCGGCCATCTGGATGCCTGCAAAAAAAATTCTCAGGCAAAGTCCCAGGGTCAAGCCAACAAGGATTTCTGCCCCCAGCATCAGGCCGAATGTGGGGACATCCTCTGGGAAACGGGCCGGATCAACATGCACCACCGTATAAAACAGCAGGGTTAACACCAGGGCAAAGGCCATTTTCAATCTGTTGAGAATGATATTGGACCCAAAAATCGGAAACAAAAATAAAAACACGGATATCCGTGCCAGAACCAGCATAAAGGTTCTAAAGCGAATGGGGTCGATGAGATCGAGCAGTTCCACGGTTGCCCTATCCTGATTCACCGGATGTACATAGGTATGTTGTTGATAATATTGGTCGTAAAGGCCGTAAGCTTTTCCATCATCCAGGGTGCGGCAAACAAAAGCCCGATAAAAACGGCAAGGATTTTGGGCACAAAGGTCAGGGTCATCTCCTGGATCGAGGTCACCGCCTGGAACACGCTGATGGTAAGACCTGCAACCAGGCCCAAACCCAGCATGGGCATGGCCAAAAGGATGGTCAGGGTAATGGCTTGTTGGGCAAATGCGATTACAAATTCAGGTGTCATTTTTTACACTCCAAAACTTTTAATCATCGACCCTGCGATCAAATGCCACCCGTCCACAAGGACAAAGAGCATTAATTTGAACGGCAGGGAGATCATCACCGGCGGCAGCATCATCATGCCCATGGCCAGCAGCACCGACGCCACAACCATGTCAATGACAAGAAAAGGAACGTACAAAATAAAGCCGATGATAAATGCCGTTTTGATTTCGGAAATCACATAGGCCGGGATCAGGGTTAAAAGGGATACATCATCCCGGGTGTCAGGCTTTTTCATGTCGGCCTCTTTGACAAACAGGGCGATGTCGGCTTCCCGGGTGTTGAGCAGCATAAATTTTCGTATGGGTTTCTGGGCTTCAACAAATGCCGTCTCATAGGAAATTTCGCGTTCAAGATAGGGGTTTAAAGCTTTGTCATACACCTCTAAGGCCACGGGCTTGATAATAAAAAAAGTCATGAACAGCGAAAGCCCCACAAGCACTTGATTGGGGGGGCTTGACTGGGTGCCGATGGCCTGACGCAGAAAATGAAATACCATGGTGATTCGGGTAAACGGCGTCATCAGGATCAAAATAGCCGGTGCCAGGGAAATAATGGTTAACAGGGCAATAATTTCAAGAACCACGGCCACCTCTTCGGGCTCCTGGGCCGGTGTGACATTAAGTTCCAATGACGGAATCGGGAAGGTGACGGCATATGCCGTATCCGCAACGGCTGCGATCATGACCGCCGTCAACAAAATGAATCCTATGCAACCGGCCGGCCTGGCATATTTGATCATGATATCTCTCCTTGACCGGAAAGGTTACCGGAACCGGGAGAATCATTTTCTACGGCCATTTTCTGGGCCGTGTTGTTCTTCATCAGACTTTTTTTAAGCAGGTTCTGAAATTTTGCGTTGATTGCCGGACCGTGGGATGCCGCGGTCGCTTCGGGCAACGTGTCAAAACGGGCTAAAGACGAAATGCCGGCAGGCGAAATTCCGATGAGAATCGATTCCTCCTGGACCGCCACCAGCATAAGCTTTTCTTTGGGGGAGAGATGATGGACGGATAACACCTTTATCAACGCCGTTGAGCCGCTGTTGCCGAACCGGCCCGAGAATCTGCGAACAAGATAGAGGATGAGCAGAAAAATGAACAGAACGGCAAACAGCATGCCAAAACTTTTGCCGAATTCCATCCACAGATCCGCAGGCGTATTCATTGATCTTCCGCTGCCAGGGATTTGACGCGGTCAATGGGCGTGATTACGTCGGTGAGACGCACGCCGAACTTTTCGTTGACCACCACAACTTCGCCTCTGGCAATAAGCTTGCGGTTGATATAAACCTCCAGGGGTTCTCCGGCCAGTTTGTTCAACTCAATGATGGACCCCTGGGCCAGCTGCAAAAGATCGTTGACCAGCATCTTGGTCTTACCCAGTTCCACGGAGAGCTCCAGCGGGATATCCAGGATAAAATCCAGCTCCCTTGCGCCACGCTCCTCACTTTGTTCGGATTCTTCTCCCATCTCTTCGCCATTTATGGTGCCGTTTTCGTCAACCATGTTACCCCTCACAGTCGGTTACAATTTTATCGTTGATCTTAAATGCCTGGAATCCCCGTTGAACCCCGATAAATCCTGTCAGTTTCACAAGTCCGCCCACAAAACAGGACAAGGGATCTGATGCGTCGTTATCCAGTTGGATGACATCTCCGGGCTGCATATACAAAAGCCGTTCACCGGTAATTTCGGTTTTGCCCAGAAGAATTCTTAAATCGACCTCGGAGTTGAGAATGACCTCTTCGATCATCCGCCGCCAGTTATAATCAATCTCTTCAATTTCCGCCTGGACACCGGAGGAGAGTTTATGCCGCATGGGCTCGATCATGGAGTAGGGATAGCAGACCACAAGGTTGCCTGCGGCCTGCTCCAGTTCAATTTCAAACCGGGTGACAATGACAAGGTCCGTGGGCAGAACAATGGCCGTGAACTGCGGGTTCATTTCCGAACGGATCAAGGACGCTCTGACCGGTTCTATAGGGGCCCAGGACGCTTCAATATTTTTGAGAACGGCCACCACCGCCTTTTTGATCATTACCTCTTCAATGCGGGTAAATTCGCGTCCCTCAACCCTTGCTTTTCCCAAGGCTTCTCCGCCGAAAAACGTATCAATGAGATTGTAGACCAACTGACTTTCAAACACCACCAGGCCATGCCCCCTCAACGGCTCCATCCTGAATACGTGGAGACTTGTGGGTACCGGAAGGCTGCGGACAAATTCGGAAAATTTCAGGGTGTCAAAGGGGTTGGCTGAGACATCCACATTGGTTTGAAGCAGCGAAGATAGCGTGGCGCGAACTTCCCTGGACAGACGTTCATTGATGACGTCAAAGGTGGGCATTCGTGCCCTGACCACCTTGTCCTGACTGGTGAAATCATAGGCAACGACACCCCCGGCCGCCTCCTCGGCGATCTCCGGCATATCGGTTTCGGTTTCTACTTCTCCGGAATCCAGTCCGTCTAATAGACTGTCAACTTCGTCCTGGGATAGTATTTCGCTCATGGCACCATCACTGCATTATAAAATTTGTAAAATAAATATGCCTTATGGCAACTTTGGGAAAAATCTGGTTGATCCGGCCCAGAAGTGCAAATTTGAATTTAAGTTTTCCCTGGGGGGTTCGCAGCTCCATCCAGCTCATTTGCCGCGCCTGGGTTTCAATGATTTTCCTGATCCTGGGCTCCATGGCATACACCTGTCTTCGGAATTCGGGGTCCATCATTTCAAGGGCGATACCAAGGGATATAAATTGCATCTTTGAACCTTGTTTTAAAAGAATTCGTTCAAAGGGTTCCAGTTCCACAATATCCTCGAATATCGCTTTGGTCTGGTCTTGCAACGCGGCCTGAATGCTCTCCTCTGTCACGACATCTTCGCCGACCGGTTGTTCCGTAGCCTTTTCGTCTTTGCCGCCGAGCAGAAAAAACAATACGCCGCCGATCACACCCAATAAAAAGAGCGCCAGCACAATAATGATGATCAGCTTTTTTTTCCCGGACAGCAGTTTGCCGATCAACCCTTTTTTGACAGGTTCTTGTTCTGAATCCCCGTTCTCTTCGTCTGTGGATTCGATCAGTTCGTTCTCTTCTGTTTTTTCCTGCAGATCTTCAGTCACAACGCCTCCCAAAATAATCTGGTCGTTCGTTTGTTGAGCCGGCCTTTGCAGGCGGCAATTGCGAATGTCCTTGATAAATTAGGTTAAAGAAAATTACAGCAAGCCTTATGCCAGGCTGCGTTATTATTGTCAGGATATTACGAAAATAAAAAAATCATAAGAAAGTCTTCAGCAAGTTACTGGATTCTTACTATCTTGGTTGTGGGTTTATCCTGGGTATTTACAGGCCGAGTCGGCCCATGACTGTTTCTGGAAAGAGTATAGGAAAGAAGAAAAATTTGCAAAAGTATTTATTGGGTTCGGGTTAAAAACGTCATTTCCGCCATGGGCCTGTCAATGTTTTGACAGGCCCATGGCGGAATGATGCTTAAGCAACAAAATGCAGGGAGCCGTTGCTATTTACTGCCGCAGTCTGAATCGTTAAAATATCCGTCATATCGTCCTGGGCATCGTCACCGGTGCCTTGGGAGGCCTGCTTCTTTCCGGCTGACTGGTTCCGGGCATCGGCCATGGACTGCTGAAAATCACTGCTCATATCAACTTCAAAACTCTCAAGGTTAATGCCTGAGGAAGAGAGCATGGTTTTGATTTCATTGACATTGGCTGCCAGGATATCTTTTGCCGACTGGTGTTCGGTAATGACGCTGACCTTTACGGAACTGCCGCTGTGGTCAATGTTCAGGAAGACCTTTCCTAACTCAGGGGGTTTGAGTTGCATTTGGATGGTGTTGTTGCCGGTATTGATTGACCGGACAATGCTTTTGCCTACCTGTCGGGTCACAAAGTCGGGCAGTGTGGAAAATGCCTGCTGGGTACGCTGGGAGCCCGAAGCGCCCAACGTCGATGTGCTGGCCGATTTTTCCACACCGAAAATAAGATTCTGGGTGTCTGAACCCTTGGATGTGGAATCCCCTGACAATGAATTGGCTGCATTCATTTTTTCTGTGGCTGCCACATCTGCCTGGGCCGCTTTGAGAGCCATCTGGGCTGTCGATTCCTTGGTTGCACCCCCTGCACCTGAAATCGTGCTGGATAGTTTAAGTGCGTCATCCGCATCGGTCCCCCCTGTTTGATTATCACCGGTTTGCCCCCCGGCAGAGGGGTTTGCACTCACCTTATTTCGGTTGATTTGATCCATGAACTGAACCTGGAAGCGGTCTTCAATCTCCTTGGCCATGGCGTCTGCATTTGCGCTGATTGTTACGGCCGAATCAACGGTCTCTTCGCTGTCATTCTGAATCGTCAGACCGGAAAAAAGCTGGTTCAGCAAACCGTGACGGCCGGATTGGGTTGCCAGGGAATCAAAATCGTCCGTTGTAAAGAATTCGGGTACCGATTGTTCGGTTGGGCTGGGTAGATTGTCTTTCAATAGATCCCGCTTCTGGTCAAAGGCATCAATCAGTGTGGCCAGCGTCAAAGGTTCTTCGGTGTCTTCAATAAAAGAATCGAGATTAAGCTGCTTTAAAAGGGAGGCATAGGCGTTGTCATCATCTTCTGTCTGATAGCTCATGCCGGATTCCTGGGCGGTATTTAAAAGCTGCTTTAACTGTTCGATAAACTCGTCAAAATCAAATCCCCGGGTTCCTTCGGAGGCGTCATCCATCATTGCTGTGATTTGCTGTTCATCCACCCCCATCATCGACAGAAGGGACTTGATATACGGCAGATCAGAGGTGGGCATGAGCGTATCTGCCTGGGTGATGTCCTCGTCTTCGGCAAGGGGCAATTCAAACAGATCCGCCATGAAATCGGATACAGAGATAACACCGGCGTTCTCTTCAAGGGCAAGGGTCAAATTCGACATCAGTTCTTCGACAGATGCCTGGTCAAAACCTGCCTGAACAAGTAAATCGCCAAGGGCTTCAAGCCCGTTTTCATCCAGGGAAAG
Organism: uncultured Desulfobacter sp.; assembly: GCF_963666145.1. Taxonomy (NCBI): domain Bacteria; kingdom Pseudomonadati; phylum Thermodesulfobacteriota; class Desulfobacteria; order Desulfobacterales; family Desulfobacteraceae; genus Desulfobacter; species uncultured Desulfobacter sp. Next base: position 2,284,691 of record NZ_OY762614.1, on the reverse strand, counting down.
ATTGTCCAGATCGCCATTGGAGAGTGCTAAGAGCAGATTTTTTAATTCCGTGAGAAATTCGACTCCGCCGCCGTTTTCCAGAGCGTCTTCAACGTCTGAAACCTTTTGCTTGGTCGTGCGGACAGCAAAATTAGATTTTTCCACTGTGTTCATTTCAGTGTTCTGCTGTCCTGTGGATAGTTCGGGCTTTTGGGAACCGGCAATCGCTGAAACCTCTGTTTGGGCGCTATCCTCTGGACGGCTGACGTTCGCGTCGTCCACAACAGCGTTCTCTTGGCCTGTACTTTGCCTTGCGTTTTGCCGCATGGTTTTGTCCAGTTGCCCTTGAAATGCAGAGACCCTACCGTCTGTGGATGCCGTGCTGCTGCCGGTTACGCCCATGAGGGCGGTTGAAGAATTTTCTGTCAGTAATGTATTGATGCCTGAAGTATTGGATAACATGGGTCACCTTTAATTTATTGGCCTTTTTCATCCGTTTCAGTGTCAAAAATAGCAACCATCATGCCAATTAATATGGATATAAAATATAAATAGTATTTTCAATATGTTGGTGTGATAATGCCTGGGCAGGAAATTGGAAATATGATAGCGGGCGGGGCAGGAATTTCCCATAACAAGCAATTTCAAGGGAAAGAATTACCCGTAGGTCTGACATCCACCCCGGTGGGCCCGGGGTGGATGCTGAAGTCCTGCAGGTTAAATTTTGGGTACGGGATACCCGTCGATGCTGATGCTTCTGGATTCCGCCACATCCTGGGCAGACATGACAATATCCTGGAGTTCCCCTGCCATATATTTTTCATACCCGGCAAGGTCCATGAGTCCGTGGCCTGAGAGGTTGAATATGATGGTTTTCTCCTTTCCTTCCTCTTTTGCCTGCTTTGCACAGCGGATGGCGCAGGCCACGGCATGGGTGGTTTCAGGGGCCACAACCAGACCTTCGGTGCGGGCAAACGTCAAACCTGCTTCATAACATTCCAGCTGTTTGATGGCCATGGGGCTCATCAGTCCGGCTTCAACGGCGTGGGAAACCAGGGGCGCCATGCCGTGGTATCTTAGTCCGCCGGCATGGATGGGGGCCGGGATGAATTTATGCCCCAAAGAGTGCATGGGCAGCATGGGGGTCATCTGGGCCACATCCCCGAAGTCATAGGAGAACGGTGTTGCCGTAAGCGTCGGGCAGGAGACCGGCTCCACGGGGATAATCTCAATGTCGTCCCCGTTGATTTTATCCAGAACAAAGGGGAAGGCCAGGCCTGCGAAGTTGGAACCGCCGCCGGCACAGCCGATTACCGTATCCACTTTTTTGATTCCGAATTTCTCCAGCTGTTTTTTGGCTTCCAGGCCGATAATGGTCTGGTGCAGCATGACGTGGTTGAGCACGGACCCTAAAGCATACCGGGTGCCGCCGGTTTTATCACTGACGGCCGCTTCAATGGCCTCTGAAATGGCAATGCCCAGGGACCCGGGGGTGTCCGGCATTTTTGCCAGGATATCCCGGCCGACCTGGGTTTCATTGGACGGGCTTGCAATACATTCTCCGCCCCAGGTCTGCATGAGGGTTTTTCTGAAGGGTTTTTGGTCAAAACTGATCCTGACCATGAACACCTTGCACTCCATACCCAGAAGGGCGCAGGCATGGGAGAGGGCAGACCCCCACTGGCCGGCACCGGTTTCCGTGGTCAGCCGTTTGATGCCGAACTCCTTATTGTACCAGGCCTGGGCCACTGCGGTATTGGGTTTATGGCTGCCGGCCGGGGAAACACTTTCATTTTTATAAAAAATCTTTGCCGGTGTTCCCAGCGCCTTTTCCAGGTTTATTGCCCGGTGCAGCGGAGAGGGCCGCCACCGGTAAAGCAGGTCCAGGATACCTTCGGGGATGTCGATCCAGCGTTCCTGGGACATCTCCTGTTCGATCAGATTCATGGGAAATACGGCCGCCAGCATATCCGGACTGATGGGTTTGCCGTCCTGTCCCAGGGGCGGATTAATGGTGCCGGGCAGGTCTGCTGCCAGGTTGTACCATTGGCGTGGAATTTCATCTTCGGTTAAATAAATTTTGGTGGGCATATGATCCTGCTCCTTTTCCATTAAGGGTATAGATATCAATTCGTTTTAAGGGCTTGTTTCTGTATAAAGAAACAAGCCAGACGTTTTTATAGGGAGAAACGAAATATGTCAAGAAAAGATATGACATTTCCCGTCGAGATTATTTTTTTGAATTACATAAATGTCGGTTTAGATGATTGGGCATAGGGTTGGCTAAGGTGAGTTCGGCTGCGCTTCAACAGGCGCGAAGAATCGAAAGGTACTACCCTTTCCCGGTTCGCTTTCCAGGGTAATGACACCATTGTTGTTCTGTGCAATTCCCAGAACAACAGGTAAATCAAGACCTCTTCCCGTGGTTTTGGTCGAAAAAAACGGATCGAATATTTTTTCGATGTTCTGTTTCTCAATTCCGCAACCTGTGTCCGCAACCTCGATACATGCATAATTTTCGTGATCAGGCACCCAGTCCACCGGGAATCGGTGTTTTTTGGGTATTTGGTCGGAAGAAACGGTTTTTAAACTAAAAAAGATGGTGCCTTCTTTTTGATATGACTCGGCGGCATTGGTGACAAGGTTGGTGACTAACTGCTGAATTTGATTCTCATTGCCGTGGATGATGGGGCCCTGATCCGGGAAGTCCGCCTCCACGACAATGTTGATTGGCAAAGAAGCCCTCAGAAGCGGCATGGTCATTCTACAGACTTTGCCAATATCCATCGGCATTTTTCCGGAGGTGTTTTTTCCAAGGTAGGTAAGCATTAGTCCGTTGACTTTGGCCGCATTTTGCGCAACGTCCATGGATTTCATTAGATGTTTGAGCGGAGAGTCTCCTCTCTCGATCAATTTAAGACTCAGCTCCAGGTTCCCCATGATCGCCATCAAGTGGTTGTTAAAGTGGTGGGAAATTGCCCCTGCCATTCGGCTGAGGCTCTCCTGTTTTTTGAGGTGCCAATTTTGAATCCGCAGTTCCTCCATATCTTTTGTGACTTTTTTTTGTTCTGTAATGTCATGAACAATGGAATGCAGATATTTTTCTCCATTCATCTCAACCCCGCTGCTGAACACCTCAACATCCCGCAGGGAGCCGTCGGCCAACCGGTGTTGAAATTCAAAACAAATGCGTTCCTGTTTTTTCGCCTTGGCCATCAGAGGCTTAATTTCGTCAAAGGATTTTGTATTGATTTGGTCAATGTTCATTTGTGTCAGCGTGTCACAACGCCAGCCATAAAATTCCTCCGCCGCCTTGTTCGCTGCGATAATCCGGCCGGTACCGGGATCAAGAATGAGTTTGACTGCAGCATGATTATCAAACAGGTTTCGAAAGGCCTGTTCGCTTTTCCGAAGCACTTCTTCGGCCTTTTTTCGATCCGTAATATCCCGAACAACGGCAAGAATGTGAGGTTTTCCGTTTTGATAGAAGATATTGGAATTGATTTCAACGGGAAATATCTCGCCTGATTTTTTGACATGACATGTTTCAAAAACCAGCAGCTTGTTTTTGAGCAGATTATTCCTGCAATGGGGGCTGGAATGCCCGATGACATCCGGCTTGACCGTTATATCCGATGCCGAAAGATGCATCAATTCATCATAGGTATACCCATATCGCTTACAGGCAATATCATTGACTTCAACAAAGGGTTTAAACCCATCTAAAGCCAGGGGATGGACAAATATGGCGTCGTTGATGGAATTGAAAAAGGTCTGTATCCTTTCTGATTGTACGACAAGTTCTGCCTTGGTTAATTTGGCTTCGGTAATATCCGTGACGATGTGAATATACTTTGAGGGTTTCCCGCTGGAATCAAGAATCGGGTTTACCACGACTTCAAACCATCTGCCGTTGATTGGCATCTCAATGCATTCTTGTTGTAAGCTTTGACGGGCTTTGATGAGGGGGCACTCTTTAATGGGTTGATTCGTACCATGCAAAATACGCCAGCATTTTTCACCGATGACTTCACTATTGCTTCTATGGAATAACCGCTCGGCAGCGGTGTTGGATTTTAAGATAGAATGGTCTTTATCAATAATCCAAACCGCAGAGGTCATCGCGTTAAACGCAGAAGATAATTCCTCGTCGGGGTTTACATTCTGATTTTTTGCGACAGAATCTACTGCCCCTTTAATTTTTTTAAAGAATGATTTGAGCAAAATAGTTTATGCGCCGGGTATTTAAATGATTGAATTTTTTGTGCTTGATTTCAATCATACGTGAATACCCCTTAACACACAAGAGTTCTTTCAGGGGGGTAAATTTTACAGAGAAGAAGATATGAATCGGTTTTTGGCCCATGTTCCGTGTTGCGCCAAAGGCGAGTCAAATCTGGCGAATATTTCCTTTGGCGCAACGGGAGATGCGGGCTAAAAAGGCCCTTGGGAAAGAAGAGTTCTTTTAGTTTTTGATCAGGTCGAGGATGGCCTCAATATCGGCCACGGCTTTCTCCCGACTGACCTCCTGCCACCCCTGTTCCCGGATGCGGGTCAGCTCTTTGAGGAATTTCCCTAACGACTGGGTGTACTTTGCCGAAAGTCCGAGTCCGTCGGTCTCCCTGCCTTTGATTTCACCGCTTTCACGGCGCTGGGCCTGAACTTCGTTAAAGGCCTTGTTAATGGATTTTTCCCCGGACTGAACCTGTTCCTGGATATCTTGGCTGCCGTACTCCATGACTTTTCTGGCCTTGTCCACCTTCTGGGGGCTGATGCCCAGTTCCTTGGCCCGGATTTCGTTTTCGGCTTTGCGGGTGGTGTTTTGCCCGGTCTCATCTTTTTTGTGCACACTATCCAGAATTGCCAGGCACTTTACAATGTCATCGTCGGACATATTGCGCCGGTTCCGCTGGGCATGAAAGCTGTAAAGCAGGGCGTCGTCCTCGTCCTCAAAGGATTTGTACACCACCGGTACCTGATCCAGATTCATGTTTCTGGCGGCTGTAAATCGAGTGTGGCCGTCCACGAGTACATTTTCCTCTTTCCAGACCACCAGGGGAAATACCGGATCAAACCCATTGACTTCCATGTTCTGGCAGATGGCAGCCAGGGTTTCCTCCTGGATGGGAAACAGTTTTTTAAAGGGTTGCCGGGTGGTTAAAGTGTCAGGGTTTACGAAGGTTGTGTTTAATTCCATTATTTTTCCTGAATGATGGTTAAGGTATTTGGAGGGGCGCTAAATGCCTAACTTTTCTTTGATGGTCTCAATCCCGGTCTTTTCAACAAAACGGGATGTTCTTTGCTTGGCCGGCGCTGTTTCACAGTAAAATTCGAGAAATTTTCGGCAAAGTTCAATGGCTTCCTGGTGGAGAGCTCTTTGGCCAGTTCATCGGCGATTCGGGGTTTCATGCCTGAGTTGCCGCCCACAAATATGCGCCAGCCTTTGGGGGTACCGATACATCCGATGTCCCGAACCCGCGATTCTGCGCAGCTGAAGGTACAGCCGGAAATACCCAGTTTGATTTTGGCCGGTGTCGGCATGGTCCCGAATTTTTCTTCAAGGGTCCGGGCAAGTCCCATGGAATCCTGCTGGCCGAATTTACACCATGTGGTCCCGGGGCATGCCTGGACATAGTGGCCGCCGGTTCTGAACGGCATGGCATCGCACATATCGTGAATATTGTCTTTGGTCAGGCCGTAAAATCCAATGCGCTCTCCCGAGGTTAGTTTTACCTCCGGCACATCATAGGTTCTGATCAGTTCGGCCATTCTCTCCAGGTCCTGGGCGCTGATTTTTCCAGACGGCGGGGTGATGCGGACTGCAAATGATTGGCCGTCCCGCTGGAGGATTGCACCGGGGGGGAGGGGTTTTTCTTGCTGCATATAGGGGCTCCGAGATATTTTTATTACATGTTGCTGTTTTGTGACAGCCTGTTGAGGGCTGTTATATTCGGCAAAAACTGCGAAGGAATATAATTAGATATTTTTCAAATTCAAGGGTGCCGGTCTCTTTTGGTTTTGTTCCACCGGGTTGAATTGAATCGTGTGCCGAATGCGCATTTACCCCATGTGCTTTTCCTGCTGCACCGGCTTGAAAATAGGCGTTGTTACGTATATAAATAAAAAATTCGATACCCATAACAGCGATTGCGCCCATGCCCCGATCCAGTTGTTTTTTTCAGTTACTGCTTGTCTGTTTGATTGTCCTGTCTCCCATTTCCGGGACACCCCATCCCCATGTGTTCATTTCCCAGCGCACAGGTTTCGTGTTTGATGATCAGGGGCTGGCCGGTTTCAGGGTGAACTGGACCTTTGACGAGATGTTTTCCGTCATGATCAGCGAGGATTTTGACTCGGACCATAACCAGGTTCTGGATGCCGGAGAAGTGGTGGTGATTGAGGAAAAAGCCTTTGGGTATATTGCTGCCTACAACTATTATATTCACGTCAGAATAGATGATAAGCCCTTTGATGTGAAGTTTATAAAAACATTTAATGCGTGGCTTGATAACGGAATCGTCTGTTATGAATTTTTCATACCCTGCCACGTTTCAGCGGCAGATACACCCAGGCAGGTGGTATTATCACCCTATGATCCGGAATATTATTCCGACATCTATTTCCCGGATAAAACACCCCTGAACATGGAGAACGCAGAAGCCTTTTCCACCAAGATAGAGACAGCCCGGGACACATCCACCCGTATCTATTATGATACGGTAAATCCCATGGCCATTTTTCTTTCGTTCAAACGAAAATAAACGCTTCTGATCGGGGCCGCTAACTACCAGCGGGAGCTGATATATTCATGGGCCTGACTCATGCCAAGGGGAATGGAAGATGCCCCGGCCCGGATGTAGAATGCTTCTTTGCCCTGGTCTGTGACATAGACGGGCCGGTCCGAAGGCGATACCTGTATTCTGCACACATCCTTTCCCTCCATGGGTTGGATATCGGACACAATGAATTTATGACTTTGGGCGCCCAGATTTTTGGAAATCAGATCGGACAACTTGAGCATAAATCCATCCGGGTTGGGTTTTCTCTGGAACGTTTCGTAGTCCGGTTCAATGCCCACAGGGTCTCCCGCATCGTTAATGCCGATGAACAAAGTGCCGCCCCGGGCATTCATGAACGCGGATATGGTTTTTACCACAACCGCTTCCAGGCGCTTATCCACTTTTTTTTCCTTAATGCTCCAGCGAAGAGAAGATTTAAATTCCACAGTGTCATTTTCACCGCCTGAAATGAGTTGTTTCCATTCCTCCTCATTGAGAGATGGGGTGGCCTGTTTCATCTTTTGGATTCTGGATTTAAGCTTGAATACATACATGCCGAAAAAGATGCAGCCTGCAAGCAGTATCACAACCGTTCCTGCTATCAAGCCCAGATGCTGGAGAATAAAGGGTCTGGGAGCGATACCCCATTTATTGTACAGGGCCTGAATCTCTTTTTCCGGTATGGCTGTAATCCCCTTGTCAATTTTTTCCAGAAGTCCTTTATTGCCTTTGGCCACACCGGCTCTGAGTTTTTCAGTGTACAATGTCTTTAAATTCTTAAACTCTTCCAGGGAATTATGTTCGGCCATCAGCACAACGGCGTTGGGAAAATCCAGGGCAAAGGCTTTTATTTTTCCTGCCATGGCATATTCCAGAACGGCTTTGGCACTGGGAAACTGCTGAACTTTTACGTTCGGATACCGGGTTTGAAAAAACGAGACCGCAAAATCATCTTTGACCACACCGACCTCAATGTCGGCAGGCAGCTGCTCAATGGTATCAATGTCCATATCCTGTTGAATATACAGATTGGTATGTACCGACATCAACGATTTGGAAAAATCCATAAACGCGGAACGCGCTTCGGATTTGAAAAGCCCGATCATGAAATCCGCACGGCCGGTTTTAACCTGCTCAAGGCACTGGGCCAAAGGACCCGGGGCAAATGTTACGGTCACCTGATTTTTTTGCGCCCACAACCGCCAGAAATCAATCAGCAGCCCCTGGGGCTTGCCTTGGTTGTCTACATCTGAATAGGGCGGATAATTCTCATAACAGGCAATGGTCAACGGTTCTGGAACGGCCCGGGCATGGTTCGGGCTTAAACCGGATAAAAACACCGCACAGATAAAAAAAACAAAAACAAAATACCAACCGTTTAACTTGAGTCTTTTTTTTGGTTTATGAATCACTGTTTTTTCCTGCTGATTTTCGAGGCTGTTTGATACTTGATGAATTGGATTGCATGGCTGCAATAAAATCTTAGGGAAACACTAAGTATCTTAAAAGCGAAGTCAAGCCATTCCTGCAACGATATCCCACAGGGCCCGGACCCGGGGATTGGAGAGGTTTGCATCCCGGGTGCAAAGAGCTATTTCATAAGGCGGCAGCTCCGGCATGTTGTCCAGTGCAACAATATCCTGGTATAGCGGGCTTTTGTCAAGAACCAGGCGCGGGACCAGGCCGATACCGAATCCCAGGTTCACTAAACCGATAATGGCCTCATGGCCGGTGACCTGGGAATAGATGCGCGGGACCACGGCGTTTTCGGCAAACCAGTTATCAATACGCTCCCGGCTTAAGCCCTTGTCCGCAAGAATTAAGGGAAATTTTTGCCAGTCCGGCCCCCCGTTCGCGTCTTTGACCAGAACATCGGGATAATGCCTGGCCCCGATAAACACCAGGGGGCTTACGGCCATGTTTAAAAAACTGATCTGGGCCCTGGGTGTTTCCGGCAGGGCTGCAATGACGGCATCGGCTTCCCGGTTCATCAGCCGGTCCATGGCCTGGGCCGGGTCCCCTGTTTCAAGGTAAATCTGAACGCCGGGATGCAGTGCCCGGTACCGGGGAATAAACTTGGGCAGCAGACTGTATGCGGCGGTCACCGAGCAGTAAATGGACAGCTGGCCGGACAGGACGGCGTCCTTTGATAATTCTCCCTGGAGCTGTTCAAAGCGGCCGAGTACATCCTCGGCATATTTCTTAAAGAGCTGTCCGGCATAGGTCAGCTCCACACTGCGGTTGTCCCGGATAAACAGCTGTTTTCCCACATCGGTTTCCAGGCGCTGGATTACCCGGGTCAGGGCAGACGGTGAAATATTGCAACTCTGGCTTGTCCGGGAAAACTGCAGGGAACCGGCCAGGTGGTGAAATAATTCAAGGGTGCGTAAGTCCATTTTTTTTGCCTTAACATGGTCAAAGATCGGGTTTGGGTGTATTTTAAAAGATCGTTTCGTTATCTGCAATATAAAGTTGCAAATGATTCATTTGACGCAATGACGGTTTTAATCCATTTTATTTACAACACTTACCTAGTGTTTGGACGAGAAGTTTCCCGGTGCAAGAGGCAAAAAAATGTGTGGCTCTAAGTCATTTTAGGATTGTGAGAATTGCAATTTTTTTTGCATCAACCCAGATGGGTGGTTTCTCGTTCGGACATTAAAATTAAGGAGATAAGATATGGGCACCAACTATTTTAACACCCTGCCGTTACGGCTGCAACTTGAAGAACTGTCCCAGTGCCGGTTCATGGACCCTTCTGAATTTAACGGGGTTGAGGCGCTCAAAGGCAAAAAAATTGTGATCGTGGGATGCGGGTCCCAGGGTCTGCACCAGGGCCTGAATTTAAGAGACAGCGGTCTGGATGTCTCTTATACGTTAAGGGAAGCTGCTATTTCCGGAAAGCGCCAGTCCTGGAAAAATGCCACCGAAAACGGTTTTGCCGTAGGTACCTATGAAGAGATGCTGCCCACAGCAGATCTGGTGATCAACCTGACCCCGGACAAACAGCACTCCAATGTCATTGAATCGGTCATGCCTTTGATGAAAAAGGATGCCTGCCTTTCCTATTCCCACGGCTTCAATATTGTTGAAGAGGGCATGCAGATCCGCGAGGACCTCACCGTCATCATGGTGGCGCCCAAATCCCCGGGCACCGAAGTCAGAGAAGAGTACAAAAGAGGATTTGGCGTACCTACTTTGATTGCCGTGCATCGGGAAAATGACCCCAGAGGCGAGGGCCTTGAACTTGCCAAAGCCTATGCCGCCGGAACAGGCGGACACAAAGCCGGTGTATTGCAGTCCTCATTTGTGGCCGAAGTAAAATCGGACCTCATGGGCGAGCAGACCATTTTATGCGGTGTACTCCAGACAGGCGCATTGCTGTGCTACGACAAAATGATTGAAAACGGTCTGGATGAAGGCTATGCCTCCAAACTGGTTCAGTATGGCTGGGAAACTGTGACCGAGGCGTTGAAACACGGCGGCATCACCAACATGATGGACAGGCTGTCCAATCCGGCTAAAATTAAGGCATTTGAGTTAAGCGAGCAGCTCAAAGAGATCTGGGCACCGTTGTACAACAAGCACATGGACGACATCATGACCGGTCATTTTTCAAAAACCATGATGGAAGACTGGGCCAATGATGATGTCAACCTGCTCACATGGCGTGACCAGACCCAGGATACGGCTTTTGAGAAATCCGTTTCCCAGGAGGCGGATATTCCCGAGCAGGAATATTTTGATAATGGTATTCTCCTGGTGGCCATGATCAAAGCCGGTGTGGAGTTGGCCTTTGACACCATGGTGTCCGCGGGCATTATTGCCGAATCCGCCTATTACGAATCACTGCATGAGGTGCCCCTGATTTCCAACCTCATTGCCCGGAAAAAATTATATGAAATGAACGTGGTGATTTCAGATACGGCTGAGTACGGCTGTTATCTGTTTGCCCATTCCGCAGTTCCCATGCTAAAAGAGTTCATGGCAGGCCTTGACGTCGATGTGATCGGCAAAGGCATGGCTTGTGAAGACAACGGCGTGGATAACATCCGTCTGATCCAGGTCAACGATGCCATCCGGAACCATCCTGTGGAAATTGTGGGTAAAAAACTGCGTGGATATATGGGTGCCATGAAAGCCTTGCGTTAGCATGTGCCCATATGACAGACCGCTCGTACACGCCGATTGGGCATAACGAGGGTTTTTTGTTCTACACTTCAGCATTTCCCTGCTGAAATGACATCTTGCCAGATGCGACTTAAGCGCTGGTGCAGCCCTCCTGCACCAGCGCTTGCCCATAAAAAGCAACACGATCCAAGAAATAAAGTTCATAACAGCCATCTCCAGCTCGGCCTCATAATATTCGAACGCAATCCAAAGCAATAGTTGAAAGATCTGTGCAGATCCTATATGAAAGAACTGAATAATTGATTCAATTCGTTTCTTTCGTGATTCATTAAGGTGTAATCTAAGGTGAAAAAACAGGTCCGCCATGGCCGTTGGGCAAAACTTTTGTTTTAAATATTATTTCAAGGAGGAAGAGATGAAACAGACAGCGTCTATTGTGGCAGTGTTTGCAGTGATCGGGGCTCTTATGTTTGGTTTTGGCTCCGGATCTGCGCTGGGTGGTGAAATTGGCGATGTGATCAGGCAGCAGGCAGATGTTATGGAACAATTTGTGAATAACCTTGAAAAGGCGAACAGCGCCCAGGATGTAGCCAAGGCCGTTGACGCCTATACCGCCGATATGAAGGAACTGATTCCCCGGATTCAAAGCCTGGATGAAATATATCCTGAATACAAGGAAGGAAAGGTTCCCAAGGAATTGGAAAAAGATGGTAAACGTCTGGAAGATCTGGCCGTCAGGATGCCGGCAGCCATGATGAAAACCGCGTCATACATGTCGGACCCGGCGGTTCAAAAAGCCATGGAAAACATGAGCAACGAAATGGCTAAACTCGGGGAATAGGCGGGAGGCGAACCTGTTTTTTTCACGTTCCCCAAAAGCCTTGAGCAATTTTTTACAATACTTTTAAGAGAACATCGCTACACTGGCGCCATGAGACCCAAGACCGATGTCAGATATTACAGGGATCACTCCCTGCCGGGAATCGACGTTTGCCGGGTGGTTAAAAGCCGTCACCATTTCCCGGAACATTTTCATGACGATCTGTATATCGTCAGTATGATTACCTCGGGTCATTGCTATTGTCTGGGAAAGGACCGGCAGGAAGAGGTGTCCGGGCCGGGAACGGTGACCTTGCTTAATCCCGGACAGATCCATACCGGAGCCCCGGCGAATGAAAGTCCCCTGGACTATTCCTTGTGTTATTTTTCACTTAAAGCCATGACCGATCTGGCATCAGACTTCATGCCGGGGGGCGGTGTTCCTGAGTTTACGGCATCCATTTTAAAGAATCCTGTGCTCACCGCCATGATGCGGCATCTGTTGGTGACCATGATGGAAAGCCGTGACAGCCTGGAAAAAGAGGCGGTCCTGGTTTCAACCTTGCATTTTATCCTTTCAAAATACGGGGTGCCCGGAACGACGGTTGCAGAAGGCAGGCCCCAAGGCCACCCTGTACAAAAGGCCAAACAGCTTCTGGCTTCCGATCTGGATCAAAAACTCTCTTTGGAACGGGTGGCTCGAATTGTGGGCGTGAGCCGGTTTCATTTTCTACGCATTTTTAAGGAAAATACCGGTATTTCGCCCCACCTCTACCGGACTCTTAAGCGCATTGAGCTGTCAAAAAAACTGTTGTCCCAGGACATGCGGCCTGCCCAGGTGGCCCTTGAGACCGGATTTGCCGATCAGAGTCATTTTTCAAATACCTTTCGCAGGTATGTGGGGGCGACGCCAAGGCAGTATCTGGAATCATCTTAGCTCTGCGCACCTTTTTACAATACCTTCAATAAAAACGGGTGTAGATCTCCTTGACATTCATTTATATTCAAGGAGATTTACATGCAAACAGCACAATTCAGAAGATTGACCCATCCGGGCAACCCGATTTTAAAGTCCACTTTCATACCCTATGCCGCCCTTGCAGCCGCCGCGTTTTTCTGGGGGGCGTCATTTCCGGCCACCCGGTTTGCCGTAAGCCTGCTTGACCCCAAGGCGGTGATGTTCTGCCGCATGGCGGTTGCCTGCCTGATCATGGCTCCCTTTGTCCGGCAGTTGAAACCGGCTGCCTGGTCGGCAAAGGATTTAAAACTGATCATTCCCATGGTCCTGCTTCAGCCCTGTCTCTACTTTCTTTTGGAATCCAATGCACTGAAACTGACCACCTCTTCCCAAGCCGGGGTAATCTCTGCCTCGGTTCCTTTGCTGGTGGCCCTGGGGGCCTGGCTTTTTTTATCGGAAAAGATCACCATGCAAGTGGTCCTCGGGCTGATTGTATCAATGGTCGGGGTGGCGGTTTTAACCTTGCAGGCAACTCCGGTCCGGGCGGGGGATAATCCTTTTGTTGGAAATTGTCTGGAGTTTGCTGCCATGGCCTGTGCAGCAGGCAATATGCTTCTGGTTAAACGTTTGAGCGGCCGCTATAATACCTGGACCCTGACCGGGCTTCAATTTATCGCCGGGCTCCTCTTTTTTTCTCCGGGCGTTGTTCTCCTTGCCGACTCACCTGAGATTGTTTTACGGTTTGATTTAATCGGGGTGCTGATTCTTTTGGGTGCCTTTGCCTCGGTGGGTGCCTTTGGCTTATACAACTGGGCCATGGCCCGTATACCGGCTACCCGGGCGGCTGTTTTCATTAACCTGGTGCCGGTGATCGCCGTGGTGCTTGGCTGGACCCTGCTTGGAGAATCTTTGTCTTTGGGGCAGGTTGGCGGTGCCTTTGTGGTGGGCTTCGGGGTGATAGTCAGCCAAAAAAAATGAAGCGCCGTTAAAAACGGTAAACAGCTTACGGCTGAGCGGCTTTTTTGGGGGGCTGCCGACAATGAAAGTTAAGGATGTACCCAAGACTGCCGATGGATATTATGATTTCTAATGATCTTAATTCAAGGAGTCAATTATGAGTATCCAGGTCCAGTCTGATTACGTTTCTTACGCCTTCAGAGTAAATACGGATTCAGTTTCCGCCGTCCCCCAGGCCTCCGCAACTGAGGAGACCGCAGCGGACTCGGCCGCCTATGTCTATGTTGTGAATCCGGAAGTTGAGTCGGCTTCCCGGCAGGACTCGGGCGTGAATTCAACCCTGTCCCAATCCGAGTACGAGGATCTTCTTTCCGCCTACCTTGAGCTGGGGGAGGAAAATAGTTTGTGGGAGGATATCGGCACTCTGCTCACCGAGGAACTGGCTGGTACTGACAGGGCCAATTTCCTTGCTGTTCTGGCGGATGCAGGAACTTTGATGGCAGATTTTGTAAGCCAGGTAAAAAATCTTGAAGGGGACGACCGTTCCCTGTTTTTGAGCACAGCCCAAAGGACCGGCAGTGACCAGGGCCTGGAAAACCTCATTGATGCAACATCTAAGCTTTCGGCAGACCAGATCCGCTTTTTTTTGGAAACTGCTGATCTTCTCAGCCGCACCCGGGAAACTGCAAAGGCAGGTGATCTGCAGAATTTTATTGAGGCAATCGCCGGGGAACCTGCAACCTTTAAAGATATCCTCCGGAATATTGAAGCGCTTGACCCGGAAGATCTTTCCCTCTTTCTGAAAGGCGCGGCAGATGCAGGGGACGACATTGAATCTTTCATCCTCACGGCGGATATGCTGTCGGGTGCGCCCCTTACCCATTTTCTCGAAGCCGCAGCAATGGCCGAAGATGGATTGGACAACCTGCTCTCCCTTACCCAGGAAACAGCCGGCAGGAGCCGGGCCGATTTTTTAAGATTTACCAGCGGGCTGGATGGACAAAATATTGAAAATTTTCTTTTGGCCACCCAGGGCGAAAAAGAAAATGTGAGCCGTCTTGCGGCCACCACATCCAGCCTTGATGGTGCGGAGCAAGAAGATTTTTTGACCCTGGCGGCCTCTGCCGAACCACACCTTGACAGGTTTGTATCCATGGTGGAACAGCTTGGCGAAAGCCCCGGAATCCGGTCTGATTTTTTATCCACCGCCCTTTTGGCCGAAAAAAATTTCAACAAGGTGTTGAATGTGGCTGAAAATCTTGGTCAGGAGCAGCGGGCCGATCTTTTTCTTTTTGCCGCTGACCTTGATTATGTTGACCTGGCCAATTTCATCTCAGCGGCTGATGCCGCCCCATCCCATGCAGACGAACTGGTTGAGACGGCCAACGGACTGATCGGCAGGAACCAAAGTTATTTTTTATATGCGGCGGCCCAGAATCCGGAGCATATTGAGGCGCTCTCTTCCATGGCTCAAACCCTGGAAGGAACTCAGCAAAGCGATTTTCTATACACGGTCGCCAATATCGGCAAAAATTCGCCGGAAATGATGGGTGAATTTATCGCAACCGCACAAGACCTTACAGAAACAGAACTGACAACCTTTCTGGCCAGTGAAAAGGCTGCGGCAGAAGGTGAGGACCCGGGACTTGCCCAGGAATATGTATATCTGAACGGTGTGCTGGGGGAAGACCGGATGAACACCCTGATGGCGGCAGGAGCGCAGTCCCAGGATTTTAATAAGTTTCTGAAAGAGTTTAACGGGATGACCCAGGTCCAGCGGGACACTTTTTTATCCGTCGCGGATACAGCCGGAGAAGAGGTGCTTGGAACCCTCATGGACGTTGCATCCAGCCTTGACGCAACCCAGAGCGAAACCTTCCTTTCCTATGCCGACACCCTGGGTAAAACAAGCTTGAACGACCTGATCCTGGCTTCGGCCCAGGCCCTGGGCGGCGGACAACGATTTGATACCTTCGAGGCACTTCTTGAAACGGCCCAGTCCTTGAATTCCGGTGAAACCATGGATTTTCTTAATGCCGCAGCCATCTCAGGGAAGCGTCTGGACAGTCTGATTGACATCACCAATGAGCTGAAGGGGTCTGTAAAGACTGAATTCTTGTCCGTGGCCGATTATATTGCAGACCTTGACGGCGCGCAGTCTGTCATGGATCATTTTCTGACCACCACCCGGGGATTTCTGGACAGCGACTCCGGTTATTCTCAGGTCCTGAAATATGGCGGCTATCTCAGGCAGGGAATTCAGCCTTCGGATCTGATCGAAAACGGCATCTTTACAGGAGGACACGAAACCGGCTTTTTGAAATCCACCCTGTTTCTGACGGGTGTCGGCGTATCCGGAAGCCGCCTGCACACTTGGTTTGACTCCTGGCAGAACGCCCAAAATAACTGGCTGTAATGTTGGGGATAGTGCCCATGATATTTGTTGCACCCGGGCAAGTATGGGCACGGAAACGACTAAGGTGGCTGTGCGCCGCACCAGCCATGCTGATAGTGAAGTCTGGGTCCGTGTTGCTATGTTACCCATTGAACCCTTTTAATAGAAAAGATTCAGATTGAGCAAAATATCTGTTTTTTTAAGCGTTCATGAGCGGCTGGTGCTTTAATTTTCTTGAATCTGCCAGGCCTCAGTCTCTTAGTTTGATTCAAGAGTCTGTTCTATAAAATTGATTCTGGCTATTCTTCGATCTGTAACGAAAATAATGTATTAAATAAGGGTGTTGAAATCGACCACCTAAATTTAATAAAATCAGACATATTTTCAGTTTGTTAGGAGTTGAAAAAGCCTCTGTTTAGTTGTACTTTCAAGCGACCAAACACAAAAGAAAACAACGCCACAGAGGCTTTATGCATAGAAAAAATATCAGGCGGCTCATCACAAAGCAATTAAAAAAGAGTTTTCCGAACTGGAAAACGATGACAAGGGCGTCCAAAAAAGAACTGACAGAACAAATCATGATGGAGATTGTGGAGCAATACGATTATTCTCAATCTCTGGACATCCCCATCGAGGACCTCATAGGTATTGAAGCTCAATCCCCTACAGCAGGCATTCGTAGTCTTCCTGAAATGGCATCTTACATTGAGAATTTTCATTCCGATAACCTGTTTAATTTTGACACCCTGAAAAAGCCATACCCTGAAATTGTAGATCAGGAATTGCAGTTTATTGACCAACTCATAGATGACCAGCTTATCAATAGCTTGATCGCGCCCGATGGTTACTCCGCTGCACACAGGGATATTCAGCCCTACCAATTATTTCGGATGGAGCTGTTAAAAATTATCAAATATCCTGAAATCAGTTACAGGAAATTTTGCAGCGATGAATATTTTGGCAAAGAGCGAAAGCAAAACAGGCGTTTTATTCGGTTGTCGTTAAAGGCTAAAAAACAGGTAGATCATACTGAATTATGTCATTTCCGGAGCGACCTGAAATTTAATCAATTGATGAACGTCCTGGTATATTTCCTCCACCATTTTTATAAATCGGGTTGTCTTGAGAATACCGTTATTCATGGTGTTGATTCCAGTGAACTGCCGTCCGAAGTCAATTATCCCCTTTGCGCCATTGAAATCAACGGCAAAAAAGTACGAATTTATTCCGATCTGGACTGTGATTGTGGGAAACGCCGGAACAAAAGGGATAAGTCGCATTATGTCATTGGATACCGGATGCATACACTAACCGCTATTAATCCCACAAACGGCCATAGCTTTCCATTGGTATCCCTTGTGGGGGCAGCGAATCATCACGACAGCCTGTTTCTGAAACCATTGATCAAGCTTGCTCAAGCATTAGGCATTGATATTAAATTGATAACCGCAGACCAGGCTTACCACGATAGTGATGGTTCGGTTCTCAATGAAACAGGTGTCTATGTCGTGGCCCCTGCATCGGAGCAAGCGAAATTGCCCGAGAATGTATTGCAATCTCCGGTGAGAGTTACCTGCAATGATTCTTGTGAAATTCCAATGGATTATCTGGGTACAACACTGGATGGCCATGAATTTAGGTGTGGAGCAACGCCCGGCGAATGTATGTTTGCATCAAGTTGCCCTAAATCGAGAATAATTGGTTTTGATAACGGTCATTTCCAGCCAATGCCAACTTTTCATAACGGGTCGCAATCAGCAATCGAAATTCGAAAGAACTGCGAACGGCCTTTCAATTTGATGAAAAAAAGAGAAGGCCTTGAACAGACGAGAGTGAGAAGCCAGCATGGTGTAGTTGTCCGATCAGTATTGACGACAATTGTAACATTGTTGATTGAAATGGCTGGGACAAGACATAAACCGCAGAAAAAAGATACTGGTTATAACGGATTTGGGGGACCCGTCCGTAAGCCTCCCAATGAAGCTGAAATCAAAAGGTTCTGAAGCCAATTCTCGTGGTATTGGAATCCGTTCACTCTTTCAAAAGAACTCACATGGCCCTTTTGCTTTACCGTCCACGGATTGAGTGGAGCAAAATTTTGGATAAGAGCCCAGGCACGTATACTGAGATTGGCCGATTTCATAGTGCCATGAAAATACTTGGTGCTGAATAAATGACGGTCCATCCGTTGCATCAGCCGGTCAACCATGTTGCTTGTTCTATGTGCACCAGGAAAATCATAAGCTTCGGAAAACTGTGGAAGATTATCCTTGAGCTTCTTGATCGGGCGCATTCCCATTTTCCCGGTCGACTGGATATTTTTTATAACAGCAATTAAATTATTAAGAATCAAGCAGTTAAGTCAAGCTTAGACATTGTATGTTTTTAACGAAGGCCTTCCGCTGTGCGCTCACCAGATAAAAATTTCAACATAAATTGCCCGAGACACCTGATTTTCCTTGGTTCTGTGCACCGGGAAAATGGGACTGGAAGGATAATTTTATGATATAACAAGCTGTTTTTATATGTATTGTTGAGCAATTGCTATATTTCAACGTTTACGGATAATATGCCTAAGCTAACCGGGAAAATGGGAATGCGCCCTCTTGATCTTGGCTGAAATTACGTCTGGGATTTCGTTCTGCGTATTTTGACAATGTTCGGAAAGCCTCCGAACTCTCTGTGAGAATGCCCCCTTAGACTCTGCCCGAAAGCAGTACCATAACCTGGTCGCCATATCCAGGAAATGCTCCTTATATTTTTTGCGTGAGCGATCACGTATGCCAATATATATGTGTAAGAAGCAGGATAACACAGTTATCTTGGGGAACAATTTTCTCCAGGCTTTCTGCGTTGACCGCCATCCGTCGGTATTGACAGTTTCTGGCTGATATCCCGGATTAATACATTCAGCCTCCTCTTTAAATACCCCGTAAGCTTTTTGGAGGTCTTTGCCGGAGGCCGTTTCGGAAACACTGGCTCCTAAAATACAGTTTTTCCCAGCCGTCGTTGCAATATAGGTCTTTTCTCCCAAAAGACGAGTATGCTTTTCATCAGCAGAAACATGTTGGGGTAATGTATCTGGGGATTTAATCGTGGTTCCCACAAGACTATGTCGGCCAAGGGATGCTTCAAGGCGATACCAATACATGGAATTTTTACCGAAGCAGTAACTCAAAGCCCAAAACGGGACTGCAAACTTCCGCAAAAATAACGGTTTCTCAACATCTTTTACAAGACCACTCATATAGGGCATGGCAAACGAAGGTCGTATGGTATAACTGACACCTGCTATTACAATTCTCCTGATTTTCAATTTCAGTTTTTTGGAGAATCGGATCTCCTTCATTTTGTATCCGTTAGTGATTTCAACGGGGAAAAGCTCGGGATATTTCATGATTACCATGTCTAATACCATCCGGAATTGGGCTGCCTGCTGGATAATGATGTAATATTGTGCTTGACAAACATTCATACAAATAGTTCGATTCAGTCGGGGAGCGGTGGTAGAGGAGGAACTCATCATTTTCCTTATTTGTTATCGTTGCTGTTGGCGCTTCAACCATAACTCAGGAAATGATTTTTTTCAGTCTATTTCATCGCTCTCCGGCTCTATCCCCCAAATCCGTTATAATCAGAAAAGATAATAAACAAAAGGAGTTGTTTGCCTCAACAGGATAGAATTTAATTTCAATGCTGATTTTTTTGAACCGATTGATTCAGTTAATACCGTTGTATCTGAAGTATAAGCAAGGCCACTATCTAACATAAAAATTGCGGCAAAAAACAAATTTCAGATTTTATAACGATAGAAATGGACTACCGGGTCTTAAAAAATCGAAATTCAAGCGCGTAGGCAGTTTAGACTCAGTTGAAAATTTGATTGATTCCAACACCCTTTAAATGTACTTTTGGGAGCCTTTTATTTATGCTTTTCGTTAATAGCTTCCCATCCATTCACAAGAGATGCCCCGAAATATAGAATAAATGCTGATACTGTACCAACTGTAATGAATATCGAGTACAGCCCTCCCAATAGTCCCTGAATTATAAAAGAACCAAAGAAAAAGGCTGTTAGTGGTCCAATACGTATAATTAAGCTATTTGGATTCTCTTTTTTTACATGGCCGACCAGCACATACGGTCCCCAAGTTAATGGAAAATGTCGGTGCCTTATAAAAATATTCCCTTGAGAATCCCGTTTTACCTTAATTCTACCAATTAGTTTCCATCCTCCAAAGTTGCCTGATTGAACATTTGATGGGAAAATCCAATTTGTTAATGGAAAACCGAGCAGGTAAGGATAAGTTCCTAATTTTGTCATTATTACTTGTTCGACAGCAAACAATCCAAAGGCGATATTTGAAAAATTAATTTCCATTTGTTTTCAGAAATAAATGATATTGGAAAGTCAACATAATTGGAGATTAACCATCCCGAACAGAGAAACGCAAGAATAAATTTTTTATATTATTTTCGTTACTGCTCGAAGCCCCGCCAGAATCAATTGTATACAAAAAATGATTTGGCAATATATGCATCTTTATCAATGATCAGACGGACGCTGGGGCTTTTTAGGTTTGGCTCTGGCTGTGGCCTGGGCTGTATGCGGGTCCTGGGGCCAGTAATGTTTGGGATAGCGCCCCATGAGATCTTTTTTTACCTCCTGGTAGGTATGTGCCCAGAAATGATCAAGATCGCTTGTGATCTGTACGGGCCGGGATGCCGGAGAAAGCAGATGAAGGGTCAAGGGCACCTGGCCTGCGGCGATCACCGGGGCGGCGGCCATGCCGAATAGTTCCTGGATTCTGACCGCAAGTACCGGTGATTCCAAGGGACCGTTTTTGTCCGCATACTGGATGGGGATGTTGGAGCCGGAGGGAACCTGGATATGGGTTGGGGCGTGCCGGTCAACTATTTTTAACTGATCCCAGGTAAACATCGCTTTTATGGCCGCATCCAGATCTATGCGCTTCAGTCCGGCAGCGGAAGTTACCCCGGAAAGAAATGGGCCGAGCCAGTCTGCCAGTGTATCTGTCAGGGCCTGATCCCCCATATCCGGCAGTTGGGAAAAATCCGGCCGGGTATCGGCAACTTTTTTTAGAAAAATTACCCTGTGCCTGAAAGTTATTGTTTTTTTCTGCCAGTCAAGGGATTGAAGGCCGTTTTGTTTGATTCCCTGGATTATGGCCGATTTTACAGCTTCCGGGGCTGGTGCGGGTAACGGTGTTTGATTGACTTCAATCCGCCCGAACAGGGTTTGTCTGACCGCCTTTACGGAACCGCTTGCCGGGTCCCAGTCTACGACATCCTGGGTTTTAAGTGCTGTTGAAAAATCATTTTCCAGATCCGCCCGTTCCAGGGCGGCGGCCAGGAAAATCCGCGCGTTTTTTGCCTGGCCGTCCACCTCAACGGCCACAATAAATTCGCGTGCAGACAAGGCGTTCTGGGTGTCAAAAAAGACACCATTGCCGTTGGCTGTCAGAAAGGACAACGATTCGACTTTGCGCCGCACCGCCACCCGGTCGGGAAAGGCCTGGGCCAGAAGCCTGCCTGCGGCGTTCATATCCATGTCCCGGTTTTGGATACTAAAGATGCCTGCCAGCCGCCGGGCCTGGGTCAGAATGGATAATGCCCGTTCCCTGTGGGGAGAACAGCTTTTTTGCGTTTGAGATTGGGACAGCTTGGCCAGTATCTCCAGGCGCAGCACGATATCCGGGTCCCGTCGGCCATGTTCAACGGCAACGATATCCTTTTCCTCAACCAATGCACATAAACAGCACCCCAGAAAGCCGTGCTTCATCTCTTTGGCCCGAAGCACCATATGGGCCAGTCGGGGGTGGATGCCCGCGGTGAGCATCTCCCTGCCATGGGTTGTGATTGTGCCTTCATGGTCCAGAGCCCCCAGGGAAACAAGCAGATCTTTTGCCGCTGAAACTGTTGCAGGAGAGGGCGTATCCAGCCATTTCAGCTCGGATGGGTCACGCACTCCCCAAAGAGCAAGTTCAAGAATCATGTGTGTCAGATCCGCATTCAGGATTTCCGGGCGGTTGAACGGCACAAGGCCCTGGTGTAAATATTCGGGCCATAAGCGGTAGCAGATGCCCGGGGCAGTCCGGCCTGCCCGGCCCCGGCGCTGGTCTGCAGAGGCTTTGGATACCGGCCGGGTTACCAGCCGGGTCATGCCCCTGCCCGGTGAAAACTCCGGCTGGTTGACCAGGCCTGAATCCACCACCACCCGAATACCCTGGATGGTCAGGGAGGTCTCAGCAATGGGGGTGGCAATAACGATTTTTCTGGTTCCCGGTGCTGCCGGCTCAATGGCGGCTTTCTGGTCCTTAAAAGAGAGGCTGCCGAACAAAGGGACCACTTTTACGGTGGCATCCTGTTTGAATTTTTCATTTAAGTTTTCAGCAAGCATTCGGATGGCTGCGGCACCGGGCAGAAATACCAGGATATCTCCGTCATGGCAGTGCACCGCCTTGACCACTGTCTTCAGGCAGGCGGGCAGAATACCGGCCCATCCTGGTCTGGCATTGGAAGCGCCCTTTTGATTGTGCGGGTCCACATATATGGTTTCCACGGGCCAGGCCTTACCCCGGGATGAAATAACCGGGGCATTGCCCAGCAGAGCGGACAACGCCTGGATGTCCATGGTGGCGGACATGACGGCAATGCGCAGGTCGTCGGCAAACCCTTCGGCCGCATCAAGGCTTAGGGCCAGGGCCAGATCCCCATGGAGATGCCGCTCATGGAATTCATCAAAAATAACCAGTCCCACGCCGTCCAGCCCGGGATCTGATTGCAGTCTGCGGGTGAGAATCCCCTCGGTGACAATCTCCACCTGGGTGTCGGGGCCAATGCAGCGTTCCATGCGGACCTGGTATCCAATGCGCTGACCCGCAGTCTCCCCAAGAAGTTCCGCCATATGGGCGGCACAGGCACGGGCTGCCAGCCGCCGGGGTTCGAGCATGATGATTTTTTTGTTTTTCAGCCAGGGCCGGTCCATCAGACTTAAAGGCACAAGGGTGGTCTTGCCGGCGCCCGGCGGGGCGGCAAGCAGGGCACGCCCTGTCTCTTCCAGGGCTTTGTCTAACTGACCGAGCACCGATACCACAGGCAAGTCAGCAATGCCGAGACGATTCTTTACCTTACC
Source organism: uncultured Desulfobacter sp. (assembly GCF_963666145.1). NCBI lineage: Bacteria > Pseudomonadati > Thermodesulfobacteriota > Desulfobacteria > Desulfobacterales > Desulfobacteraceae > Desulfobacter > uncultured Desulfobacter sp. The sequence continues at coordinate 2,261,517 of NZ_OY762614.1, read as the reverse complement.
GGGCAGCATTGAAAGGCCATTTTCCAGATGGCGGGTCATAACCAGGTGTTTCTCCATATTGTTAATATTGTTTGCCACTTGTATCCGGTTTTGTTTTCAGTTACAAGGAAACCTTAACCCATAAACGCAAGGAAATACCCATGGGCGAGGCAAAAAAGCAGAACATCATTCCCAAAGAAGAGGCGGTTTTCTGGATGGACCAGGACGGCACCTGGCACAACGAACACGGAAAACTGGAACACCCGAAGATTATAAAATATTTTAACCAATCCATTGGAAAAGACGACCAGGGGTATTTTTTATCTCAAATCCTCAATGATGTTGAAGAAAAGGTCTATTTCCCTTATGAGGAGACGGCGGTATTTGTGGTGGATCTTGTTAAAAAAGAGAACGGCATTATGTTGATCTTAAATACCCTTGGGACCATTGCCCTTGATCCTGACGCCCTTTACACAAAATCGGACGCACTTTTTATGGAAACCGACGCCAATTTGATCAAATTTACCCAGAACGCCCTGGCCCGGATGTCATCTTTTTTAGAGGAGACATCCCAGGGACTTGCTGTGAATATAGGCCGGACCCAGACGGTCATTCGTGAACGATAGATCAGGCCCATGAAACACCTTTTTAAATTTTACATTGTCCGGGTATATCTGGCCATCAGATATTTTTTTCATTGGGCAACGGGAACGGGCAGCTTTGGTCCGGACCGGGCACGGCATATCACCCCGTCTGCAGAACTGTTCAAAGCGCAAAGTCTACAGGCCGCCTTGTTCCGCCACCATGTCAAGCAATACCATGAATCGTCGTGTTCCGTGGCATCGGTGGTGGCCGTGGTCAATGTGTTAAGGGAACGGTACAAACGATGTGGCCCCACAGTTACCCAGCAGGCCATTTTAGAAAAAGTGAGAACGGCCCACTGGAAGGAGCGCATGGGACCGGACGGGTATAATGGGCGGCGGGGTCTGCCGCTGGCCGTTCTCAGAGATGTTGTCCAGGACAGTCTTAAGGCCTATGATATCCCTTTTAAGCGGGTTGAAATGATCAAAGGCGATTTATTAGGCCCGGACAAGGCCCGGGTGAGACAGTTGATTCTTGGGGATCTTAAAAAATTTCAGTCCCTGGACAATTGTCTGATCATTGCCCACTTTGACCAGGGCTCTTTTATAAAAGAGATGAATATCCCCCATATTTCTCCTGTGGGCGGCTTTGATCCTTCAACCGGTTTGGTCACTATCCTGGATGTTGATCCGGATCAGCATCGGCCATACAATATCCCATTTGAGCGGTTTTATAAGGGTATTGCCACCGGATACGCCGGGGTGTTCAGGCATTTCGGGTATGACCGGGGCGGGGTAGTGGTGATTCATCTGGCCTGAAGGTGCAGGCCCGGTCGCATGCGCGCTTCAAGCCGTCTGCGCAGGGTGTCAAACTCTTCATTTCCCTTGGCGTCGACGTGGATAGGATCCAAAAAACGCAGCCGGACTTTGGCAAAGGGCTTGGGAACCATAAATCTG